>NZ_JBNWBW010000039.1:0-31173 GCF_053522725.1 Agrobacterium sp. 16-172Ci
GCTTCGCGTTTCCGCCGGTTGCTCCCACCACGCCATTTGGCTTATCAAAAACAGCCGAGGCTCTAATCGCAGCCGGATGAAACTTCAGTGGCAGGTCACGTGGGGCTTTGGGCGTGGTTTAGCAACCTCGCTTACGAGGCAGGTCGTTGCCAGATATTTCAATGGCTTGCTCCATTTTCCGCAGTCACCGTTGACTGCGAAAGCGAAAATGACCGGATTTCACCGGCGAATTATTAAAATCGGAAATTTTTTCGTCGAATTCTTGATTTTTCGGATCACGAAGTGTGGTCATCGACGAATGCCGCGCGAGCGGCTCTATTGCGGACATTCACAAACGGATGATGTCATCCGACACGATTTATACCGCCTTGGTATCCTGATCCGGTCAACAGCGACTAATTCGCCAATTCATATCGGCCAACGCATCAACGCTTCGCGGCCCGCATCGGTCAGGCCATAGATGCCTCGGTCGATCCGCTCGAACCAGCCATACACATTCGAGAGTAATATCCTGCCGGCATCGGGAGCGCTCGATCTCACATCGCGAACGCGTAACGGCCCTTCTGCCAAGGCTTTCGCACATCCAAGCGCTTGCTGGCGATATGCCGTCATGAGAGGCGTACGCGTGCTACCGCCGAGGACGGGATCACCCCTGCGTCTCTGGTGTTCGCGCACAAGCCGCGAGCGCCGTTTGGGATTTGTCCGCGGCATCGGGGATATCGAACTCACGATGACGTCGACATGGCCGCCTTCCGAGACAGCGAGCATTCCTATCCCCAGCCGTCGACAAAGATCGCGATAACGCTTGTCTTTTTCCCGCCCTTTGCCGCGGGCAGACATTTTCGCCGCGATCCACACCTCGTCCGATATCGATGCTCGATCAACCGCCTGGAGAATCAACTCGAGGTTAAACGTCAGCTTCAGTTCACAAATCACGATGACGGACGGATCATCGTCCCGTATGCCCACGAGGTCGCAACCGGCGATCTCTCCCTTCACCATATAGCCGGCCTTTTCAAGAAAGGCTTTCACAGGTTGATAAAGGGAGGTTTCCATAGCGGCACTCAGAAAAAGAATCGTCTGCCGACAATATATGGAAGACCACTCGGGATCACCATTCACCTTGGCATCGCCGATTCTGGGCCAAATGTAACGTAGCTAGAAAGGCGCTTGGCCGAATTGTTCCCTTTCTCGATTGAGGACACACCTATCGGAGCATTTCGACCTGACCAAGTGAAATAGCGACAAACCTACGGAGCGTAATCAACTATAACATTGTTTTTTTGCTGGGTTTTGCAGGAATTGGCGTCCACGAGAGGATTCGAACCTCCGACCCCAGGATTCATACCGCTTCGGCTTTCGCCGCCGTCCCGCCATTTGCCGGCAAGACGTTCGTGGTCTGGACTGTCCCTTCACCATGGGCCTTGCGGCCTTTAGGTGCTGCCCATCCAGTCTCTACACCTTCACCGGATTTCTCCGGAGCTTGGCTCGGGATTGGCATGCTGGAAGACCAGCGAAGCTTTCCCCGACTTTGAGCAGATCGATTGCGTCGTTTCCGGGCGCAACCCCCAATTTGTCTTAGGAATCCTGTGCTCTATCCTGCTGAGCTACGTGGACACTGAATTGCTCTTTAACCTGACCATGCCTGCGGATCAACCGCGTTCTTCATCGCGGTCGATCTCTTCCTCGGCTTTCTTCGCGTTGGCCCGCAATCAGCTCGTCAGGCGCTGTTCGGCCAGTTTCACCCAGTAGGAAATGCCGTAAGCGATGGCCTCGTCGTTGAAATCATAGCCCGGATTGTGGAGTCCTGCCGAATCGCCGTTGCCGATGAAGATGAAGCATCCCGGTCTTTCCTTCAGCATGAAGGAGAAATCCTCTCCCGCCATGGAAGGATCGACATCGGGGTCGACATTCGGTTCGCCTGCCACATCGCGGGCAACACGGATGGCGTGGTCGGTCTCGGCGGCGTGGTTGAAGGTCACCGGGCAATAACGCTCATAAACGACTTCCGCTTCCGCGCCGTTGGCAAGGGCAATACCTTCCGCCATCTGCTTGATGCGATCCTGCGCCAGATCGCGCACCGTTTCATCCAGGCTGCGCACCGTGCCGGCGATCAATGCTTCGTTGGGGATGATGTTGTGGCTGGAACCGGCCTGAAAGCGGGTGACGGAGACGACCACCGAGCGGATGGGGTCGGCATTGCGTGAGGCGATCATCTGCAGGTTGCCGACGATCTGCGCGCCGATGGTGATCGGATCGACGGTGCGGTGCGGCTGTGCCGCGTGGCCGCCACGGCCCTTGACGGTGATGGAGAACTTGTCCGGTGCAGCCATAATGCCGCCCTTGCGGATGGCGAAGGCGCCAAGCGGAATGCCCGGCATGTTGTGCATGCCATAGACCTCGTTAATGCCGAAACGCTCCATCAGGCCGTCCTCGACCATGGCAAGCGCGCCGGCACCCCCTTCTTCCGCCGGCTGGAAGATGACGGCGATGGAGCCCGCAAAATTGCGGGTCTCGGTGAGATATTTGGCCGCGCCAAGCAGCATGGCCGTGTGTCCGTCATGGCCGCAGGCATGCATGGCGCCCGCGGTTTTGGAGGCCCAGGGCTTGCCGGTTTCCTCTAAAATTGGGAGAGCGTCCATATCCGCACGAAAGCCGATGGTGCGATTGCCCGGAAGATTGCCCCTGATGATCCCGACCACACCCGTGCGGCCGAGACCGGTCACGATTTCGTCAACGCCGAAAGATTTCAGCTTCTCCGCAACGAAGGCCGCGGTGTTGTCGACATCATATAAAATCTCGGGATTTTCATGCAGGTGACGCCGCCATTCGCTGACTTCCTGCTGGAGTTCGGCGGCTCTGTTCAAAATCGGCATTCGTTCATTCCTGGGTTCATCGGTGCGGCGTGTCGTAAAATCCTATCCTCCGTGGTGGATAGTGCGCCGCATAATTGACGTAATCAATGTACTTTGCCATTGCTAGGACATATATGGTGAATATTGCCATTCCCCGACCGAAGACGGGAATTCGAGGACAAGCCTTGCCACAGACTTTTAAATCGCCAAACGCCGCCAGACGGCTTTCCGCAGCCGTTGCCATCATGACCGCAGGCCTCGTTGCCGCAGCACCCGTGGCAAATGCCAATCCGAAAATGGTGGTCGATGTCAAAACCGGCAAGGTGATTTCCCATCAGGAAGCCTTCCGCAAGTGGTATCCCGCTTCGCTCACCAAGCTGATGACCGCCTATATCGCCTTTTCGCAGATGAAGGCCGGCAAGATCAGCCCGCAGACGGAAGTGGTGATGAGTAAGAAGGCCGCCGATCAGCCGGCCTCGAAAATGTATTTCAAGCCCGGCCAGAAGCTGACGATGGATAGCGCTTTGAAGCTGCTGCTCATCAAATCCGCCAATGACATTGCCGTGGCGATTGCCGAGACCATCGGCGGCACCAGCGATAATTTCGTGGCGCAGATGAATGCGCAGGCGCAGCGGCTGGGCATGAGTTCCACCCGTTACATCAACGCCAATGGCCTGCCCGGCAAGGGACAATATACGACCGCCCGGGATCTGGCGCTGCTGGCGTTGATCATCAAGCGCGAGTTTCCGGAATATGCCCATTATTTCTCGCTGGAAGGCGTCAGCACCGGCAAGAAGAACTACGCCAATTTCAACATGCTGGTTGGCCGTTTCGATGGCGCGGATGGCATGAAGACCGGCTTCATCTGTGCCTCCGGCTTCAACCAGGTGTCGTCGGCCGTGCGCAATGGCCGCTCTGTCATCACGGTCGTGCTGGGTGCGGACAGCCTTGCCGGACGCACCGATCAATCGGCCGATCTGTTGCAGATGGGGCTGACGGCGCCTTCGGGCCAAGGCGTTTCGCTCGCCGCGCTGGCGCCCTATGGCGATACCGGCGATGTGAACGATATCAGCGCCGAAATCTGCAACCCGAAGGCCGCCAAGGTGCGCAGCGAAAGCCGCGACGAGGCTGGCCGCATGGTCATCCATTCGCCCTATGTGCAGGAAATGACCCGCCCGCCGGAATATTCCTTCGCCGGTCTCATTCCGGGCAGCGAGACGGTGGCGGTGAATGCCACCAAGGGAGCCGGCAAGGGCGAACTGGCCAACGTGCCGATCCCGATCCCGCGCCCGACATTCTGATGATCGATGAATGCCTCGAGGCCGAGCCTCGCCGTTGCAATGCGGTTTGTGTATTCGCAGGTCGATGATGTTATGATATTACAGTGTCGCTCGCGGCTTCCAGGCGCGGGCGATTTCTTTTAGCTTCATGCGGCTCCGGGTTTCGTGTCTTCCAGTGACCTGCCGGAGCGGCCATCAACACACAGGCAAATCATGTCTCGCGATCGCATCCCGGTTTCCATCATCACCGGATTTCTCGGCGCCGGAAAATCGACGCTGCTCAACCGGCTCCTCAAGGATCCGGCGATGAGCGATGCGGCGATCATCATCAATGAATTCGGGGATGTCAGCATCGATCACATGCTGGTCGAAAGTGCTGGTGAGGGCATTATCGAGCTGGCGGAGGGCTGCCTGTGCTGCACGGTGCGCGGCGAGCTGGTGGATACGCTGGCGGAACTGATGGACGGCATCCAGACAGGCAAGCTGAAGCCGGTAAAACGGGTGGTGATCGAGACCACGGGCCTTGCCGATCCCGCCCCCGTCATGCAGTCGGTCATGGGCAACCCGGTCATCGCGCAGAATTTCGTGCTGAACGGCATGATTACGGTGGTGGATGCCGTCAACGGCCTTTCCACGCTCGACAATCATCAGGAGGCGGTGAAACAGGCCGCCGTGGCTGACCGTCTGGTGATGACCAAGCGCGCGCTTGCCGATGCCGCCACGATTTCCGCGCTCACAGCCCGTCTACAAGCGCTCAATCCGCGCGCGACCATCGAGGATGGCGACAAAAACGAGTGGAGCGCTGCGGGGCTTCTCGACAACGGCCTTTACGATGCCGGCAGCAAGAATGCCGATGTCGGCCGCTGGCTGGGCGAAGAGGCGGTACACGATCACCACGATCATGATCACGGTCATGACCACCATCATGGCGATCACGACGACCACCACCATCATCACGATGTGAACCGGCACGATGCGTCTATCCGTTCCTTCTCGATCATTCACGATCAGCCAGTCAGCCCGATGGCGATCGACATGTTCGTGGATCTGCTGCGCTCGGCACATGGTGAAAAGCTCCTGCGCATGAAGGCCATCGTCAAGTTGTCGGATAATCCGGCCCGGCCGCTGGTGCTGCATGGGGTGCAGAATATTTTCCACACGCCGGAGCGCCTCGCGGCGTGGCCGGACCCGGCTGATCAGCGAACCCGCATGGTGCTGATCACGAAGGATTTGCCGGAGGCTTTCGTGCAGGACCTGTTCGCAGCCTTCACAAGCGCACCGGGCATCGACCGGCCGGACAGGCAGGCGATGACGGATAATCCGCTGGCGGTTTCGGGGTTGCGGTTTTAGGGCGTGTCGTGATGGTCCAGGTCGGTGGGTGTGGTTCACCCCCCTCTGTCCTGCCGGACATCTCCCCCTCAAGGGGGGAGATCAGTTGCGGCGACCGCTCGTTTTCTCACAAGCTCTGCACTTCGGGCTGCTGCATCGATAAAGATGTGCGGAGCAAGCCGCTTGTCGATCTCCCCCCTTGAGGGGGAGATGTCCGGCAGGACAGAGGGGGGTAACCACGGCTGAGGACGTTGAAACGTCGTATACTACGACCCCTTCACAATGCGAAACCGATGCCCCTTATCCAGCGCAGTGGTTTCCACCAGCCTATGCCCATCCTCATTGCACATATGCGTAATATCGATCACCGCCAGCGGATCGGTCGTCTCGACGGTCAGAACATCTCCCGCCTTCAGGGTTGCGAGTTTCTTGCGGCTTCTCAAAACCGGAAGGGGGCATTTAAGCCCCCTCAAATCATAGACGATCTCGGCCGTGTCGCTCATTCCTTGGCCCAGAACTTCCAGAATGGCTTCTTTTCCGGCGCTTCGGGTGCGGGTGCTGCGGAATAGGCAAGCGGGTTCATGGTCGGAACCGGAACGCTCTGGGCGGCAGCTCCGGTCTGGCCGGCTGCTGCGGGGGCAGCCGAGGCAACCATCGTCGGTGCTGCCGGGGCCGGGTTCGATTGTGGTGCCGTGGCGGGCTGGACAGCCGAAGGGCGTGGGCCGCGCAGGGCCGAGGCGGTTGCGGTCGTGGCCGGTGAGGAAGACGTCACCTGCTGCGCCTTCTTCTCCATCAGCGCGGCATATTCCGTTTCTTTCATCAGCTTGCCGGCCTTCAGCGCCGAGCCGGTCGGGGCATAGGCGGGCTCGCGGCCCTTGCGCTTTTCGGCGACCAGCGCCTTGCGCTCGGCTTCGCTCGGGTCGTACCAGGCCATGCCGTCATATTTCTTCATCGCCTTTTCATAGGCGAGATCATAGGTCTTCTCGTAGCTCGAAAGCGCGCTGACGAGCGCCGGCGGTGTGCTCATGGCCGGGCATTGGGCGGAGGCGTTGAAGCTGCCGCCTTCCGTCTGCTGGTTGAAGACATATTTCTTCTCGCAGACATTCACTTCCGGCGGGCGCTTGGTCACTTCGAAATTGTCGTAACCGACCTTCAGCATCTTCCAGAATTCGAGATGTTCGCTCTGGCGGTGGCGGGCCATGTTTTCCGCCGTCATTCGGAACGGGAAGGCCTGCAGCTGCACGGTCTTCTGGCCGCCCTTGAAGGCGTCACGGGCAAAACCGTAAATTTCAAGAATCTGCGCATCCGTCATCGAATAACAGCCGGAGGACGAGCAGGCGCCATGGATCATCAGATTGGTGCCGTTGCGGCCATTGGCGGCATCGTAGCGGTTCGGGAAACCGGTATTGATGGCGAGATAATATTTCGAGTTCGGATTGAGATGCGCGGGCGTCAGGTTGTAGAAACCTTCCGGCGCCTGCCGGTCGCCTTCCTTCACCTTCGGGCCGAGTTTGCCGGACCATGCGCAAATCTCGTAGCTGGCAATCTTCTCGAAACGGTTGTCGCGCCTGGCTTTCCAGATTTCCAAGGCACCTTCTTCCTTGAAGATGCGGATCATGATCGGCGAGGTGCGGTCCATGCCCCTTTTGTCGATCTCGGCCAGAATGGCCGGAGACAGCGGGTAATCGACCTTGTTCTTGACGTGGGAGACGTCGCGTTCAACGGTTTCGAGCGTATCGTTGCAGCCGGCAAGAACGAGCGCGGTGCAGGCAAGAAGTGCAAAATGTGTCAAACGCATGATCTGATCCGAAAGACGATGGCACGAAGCGGCGGCAGTTCTACACCGTCCCGTGTGTATTTTAAATACGGTATTAACCGTTTACATCTTCTTAACTCAAATCGTACCCGCCCCGCGGCCGCCGATACATCTTTTGATGTGACCGGACTATGGCCGAGTTGGGGCAATATTCAAGGAAAATAAGGCCGGAGTCAGATTGTTTCGGCTTTTCTTCGAACCGCCAAAACAATCTGACTCCTTCTTTTGACGCATTTTCCGGACGCAAAACCGCTGCGCACTTTTACTGGAAATGCTCTAGAGATTCCGGCCAATATCCAGGAACTTCTGGCGGCGTTCAGCGCGCAGCTGTGTGCCGGAACGCTGGGAGAGATCGGCCAGCGCCTTGGCGATGACATCGCCGGTCGCACCGATCACGGTTTCCGGAGCACGGTGTGCGCCGCCGATCGGCTCCGGAATGATTCCGTCGATGACGCCGAGCGATTTCAGATCTTCCGAGGTGATCTTCATATTGGTTGCGGCTTCCTTGGCGCGGGTCGAATCGCGCCAGAGGATGGAAGCGGCGCCTTCCGGCGAGATCACCGAGTAGATGGCGTGTTCGAGCATGTAGACGCGGTTGCCGGTGGCGATGGCGATTGCGCCGCCCGAGCCGCCTTCGCCGATGACGACGGAGACGATCGGCACCTTCACGTTGAGGCACATTTCCGTCGAGCGGGCGATGGCTTCGGCCTGGCCGCGTTCTTCCGCGCCGACGCCGGGATAGGCGCCTGCGGTATCGATGAGGGTGATCACCGGCAGCGAGAAACGGTCGGCCAGTTCCAGCACGCGGATTGCCTTGCGGTAACCTTCCGGGCGCGGGCTGCCGAAATTATGCTTCAGGCGGCTTTTGGTGTCGTTGCCCTTTTCCTGGCCGATGATGGCGACGGGCTGACCGTTGAAGCGGCCGAGGCCTGCCTGAATGGCGGCGTCTTCGGCAAACTTGCGGTCGCCGGCCAGCGGCGTGAAATCGGTGAACAGCGCCTTGGCGTAATCGACGAAATGCGGACGCTGCGGATGGCGCGCGACCTGCGTTTTCTGCCAGGCGTTGAGCTTGGAATAGATGTCCTGCATCGCGTCGTTGACGCGCGATTCCAGACGGTTGATCTCCTCCGAGGTGTCTATGCTCTCGTCTTCATCGGCAAGCTTCTTCAGCTCGATGATCTTGCCCTCAAGGTCCGAGATAGGTTTTTCGAAGTCGAGATAATTGTGCATGAGATCCGTTTCCGATCGTTTTGCGCAAGGTTTGACCGGATTATCCGGCGGTTCCGGTCGCTCTAATCAAGGTTTTTGCCCTGTTTGGCAAGGGGGTGATGTGTTTGTACCAGCTCTTGCAAGCGTTCTTCCAGCACATGTGTATAGATTTGTGTCGTGGAAATGTCGGAATGGCCGAGCAGTTCCTGCACCGCGCGTAAATCCGCGCCGTTCTGCAGAAGGTGGCTGGCAAAGGCGTGGCGCAGCACATGCGGCGATATCGCAGACGGGGTCAGGCCCGCACGGATGGCGATGTCCTTGAGGTCGCGGGCAAAGACCTGGCGGGGCAGGTGGCCTTCCTTGCCGTTGGAAGGAAACAGCCACGGGCTTTCCAGCGTCTCCGGTTTTTTCTGCGAAGCGGCCGCCCTGCTTTTCGCCGATGCGACCGCCTTTCTGGCAGCCTCGTATTTTTCCATCGCCTCGATGGCGGCGCGGGAAAGAAGAACCATGCGGTCCTTGTTGCCCTTGCCGCGTATCATCAGGAAGCGGCCTTCCTGACGCAGCACCTTGACCGGCAGCGAGACAAGCTCACTGACACGCATGCCGGTGGAATAAAGCAGTTCGAGCAGCAGATGCATGCGGATGCGCGCCATCTGGCCGGGACCGGATGTGGCGGCTTCCTGCGCGGCAAGGCTAAGAAGCCGGTTCACATCGGCGACGCTCATCGTTTTCGGTAAGCCGAGACCTTTTCTCGGCGCATCGATGATGCCGGTCGGGTCGTCGCCGCGCAGCCCTTCCGAATAGAGAAAACGATAGAATTGTCGCATGGTGGAAAGACGTCGCGCCTGTGAGGTTGCGGCAAAACCCTGAGCGGAAAGATGGGTCAGATAGGCGGAAAGGTCAGGCGTCTGCGCTTCCGTCAGGGTCTGGCCGCGACGGCCGAGAAATTCGCGCAGGTCAGCAAGGTCGCGCTCATAGGAAGAGAGCGTGTTGGGGGCAGCCCCGCGTTCGGCACTCATCATTTCCAGAAAACTTTCCAGCCGCGCGCCGTCGCGCCCTCCTGCCGGTCCGCTCATGGGGTGCGCCTTGCCGGTTCGGTAGACGGCGGGTTCAGCCGCTCGGAAGGGATGCGTACCGTCACTTCGCGGTCGCGCGGTTTGACGACCATGACGAGCAGCACCATGCCGCCATAGATCAGCCCCGCGATGGTCGCCAGTATCATCGTGAAGCGGAAGAGGGTGGGCATGGCGGCTCCGTGCAGGTGGCGGTCGAAACGTATATGCGGTGCGGCGAAAGCGGCGACAAGATCAAAATGCCCGCTCCGCTCCATGCCGCATGCGGCGATGATTGTGATTCACCGCAATTCAGTCAGCAATTTGGCTTGACGCTTCGTAAACATTTGCAGATATCCATGCCAAACGGGCTTTCAAATCTATGAATGAAACGAATTTATCCGTCCCGGCCACACTCGGGGAGCAAGCGCGGGCAAAGCTCGGACGGCGCAACATCGTCTTCGTCGGGCTGATGGGGGCTGGAAAGTCGGCGGTGGGCCGCATGGTAGCCCAACAGCTCAGGGTGCCGTTCATCGATACGGATGTCGAAATCGAGCGCGTTTCGCGTATGACGATATCGGAACTTTTCGCCACCTATGGCGAGGAAGAATTCCGGGCGCTGGAAACGCGGGTCATCAAGCGGCTGCTTCGCGGCGGCCCCAAGGTCATCTCCACCGGCGGCGGCGCCTTCATCAACGACAATACCCGCCGGCACATCACGCGCGGCGGCATTTCATTGTGGCTGAAGGCCGATCTCGAGGTGTTGTGGGAGAGGGTCAACAAGCGCGACCACCGCCCGCTTCTCAAGACCGAAAACCCCAAAGCCACGCTGGCGGCCCTGATGGAGAAGCGTTATCCGATCTATGCGGAAGCGGATCTGACCATCGAATCCCGCGATGTCCGCAAGGAAATCATCGTGACAGAAGTGCTGGCCGCCATAGCCGGCATCGAACAGAAAGACTGATCCCCATGACGCCTTCCGAAATCCACGCCGATGAACGTCTCGTGCATGTGCCGCTCGGCGAGCGCGCCTATGACATTCTGATCGGGCCGGGCCTCATCGGCCGTGCGGGCGGCGAAATTTCGGCGCGGCTGAAGGGCCGGCGCGCGGCCATCATAACCGATGAACATGTCGCGCCGCTCTATCTCGAAGGCCTGATGGACGGGCTGCAGACGGATGGCATCGAGGCGGTTTCGCTGACTCTGCCTGCCGGCGAAAAGACCAAGAGCTTCGAGCATCTGGTCACCGTCTGCGATGCGGTTCTGGCAGCAAGAGTAGAGCGTAACGATGCGGTGATCGCGCTTGGTGGGGGCGTGATCGGCGATCTCGCGGGTTTCGCAGCCGGCATCGTGCGCCGTGGCGTGCGCTTCGTGCAGATACCGACCTCGCTTCTGGCGCAGGTCGATTCCTCTGTCGGCGGGAAGACGGGCATCAACAGCCGCCATGGCAAGAACCTCGTGGGCGTGTTCCACCAGCCCGATCTGGTGCTGGCGGATACGGCCGTGCTCGATACGCTGAGCCCGCGGGAATTCCGCGCCGGTTATGCCGAAGTGGTGAAGTACGGGCTGATCGACAAGCCGGATTTCTTCTTCTGGCTGGAAAAGAACTGGGATGAAATCCGCACCGGCGGCCCCGCCCGCATTCAGGCGATTGCGACGAGCTGCCAGGCGAAAGCCGATGTGGTGGTGGCCGACGAGAAAGAAAACGGCGTGCGCGCCCTTCTGAACCTCGGCCATACATTCGGCCATGCGCTGGAGGCGGCGACCAATTACGACAGCAAGCGGCTGGTGCATGGCGAAGGCGTCGCCATCGGCATGGTGCTGGCGCACCAGTTCTCCGCCCGCCTCAACCTCGCAAGCCCGGACGATGCCGCCCGCGTCGAAGCGCATCTGAAGGCCGTCGGCCTGCCAACGACGATGAAGGATATCCCCGGCGAGTTGCCGCCGGTGGAAACGCTGATGGCGGCAATCGCGCAGGACAAGAAGGTCAAGGGCGGCAAGCTCACCTTCATCCTCACCCACGGCATCGGCCAGTCCTTCGTGGCCGATGATGTTGCGGCGTCCGAAGTGCAGTCCTTCCTGTCGGAAAAACATCCGGGGTGAGATGTTGAGCGATACGGTGAGGGCGCCCCCTCATCGCCTCGCTTCGCTCCGGCACTTCTCCCCGGCGGGGAGAAGAACAAGCCATGATGGCAATGCCATACGAGACAGCGTTGGTTCAGCTTAGATTAAGGTCAGAGCTTTGAGCTCGGTGCTGCCGCCCGGTTTCTTCTCCCCGCCGGGGAGAAGGTGGCCCGCAGGGCCGGATGAGGGGGCTTGCTCGAGGTTTAAAACCGCACCGCTTCCCCCGGCGCCGCCGCCTCAATCGCCAGTGCATGCAGGCCGGCATCGAGTTCCGGCTTCAAAAGCGCGTTGATCGCCCGGTGGCGCTCGACGCGAGACTTGCCGGAAAAGCTTTCCGACACTATCTGAACACGCATATGCGTCTCGCCCGTGCCGGTCATATCCGGCTGGTGGCCGGCATGCATCAGGCTTTCATCGACGACCCTCAGGCGCTCCGGTGAAAAGCTTTCCCGAAGCTTCGTTTCTATGCGTTCTCGCAGGGACATGCGACGGGCTCCATTCTCGTTGGCTGGTCTTGAAGGGGGCTACCTAAAAGCCAGCAACATTCCGCTTTGTCAATTCTTGTTGTGCGGCTTTTCGCACCCCATAATCAGGGCATCATGAAACTGGATTCGAAATATTTCGATCGCATCCGCACGCGCCGGAAAAGGGAGAGGGAACCTGAGGTTCAGGCCCCGACCTGCCAGTGGGACGGATGCGACAAGCCGGGTATTCACCGGGCACCTGTCGGCCGCAATGCCGAGGGGCAATTCTTCCTGTTCTGTTTTGAGCATGTGAAGGAATACAACAAGGGCTATAATTATTTTTCCGGCCTGTCCGACAGCGAGATCGCCCGTTATCAGAAGGAAGCGATCACCGGCCATCGCCCCACCTGGACGGTGGGCGTCAACAAGACGGCGCGCGACAGCCCGCTGCACTCTACGCTGCGTTCCGGCACGGCAAGCGGAAACGCCCGTATCCGCGATCCTTTCGGCTTCGCCGGCGGTTTTGCGGGCGGCGCAAGGGCAGGCGGCACCCGCATGCAGCAGGACCGAAAATTGAAGACGCTGGAGGCAAAAGCCTTCGATACGCTCGGTCTTTCTTCCACCGCAAAGCAGGAAGACATAAAAAGGCGCTACAAGGAGCTTGTCAAAAAGCACCATCCTGATGCTAATGGTGGCGATCGTGGTTCGGAAGAGCGTTTTCGGGCTGTTGTTCAAGCATATCAATTGTTAAAGCAGTCAGGTTTCTGCTAAGCCAACTTATGTGTTTACCGCCTGATTGATGATGTGGCCGGGTGGCTGCCGCCCGCCTTGGAGACGTGATGAGCAAAATCGACCTTGATATTTCCAACCTGCCCGACACGACGGTGTCCGTGCGGGAGGTTTTCGGCATTGATACGGATCTGCGGGTTCCCGCCTATTCCCAGGGCGACGCCTATGTGCCTGACCTCGATCCCGACTATCTTTTCGATCGCGACACGACGCTTGCGATCCTTGCCGGTTTTGCTCACAACCGACGTGTCATGGTCTCCGGTTTCCACGGCACGGGTAAATCCACCCATATCGAGCAGGTGGCCGCCCGCCTGAACTGGCCCTGCGTGCGCGTCAACCTCGACAGCCATGTCAGCCGTATCGACCTCGTCGGCAAGGACGCCATCGTCCTGAAAGACGGCAAGCAGGTCACCGAATTCAAGGACGGCATTCTGCCCTGGGCCTACCAGCACAATGTGGCGCTCGTTTTCGACGAATATGATGCCGGCCGCCCGGATGTCATGTTCGTCATCCAGCGCGTGCTGGAATCCTCCGGCCGCCTGACCCTGCTCGACCAGAGCCGCGTCATCCGTCCTCACCCGGCCTTCCGCATTTTCGCAACCGCCAACACCATCGGCCTTGGTGATACGACCGGCCTTTACCACGGCACGCAGCAGATCAACCAGGCGCAGATGGACCGCTGGTCCATCGTCACCACGCTGAACTACCTGCCGCATGAGCAGGAAGTGAACATCATCGCCGCCAAGGTGAAGAGCTTCGACAATCCGAAGGGCCGTGAAACCGTCTCGAAGATGGTACGCGTGGCCGATCTCACCCGTTCGGCTTTCATCAATGGCGATCTTTCCACGGTCATGAGCCCGCGTACCGTCATCACCTGGGCGGAAAATGCGGAAATCTTCGGCGATCTCGCCTTTGCCTTCCGCGTAACCTTCCTCAACAAGTGTGACGAGCTGGAGCGCACGCTGGTGGCCGAGCAATATCAGCGGGCTTTCGGCGTCGAGCTGAAGGAAAGCGCTGCGAACATCGTTCTCAGCGCCTGATAGTCCCCGGCTTGTCCGGAGAAGATCACCGATGACTTGAAGACGCCGGTGGGGCGCGCGATCTTCCGATCGCGTGCCGCAGGCGCCGACAAATGACAGGAAAGACAATGGCAGGGCGCGGCGACAATTCCAGAGCAAAACCGGGTACGGCGGTCGATACGGAGCCGTTGCGTCAGGCGATTGCCGGATGCGTGCGATCCGTCGCCGGCGATGCCGAAGTCGAGGTCGTTTTCGCCAATGAGCGGCCGGGTCTCGCCGGCGAGCGCATGCGCCTGCCGGAAATTTCCAAGAAGCCGACCGCGCAGGAAATCGCCATCACGCGTGGCCTCGGTGATTCCATGGCGCTGCGTCTTGCCTGCCATGATGCCGATACCCACGCCGTGATGTCGCCGCAGGGCGCTGAAGCGCGGCTGATCTTCGATGCTGTCGAACAGGCGCGCGTGGAGTCGATCGGCGCGCTGCGCATGCCGGGCATGGCCTCCAACATCCATGCCATGAACACGGAAAAATACGCCAAGGCCAACTTCGCCGGCATCAACAACAAGGATGATGCACCGCTTGCCGAAGCCGTTGCGCTGCTGGTGCGCGAGAAGCTGACGGGTGAGAAGCCGCCGGAAAGCGCCGGCAAGGTTGTCGATCTGTGGCGCGATTTCATCGAGGACAAGGCGGCCGGCGACCTCAAGGATCTTTCGAACGTCATCACCGACCAGAAGGCGTTTTCGCGGCTTGTGCGCAAGATGCTGACCTCCATGCAGATGGCGGAAGATTTCGGCGACGAGGATAACGAGCCGGAAAGCCAGGAAGCGGAATCCAACGAGGACCAGCCGCGCACCAACGAGACCGAAGAAGAACAGGTCGAGGAAGAGGCCGGCTCGGACGCGACCCCTGCCGATGAAAACGAGGCCTCGCAGGAGGAGATGGAAGAAGGCGAGATGGACGGCGCCGAGATGTCGGACGAGGAAATGTCCGACGATCTCGACGAGGATTCCGAAACGCCCGGCGAAACCCGCCGTCCCAACAGCCCCTTCGACGATTTCAACGAGAAGGTCGATTACCGCATCTTCACCCAGGAATTCGACGAGGAAATTCACGCCGAGGAACTGTGCGACGAGGCCGAGCTTGACCGTCTGCGCGCTTTCCTCGACAAGCAGCTCGCTCACCTTCAGGGCGCGGTCGGGCGCTTAGCGAACCGCCTGCAGCGCCGCCTGATGGCGCAGCAGAACCGTTCCTGGGATTTCGATCTGGAAGAGGGCTATCTCGATCCGGCCCGGCTCGTCAGGCTCATTATCGATCCCATGCAGCCGCTTTCCTTCAAGAAGGAGCGCGACACCAAGTTCCGCGATACTGTGGTTTCCCTCGTCATCGACAATTCCGGCTCGATGCGCGGCCGTCCCATTACCGTGGCTGCCACCTGCGCCGATATTCTGGCGCGCACCCTGGAGCGCTCGGGCGTGAAGGTGGAAATTCTGGGCTTCACCACCAAAGCCTGGAAGGGCGGGCAATCGCGCGAACAGTGGCTTGCCAATGGCAAGCCGCCATCGCCGGGCCGTCTCAACGATCTGCGCCACATCATCTACAAGTCGGCGGACGCTCCTTGGCGGCGCGCGCGGCGCAATCTCGGCCTGATGATGCGCGAGGGCCTGCTGAAGGAAAATATCGACGGCGAAGCGCTGATGTGGGCACATAACCGCCTGATCGGCCGCCCCGAGCAGCGCAAGATCATGATGATGATCTCGGACGGTGCGCCGGTGGACGATTCGACCCTGTCGGTCAATCCGGGCAATTATCTGGAGCGGCACCTGCGCGCCGTCATCGAGCAGATCGAAACGCGCTCGCCGGTGGAACTGCTGGCTATCGGTATCGGCCACGACGTGACGCGCTATTATCGCCGCGCCGTGACCATCGTAGATGCGGACGAGCTGGCCGGCGCGATGACCGAGCAGCTTGCGGCGCTCTTCGAGGATACGAGCGGCGCTTCCGGTTCGTCCCGCAGGGTTCGTCGTGCGGGATAAGCGGGGCCGGGCTTCTTCCGTCTGCAAAACGCTTGCGATGGCCGCCATTCTGGCGGCCGCATCGCTATGTCCGGTTTCCATCGGCGCTTCCACCATCGATGTACCGGTGAGCGTGCGTCTGCTCTCCTCTTTCGAAGTCGGCACCAGCGAAAAACGTTTCGGCAAGCTGGAATTTATCGGCGGCATGGTGATGAGCGCGCCGGAAAAGCTGTTCGGAGCGATCTCCTCCATCCGTTTCCGCCCCAATGGGGAGGATTTCGTTGCGGTGCTGGATACCGGCCATTGGCTGACGGGCAGGGTCTTGCGTGACGCTCGCGGTGCTTTGTCCGGGCTTGCCGATGCCCGCATCACCCCCATGCTGGACATGAGCGGGCGCGAACCGCCGCGCAAGATGGAGATGGATGCGGAAGGGCTGGCGCTGCGCGACGGCAGGGTTTTCGTCAGTTACGAGCAGCGCCACAGGATCGATATCTATCCCGATCCGGGCTTCGCCACCTCAAAGCCGCTCAACCGCCTGCCATATCTCATCCCCAGCAACGAGTTGCGCCATAATGGCGGCCTGGAGGCTCTCGCGGTATCGCCGGCCGATTCGCCGCTCGCCGGCGCTCTGGTCGTTGTGGCTGAAAAAAGTATCGACACGGACGGCAATCTTCTCGCCGCCATACTGGAAGGTCCGCGCAAGGGCACATTTGCCGTTACGCATCATCCGTCATTCGACGTGACGGACGGCGCGTTCCTGCCCAATGGCGACCTGCTGCTTCTTGAGCGCCGCTTCAATTTCGCTGAAGGTGTGGGCATGCGCATCCGCCGCATCCGTGGGGCCGATATCCAGCCGGGTGCGGTGGTGGATGGCGAAATTCTCATGGAAGCCGGCATGGCCTACCAGATCGACAATATGGAAGGCATGGATGTGGTGAAGGGGTCGGACGGCTCGACGCGCCTCATCATCGTTTCCGATGACAATCACTCGTTCCTCCAGCGCAACCTGATGCTGGAATTCAAGCTGGTGGAGTAAAATCAGGCCTGCTGCTGCTGTGCCGCCTTGTAGGCTGCCATCAGGTCCTCGACGGGAATGCCGTCGATCTTCATGCCGGTCATCCGGCATGACGTTATCTGCGCACCGGACAGGTTTGAGTTGGTCAGTTTCAGACCGGAAAAATTGACGTCGTCGATCGACCAGCCGGACATGTTGTTATCCGTGAACGACGCGCCTGACAAATTGATATTATTGAAGCTCGCCCCGGAAAGATTGACATTGTCGAAGACCGTGCCGGATAGATTGACGTCGTTGAAGGTTGAGCCTGAAAGCGTGGCGCTGGCGGCCTCCACGATGTCTATAACGTCCTTGATCTGCATGTCGACCTGCCTCCGCGCTGTGCCACGGACGACAGACTGCAATGCTGACGGCTGGCTTGCAAGCGCGATTTGATCCGCGCTTGCCCGGCCTCAAACGCGGCCCGTTTTGACGGCGCCCGGCATCGGCTTCAGCGTGTTCATCAGCGCGCCGTAGGGCAGGAGCATGACGAGGCCGACGAGAACCTTCACCGAGAGATCACCCAGCGCCCAGGAAATCCAACGGGGCGCTTCCACGGCGAAGACACCGAGGATGGGAGCGTTTTCGATGGCGAAGGCGTCGTTGGGGCCGACGAAGGAGAAGCTTGCCGCAAAGGCGATGGAGAAGAACAGGGCCGTATCCAGCACCGATCCCAGCATGGAGCCGGCGAGCGGCGCATGCCACCAGCGCTGGCGGCGCAGGCGGTTGAAAACGGAAATATCCAGCAACTGGCCAATCAGATAAGCGGTGCCGGAAGCGACGGCGATGCGCGGAATGGATGTCCAGAAGGACAGCGTGACCCCGACGACGAAGCCGGCAAGCACGACGCGGCGCGCGATGGAGGGGCCGAACTGGCGGTTGGTCAGGTCCGTGACGAGGAAGGCGATGGGATAGGTGAAGGCGCCCCAGGTCAGAAGGTCGCCCAGATTGACGCCGAACAACGAGCCGGAAAGCGGGTATTGCACCAGAATATTGGAAGCGACGACGACGAGCGTCATCAGCAGAACATAGATGAGCGTATAGCGCAGATAGGGCATTTTTTTATCCTGGGTGATGCCACCAGTTGGAGCCAAGCATCGGAGGAAAACGTCTCAAACGGTTTTCGCAAACCCGATGCAACTAAAATCTGGAACAAACAAAAGGCTTGAGCGGCAAAGCCATTCAAGCCTTCTGAATTCAGATGATGTCGAAACTGCTATTAAGCAGCTTCGGCCGTCTTCTTGGCGATCTGGCGGCGCAGGAGACGAGCGCGCATGCTCAGTTCGTTTTCGCCGGACTTCAGAAGGAAGGCATCGAGGCCGCCACGGTGTTCAACGGAGCGCAGAGCGGCTGCGGAAACACGCAGGCGGAAACGCTGGCCGAGAGCATCGGAGATCAACGTGACCTGGCAGAGGTTCGGAAGGAACCGGCGCTTGGTCTTGTTGTTGGCGTGGCTGACGTTGTTGCCCGTCTGGACGCCCTTGCCGGTCAATTCGCATACACGGGACATGGGTACACCTATTTCGTTTCGTCTGTTTCACCACTGGCTCGCCACCGGCAAAACCGGGGTGGCAATCCAACTGGCCATGATTGGAAAGTTGCGGTTCTATAGTCAGACGAGACTTAACAGTCAAGCCGCTCGCGATCAAATGAAAGGAAATTCCGGCGTTTTCAACCGGCATCCGCTTTTTTATTGCCACAAGTCAGCGTATATGATCGCCCGATAAGGCCGCTTCCGCGCCTCTTTTAAGGTGATATCGAAATGATTGCCAGAGGAAAAAGCATTTTCGTGGCCGCGACAATAGCGTTAACGGGCGTCTCCCCCTCGCTCGCCGCCGAAGCGCGCCACACAAGCGAATACAGCATCAATCTCGGCATTTTGCCGATTGCCAAAGCGAGTTTCTCGACTCGCATGGACGGACCGAATTATTCGATTTCCGGCTCCTTCAGCGCCGCCGGCCTTGCCAGCATCCTCAAGGATATTTCCGGCAAGACGACCGTTTCCGGCGCCAAGCGCGGCCACCGGCTGCAGGCCAACGAATATTCGCTGGTCTATAAGGACGGCAAGCGGGTGCGCACCTATGACGTCGTCTATCGCAACGGCAACGTCACATCGACGACGGTGAAGCCTGAGCCGAAAGCCCGGCCGGACAACTGGGTGGACGTGAAGGACCGCGACCTGCGCTCGGTTCTCGATCCGATCTCCGGCCTCATCATTCCCGCGGGCGGCCGCATCTGCCCGACTCGCCTGCCGATCTATGACGGCGAATCGCGACTCGATCTGGTTTTGAGCTCCAGCGGCACCAAGCCGTTCAAGACCAACGGCTTTAATGGCGACGCCATCGTCTGCAAGGCGCGGTATGTGCCGAAGTCGGGCTATCGGCAGGGGCGCAAGGACATCGAATATCTGAAATCCATCTCCATGGAGATCTGGTTCGCCAAGTCGAACAACATGGATGTCTATGCGCCTGTTTATGCGATCATTCCGACCCGGGTGGGGCAGGTCTATATTACCGCGACGAAATACGGTGGCTGAGGCAATTACGGCGCATCGCCCGGCGACCAGCCGGGCTCTGCCATAACGAAGCTCGAAAAGGCAAAGCCCGGCGAGACGGTGCAGCCGACGAGCGTGAAGTCCCCGAGGCTTTCGGCCGATTGCCAGCAATTGGCGGGAACGATGACCTGCGGGCGCTCGCCTTCAAGAACGGCGGGGCCGAGCGTGAAGGTCTGCACTTCCCGGCCGTCCTGCGAAAGATGCAATGCGATGGGCGCGCCGGCATAATAGTGCCAGACCTCCACTGCATCGGTGACCCGGTGCCAGTGCGAGCCGTCGCCCTTTTCCAGAAGATAATAGATCGCCGTCGAATGGCCGCGCTCACCGCCCGCCTTATCGCGGAACGTCTGGTGGTAAAAACCGCCCTCGGGATGCGGCTCCAGCCCCAGTTCGCGAATGATCGCCTGCGCCGATATGTCCGTTCCCATCAGAAATTGTCCTTGCGTGTGCGGATTTCCGCGAAAACATCGGCATCGGTGGCGCTTTCAAGGCCAAGATATTTGCGAATACCGGCATCGGCCACCCGCATATAGGGATTAGTCTGTTTTTCGAGCCCGATGGTGGTGGGAATGGTGAATTCATTCGCCTGCCGCGCCTTCTCGATGTGGTCCGCGCGCTCGCTCAGCACAGCATTCTCCGGATCGACGGTGAGGGCGAAACGGGCGTTCGTCAGCGTATATTCATGGCCGAAATAAACCTTGGTCTCATCCGGCAGCGCCATGAGTTTCTGGAAGGAATGCCACATATCCGCCGCCGGACGTTCGAACAGGCGGCCGCAGCCCATGGCAAACAGCGTATCGGCGGCGAACAGCAGCCCGTCATCGGGCAGATAATAACAGATATGTCCCGCCGTATGGCCGGGCGTGCCGATGACCTGTACGCGGCGGCCGGCGAATTCGAATTCGTCGCCATCGGCCTGCGAACGGTCGAGACCGGGGATCGCAACCGCCTCGTCGTAGGGGCCGTGAATTTCGCAGCGGAACTTGTCTTTCAGGGCCAGATTGGCTTCCACATGGTCCTGATGGTGGTGGGTGGTGAAGATATGGGTGAGCTTCCAGCCGTGGCCGTCGAGCGCCTGCAGGATAGGTCCTTCTTCCGGTGCGTCTATGGTGGCTGTCGCGCCGCTTTCGGGATCGTGCAGGAGAACCCCGAAATTGTCGCTGCGGCAAAGAAAGACGTCTATTTCCAAAGGTTTCATCTTATCCTCTCCATTTGCCGGCCAAAACCGGCGCATCGCCCGCCTGACCTTCTATGTAAGGGCAGACGCCTTGAAGTCCAACCGCCTGATGCTACATTCTCGCCCATGAATACCGATATCGTCGATCTGCGCGAATTCTATCACTCTCCGCTTGGCCGCTCGGCCGAGCAGGCGATCACCATGGCGCTTTCGACGCTGTGGCCGCCCTTGCCGGAAGAGCGGCTGGTCGGGCTCGGCTATGCCGTGCCGTTTCTGGAGCGGTTTCGTCGCGATACGGAGCGCACATTCGCCTTCATGCCGGCGGGGCAGGGGGCGGTGAACTGGCCGGCGGGCGAGCTGTCTTCCACGGCGCTGGTTTTCGATGAGGAATTGCCGCTGCCTGATGCGTCGATAGACCGGGTCTTGATGGTGCACGCGCTGGAATTTGCCGAAAATCCGCGCGAAAGCCTGAAGGAACTGTGGCGGGTGCTGGCGCCCGGCGGCCGTCTGGTGATCGTGGTGCCGAACCGGCGCGGCGTCTGGGCGCGCATGGAACATACGCCCTTCGGTTCCGGAAGGCCCTATTCGCGCGGACAGCTGACGGCGCTTTTGCGCGAAACCAATTTCACGCCGGGCGCCACCGCCGAGGCGCTGTTCTTCCCGCCCACCACCAGCCGGCCGATACTGAAATTCCGCCGTTATCTTGAACATACCGGCCGCCGGCTGTGGCCGCTTTTTTCCGGTGTCATCGTGGTGGAAGCCCAGAAGCGTCTCTATCAGGGATTGCCCGTCACCCAGCGCGCCTCGCGTCGCGTTTTTGTGCCGGTGCTGGCCCCGCAGGGGGTGCCCACCACCCGCACTGCCGCAGGCCAAGGAAAGCCGCGCTGACCCTCGACAAAGCGCCCATTCCGGTCTAATGCCTCCGGCATTGCTTTTGCCGGGTTCTCCGGCGCTTTTCCAAAGGTCGATCAAATGAGTGCAGAGCTTAGCCAACCTGTTCCGCGTCCGGGTATTCTGGATATCGCCGCTTATGTTCCGGGCAAGGAACATGTGGACGGCCTCGCGAAGGTTTATAAGCTCTCCTCCAATGAGACACCGCTTGGGCCGAGCCCGAAGGCGATAGAGGCTTTTGGCGCTGCTGCCAGCCATCTGGAAATCTATCCGGACGGTCAGGCGATCGCGCTGCGCCAGGCGATTGCCGACGTGCACGGTCTCAACATCGCGAATATCATGTGCGGCAACGGTTCGGACGAGCTTCTCGGCCTGCTTTGCCACGTCTATCTGGGCGCTGGCGATGAGGCGATCATCACCGAACACGGTTTCCTCGTTTACAAGATCCAGATCATGGGTGCGGGCGCGACCCCGGTGACGGTGAAGGAAAAGGATTGCGCGGTGGATGTGGATGCGATCCTCGCCGCCGTGACGCCGAAGACCAAGATGGTTTTCGTCGCCAATCCGGGCAATCCCACTGGCACCTATGTTCCCGTCGCGGAAATCCGCCGCCTGCAGGCCGGCCTGCCGAAACATGTCGTGCTGGTGCTGGATGCGGCCTATGCCGAATATGTGCGCAAGAACGACTATGAGGCCGGGCTGGAGCTGGTTTCCGGCAACCGCAACGTGGTGATGACGCGAACCTTCTCGAAGGTCTATGGCCTCGCTGCCTTGCGCGTGGGCTGGATGTATGGTCCGGCCGCTGTCATCGATGCATTGAACCGCGTGCGCGGCCCGTTTAACATGAGCGCGCCGGCCATCGCGGCGGGTGCTGCGGCAATCCGCGATCAGGCCTTCGTAGAGAAGGCGGTGGCGCATAACGCGCTGTGGATGGAAAAGCTGGTCACGACCTTTACCGGCCTCGGCCTCACCGTCACGCCATCGGTCACCAATTTCATCCTCATCCATTTCCCGGATCAGGACGGCAAGCGTGCGGCGGATGCGGACGAGTTCCTGAGCCGCCGCGGTTACATTCTGCGTGCGGTACGTGGTTACGGTTTCCCGAATGCGCTGAGAATGACCGTCGGTTCGGAGGAGGCCAATCTCGGCGTCATCGCGGCCCTCACCGAGTTCATGGGGCAGGCGTGATGGCTGAGATCATGTTTGAACGCATCGCGCTGATCGGCATCGGCCTGATCGGCTCGTCGATTGCCCGCGATATCAAGGAGCTGGGGCTTGCCCGCCATGTGACCATTTCCACCCGCAGCGAAGATACGCTGAAACGGGCGGAAGAACTGGCGCTTGGCACGGATTATACCGTCTCGGCGGCGGAAGCGGTGAAGGATGCCGATCTCGTCATCGTTTCCGTGCCTGTCGGTGCTTCCGAGAGCGTTGCGCAGCAGATCGCGCCACATCTGAAGCCGGGCGCCATCGTTACCGATGTCGGCTCCACCAAGGCTTCGGTCATCGCACAGATGGCGCCGCATATGCCTGACAATGTGCATTTCATTCCCGGCCATCCGCTGGCGGGTACGGAAAAATCCGGCCCGGATGCCGGTTTTGCCGGTCTCTTCCGCGACCGCTGGTGCATCTTCACGCCACTGCCGGGCACGGATGCGGAGGCTCTGGAAAGGCTGAAGGATTTCTGGCGTGCGCTCGGCTCCCGCGTGGATGAGATGGATGCCGAACACCACGACAAGGTTCTGGCGATCGTGTCGCATCTGCCGCATATCATCGCTTACAATATCGTCGGCACGGCGGATGATCTGGAGACGGTGACCGAATCGGAAGTCATCAAATATTCCGCCTCCGGTTTCCGTGACTTCACCCGTCTTGCCGCCTCCGATCCCACCATGTGGCGCGATGTCTGCCTGCATAACAAGGATGCGATCCTTGAGATGCTGGCGCGGTTTTCCGAAGACTTGGCGTCCCTGCAAAGGGCGATCCGCTGGGGAGAGGGCGACAAGCTGTTCGAACTGTTTTCCCGCACCCGCGCCATCCGCCGCTCCATCGTGCAGGCGGGCCAGGATGTCGACGCACCGGACTTCGGCCGTCACGCGCTGGACCAGAAGAAATAAATCGCCGCTGGCGACAGTCATGGCCGGATTTGATCCGGCCATCAGACCGCTGGCAAAGTGTCAGAGCTTTGCTTTCGTCATCCTTGGGCTTGTCCCAAGGATCTAAACACATCAACACAAACAACCGGTTGCAGATCCTCGGGACAAGCCCGAGGATGACGTCGAATATGGCGCTAAACGTCAAATCGGCGGGATTTTCCCAAGCGGAATAAAGCCGCTGACCGTGGCGCGGCCACGATCCACAACGAGATCGACGGATGCCCGGTCGCCGCCGCCGGCCAGCGCGCCGAGCAGCTTGCGGGCCGTATCGATGGTGGACTGCAGCTGCGGGAAGACCTGCTTGGCATTGTCCGACCATGCGCCGAGCTTTTCGATTTCCAGCTTGAACTGGCCGGAGAGATAGCCCTCATTGTCGAAGGAGAAGGGGCCGCTGATGCGCATGGTGCGGCCCTCGCCGATGTCGGCCACCAGCCTGCGAAGCTCGCCGCTCGCGCCATACAGGCCCGAACTGTCGCTGCCATCCACCATGCCCGCCTTGCCGGCAAGGGTGACATCGGCGATGGCGTTGAGGCGCGGCAGAAGCTGCGGCCAGTCCTTGATGACGGTTGCGGAGTCAGTGAGCGTGATGGCCCCGTCGAGATCCGCGCCGTTCTGGCGCAGATGCATTTCCGTTTTGACCGCATCCAAATCGATGGTCTGGCCGGTGACGGAAGAAACCGCCTGTGCCTTCAGCCCGTCGATGACGAGCGAGCTGCGGTCGATGCCCTTCAACTTGGTGACGATGCTGGACTGCATGTTCTGCCAGGCGGCCGAAATTGTCAGGCCATGGGCGGAACGGATTTCCGCCGGCGAATCGAGTTCCCAGACGATGTGGCCGGGATTATAGACCTGCGCTGCCGAGCGAAGTTCGCCGAAGGAAGCGGAAACGCCGTTCTCCTTGTCATCCACCGTCACTTTGGAGCAGAAGAGGCCGATGCGGAAGGGATAACCCTTGAAGGCGATATCGCCGCATTCGCCGCTGACGCTGCGCGCCTGCGAGGGGGCAATGACGTTCAGAACCGTCTGCTTCAGCCTGTCGGCGGCGTAAAACCACCCGGCGGTATAAAGTCCGATGACCACGAGGATGGCGATGGCGAGCCAGAGGAATTTTTTGGCGGTGCCGGATTGGCTTGACGCTGCCATATTGATCTCCGATGAACAGACTTCAGACAATTTCGATTTGGCTTGGGATATGGACGATTTTTGGGTCTTTGGCTACGGTTCGTTGATGTGGAACCCCGGCTTCGCCTTTGAAGAGCGGCAGCAGGCGCGGCTGCACGGGTATCGGCGCTCGCTTTGTATCAGTTCCAACTTTTATAGAGGCACCGAAGAAAAGCCCGGTCTCGTTCTCGGCCTGGAGCGCGGCGGCTCCTGCCTTGGCGTCGCTTTCCGCGTGCGCGGACAGGACCGCGACCCGGTCATGATCTATCTGCGCGAGCGCGAACTGGTGACGAATGTCTATAAGGAGCGGCTGGTTTCCATCGCGCTTTCCGATGGCAGGCGCAGCAGCGCGGTGACCTATGTGGCCGATCCCGCGCATGAGCAATATATCGGCGGTCTCGGCGTTGCCGAATCGGCGACCATCGTTGCAGCCGCATCGGGCCGGTCCGGGCCGAATACGGATTATGTCTTCAACACCGTGCAGCATCTGCAGGAGATGGGCATTCGCGATTCCCTGCTGGAGAGCATCGCCAAAAATGTCGGCGCGCTCGCCGCTCAGCCGGCGGCGGTTTCCTTGCCCTGAAGTTCGGCGATCCGCTTCACGGCGGTCGGCGGCAGCGGCAAATGCGGGTTGTTGCGCACGGTTTCCAGCAGCAACTCGTCGCTCGCCTTTTCCGTTACATCGATCAGGCGCTTGAAAAACACGTCGGGGTCCAGCCCCGGCTCGATGGCCGGCAGGATACGCACCTTGAAATGGCCGGGATAGCGCATGGTGGACCGGCGCGGCCAGAACAGGCCGGGATGCATGGCGACGGGAATGACCGGAACCTGCAGATCGCGGTAAAGCCTTGCGATGCCGTAGCGATATTCGGGTTCGGCCCCCGGTGGGCGGCGCGTGCCCTCGGGATAAATGATGAGTTCGCGGCCGGCGGCCATTTCCTCTTTCGCCCGCTCCATCACCTTCAGCATCACCTTGCCGCGTGCGGCGCGGTTAACCGGGATCATGCGCTGTTTCATGGCGTACCAGCCGAACAGCGGAATCCACAAAAGCTCGCGCTTCAGAATATAGACCGGATCGGGAAGATTGGGCAGCAGCGCATAGGTGTCCCAGAAGGATTGATGCTTGGGCGCGAAGATGCAGCCGGTTTCGGGAATGTTTTCCAGCCCTTCGACTTCGAAGGTGGTGCCGACGATGGTTTTCATCAGCCAGTGGTTGGATCGCGCCCAGTTCTTGGGAATTTCATAGGCGATCTTGCGCGGCAGAATGAAATAGATCGGCGTCAGCACGATCATGCGGACAATCAGGTTGAGATAAAACAGCGTATTGAAAAGAAAAGAGCGCAGCTTGAGCATCAACAGCCTTCCCGGAGCGCAGCCGTTCCGAAGCCTTGGACAGGTCTCGATGCCGGATGCCGATGCCAGACGCCTACACGAAAACAAGGGGCCGCAGCAAGCGCGTTCTCGCCGGTCAGGATGAAGCGGTTGTCGTCTTTATCCGGGAATGATCGGCGGCGGCCTTGCGCAGACCGTCGCCCTTGCCGAAGCCGGTGAGGTCGCGTCCCGCCGCCGCCACGAACTTCAGATATTCGTAAAGCATGGTTCTCACCACATCCGGCTCCACGAACCAGTTGGTGCGGGCAAGATCGGCGCTGATGACGGGATAGGCGATGAATTGCGTCTGCGGGCTGGCGCTGCGCAATTCATGCAGGCTGCGATGCATGTGATAATTATTGGTGACGACGACGATGGAGGAATAATTGTGGTCGCGTATCCAGCTTGCCGCCTCACTGGCGTTGCCGATTGTGTCTATCGCCTTGTAGCCCATATCCACGCAGCAGGAAAACATGTCGGATGACCCTTGCGTCATCTTGCGGATCTGCGAGCGGGTGGTGGCCGGGTTGACGCCGGAAATCAGAAGCCGCTTGCCCACGCCGTCTCTCAGCAGGCCGACCGCCTGTTCGATACGCTGATAACCGCCGGTAAGCACGATGATGGCATCGCCTCTTGCCCCCTCCGGCGGACGCATGGAGGCGACGGAATCGGCAAACCACAGGAAACCGCCGGAAAATGCGCCGAGCACAATGACGCAAAGCAGGATGAGGCCGCGAATAAAACGGCGCAGAGGACCGCGCCGCGACAACAGGCCCTTTCTGGCCGGTCGCGCTGTCGCCTGATCCTGGTCCATCCGACTCACAAACATTCCTCCTGAATACTCGCCGATTAAGGCAAGGAACAGGCATTTTTGTCCACCGCCTGCAGGTTACATCCGGCTTGTGACGCTTTCAGTTCTACCGCAGGATTCCGGGGGTGTTCTCACGATGCAAGGCCGTCGCTTTTCGATGGATCGGAGCGGACGCGGTCGATATCGTCGATGGTGCGGATGACGGTCACGCGGGCCGTAATGGTGGTCAAAAGCGCGATGATGATCATCGTCATGGCAATGCCGAAATAGCCGCCGAGACCGACCGAAAACGAGCCGAAAAGCGCGCTCGCCTGATCGCTCTGCGGCGTGGCGACCGTGCTCGATTGCCAGAAACCGGCGACAAGGAAAACCGCCGCGGCCAGAGCGCTGCCCGCCGCCGCCCCCTTGAGGCTGATCTTCAGGAAGTGTTTCTGGAATTCGCGCGCTACAAAACTGCTTTCCGCGCCAACGAAATGCAGCACCTCGACGATATGCCGGTTGCCGGAAAGCGCGCCGCGCGTCGCAAACACCACCGTCAGCACCATGGCGGTAAAGACGAGGATAAGAACGCCGACGCCGATCATGACAGTGGTTCTCGCCATGGAGACCAGCCTGTCGACCCAGGTGCGGTGGTCGTCCAGAAACGCCTGCGGAATCTCCGCCTTCAGCATATCGCGCATCGCCTGGAAATCGGGCGGATTGTTTTCGTCGATGGTGATGACGACGAGACGCGGCACCGGCAATTCGGAAAGATCGAGACCGCTGCCGAGCCAAGGTTCCAAAAGGCGCGATGTCGCCGCATCGTCGAGGATGGTGCCGTCGCGCGTGCCGACGAAGGTGAGCGCCAGGTTGCGCGCCTTATTCAGCGCCGCATCCATATCCAGCCCGTCCTCGGGCTTGATCTGGATGGTGATCTCACGGGAAATCTGGCTCTGCCAGGTGGCGGCGGTGGCGCGCACCATGGAGACGGCGCCCAGCGTCAGGCAGGCGAGAAAGGCCATGATGGCGATCACCACCATCAGCGCATTGCCCTGAATATTGGAGGGCGGCAGGATGGGCGCCATCGGGCGGATGCGCATGGGCGGGCGCTTCGGCTGCGCCGCTTCCGGCTTCAATTGTTTGCGGTTGATCTCATTCATAGATGTCGAGCCGCCCTTCGGTCAGGATCATCCGGCGCGCATCGATCTGGTCCATCAGGCCGAAATCATGGGTGGCGATGACGACGGCCGTGCCCAGCCGGTTGAGTTCCAGAAAAAGGTTGAGAAGGCGCTTGGCCATCGGCGGATCGACGTTGCCGGTCGGCTCGTCGGCCAGCAGGATTTCGGGCTGGTCCATCAAGGCGCGGGCAATGGCGGCGCGCTGCTTTTCCCCGCCGGAAAGAATGGCCGGCAACACATTGATGCGCTCGCCGAGCCCGACCCATTTCAGCAGCTCGATCACATCGTTGCGATAGGCGCTCTCTTCCTTGCCGCGCACACGCAGCGGCAGGGCGACGTTCTCATAGGTCGTCAGATGATCGAGCAGCCGGAAATCCTGAAATACGATGCCGACGCGGCGGCGCAGCATCGGCAACTCGCTGCGCGGAATGCGGGATACATCGCGGTTGAACATGCGGATATTGCCGCGTGTCGGCTGCAGCGACATTAAAAGCAGGCGGAGCAGCGTCGTCTTGCCGGCGCCCGACGGGCCGGTCAGAAACTGGAACGAACCCTTGGGGATATCGAAGGTCATGTCCCTCAGGATCTCGGGTCCCATGCCGTAACGCAACCCGACATTTTCGAAATGGATCAACGGACTTCCAGTCTCTTCGTTTCGTGGTGGTTCGCAAGCCGCCGGCGCGTGGGGTTCGGATGTCGGGGTTTAACCCGGATCCGGCAGCCTGTGCGAGCCGTTTTTGCGAAGCATTAACCAATTAAATTTAAAACTTGGCAGGATTCGTTGCAATGCCCAGTTTTGCGGGCCGGAAAACCTCACCCAGGGAATTCTATGGCTATGTTCCGTTCATCTCGCCGGCAAGCGGCATTCGATTTCGACCTCCTGATGCCGGAAACGCCGGTGCGCCGCACGGCGCGGGCGGCAAATCCCGACCGCGATGTGGTAGACGCGGAATTTGTCACCATCAAGGAAAACCGTTCGCGGCAACACGGAAACGACAATCGCGGTGCTGCGCGCCGGCAGGCGGCAAAACCACCCGTCACCATCGGTGTGCTCGGCCTCGCTTTCATCGGCTGGCTGGACCGCAGATTGTCCCGTCTTTCGGCGGATGCCTATTCGGCGCTAGTGGCGGGGCTTGCGATTTTCGTCTTCGTCTGTTCGGGCGGTCTTTCGGTGGTCGTGCCTGAAAAGCCGGCTGTTGCCGCTTCGGTGAACCCGCTCGCCATTTCCCATGTCACCGTGACCCCGATGGAGGCGGATGGCATGGATACTCTGCTCATCAACGGCATTGTCGAAAACAATGGCGGCAATCTCGAAGAGGTGCCGGCCCTCCGCGCCGATCTCTTCGCCGCCAAGGGACAACTGGTGGCCAGCATGGTCATCGAACCGCCGGTGAAGGAGATGCAGCCCGGTTTCAGCCACGGTTTTTCGGCAAAGTTGCGCCATCCCGGTGGAAAAACGCCTGAGATCAAGCTTTCCTTCGTCGAGGCGGGTGCGTCCGAACGCTGATTGTGCTAACGCGTGGTCTTCGTATTTTTACTGAAAGGTAAAATCGGCAAGGCGCAGCACAGGAGTAAGAATGCCCGTCGTCCGTGGAAAAAACATCGAGCCGCTTTATACCGCCGAGCAGATCGCCGAGCGCAATCGCGACATGGCCAAGCACATCGCCAGCGGCCCGACCAAGGATTTACTGGTCATTGCCGTGCTCAAGGGATCGTTCATTTTCGCGGCCGATCTTATCCGCGCGCTGCATGACAGCGGCCTTGCCCCTGAAGTCGAGTTCATCACGCTTTCGAGCTATGGCACCGGCACGGTTTCGCAAGGCGTCAGGATCGTCAAGGATATCGACAGCGACGTGAAGGACCGCGATGTCCTCCTGATCGACGATATTCTCGAATCCGGCCGCACGCTGCGTTTCGCCAAGGAACTGCTTTACGAGCGTGGCGCCCGCAACGTCACCATCGCCGTGCTGCTCGACAAGAAGGTCAAGCGCAAGGAAGATCTGGAGGCCGATTATGTCGGTTTCGAATGTCCGGATTATTTCGTCGTGGGTTACGGCATGGATGTCGCTTATGCCTTCCGCGAACTGCCCTTTGTCGGCGTCGTGACCGGCGACGCCTGAGCATCTTTGCCGTGCCGGAACGGCACAGGACGGAGACGCCTCATTAACCATTCACCCAGCGAAGGGCTGGGTGTTTACCTCTTGAAAAGAGGAGCCTGCGATGTTGCTCACGGCTGGAAATGATGCCCAGGAGCAATGAGTAATGGCGAAGATTCTGATTACCGAAGACGAGGATGCATTGCGGGCTTTCGTCGCTCGCGCGCTGCGTCTCGACGGTCACGAGACCCATGAGGCGGCGGATGGCGAGCAGGGGCTGGAAAAGCTTCAGGAAACCAGTTTCGATCTTCTTCTTTCGGATATCCGCATGCCGGTCATGGATGGCATCGAGCTGGCGCACCGCGCCGCCGAACGCTTCCCGGCCATGCGCATTTTGCTGATGACGGGTTATGCCGAGCAGCGCGAACGTGCTGACGATCTGGCGACGAAGATTGTGGACGTCGTCTCGAAGCCGTTTGCGCTTCCGGATATCCGCAAGGCTGTGGCGCGGGCGCTTACAGCCTGAGTGGTAAGGAAGCAGAGATCTAAAGGGCGGCCGTCGGGCCGCCTTTTTTGTTGGTCAGTCCGCTGGCTCAGCGCAGTTCCCTGCCTCCGTCATTCCGGCCTCGAGCCGGAATCCAGCCAGCCCAAGTCCTTGGGCTGAAAGAACTCTTTCCGCCGCGCAGACGCGCGCCGACTGGATGCCGGATCAAGCAACCGTGGATGATCAAGCAAATGCTGGATCTGTCCTTGCGATGGCGTTGAGGATAGTGACGAGCTTCCGGATTGTTGCGAC
>NZ_JBNWBW010000040.1:0-12516 GCF_053522725.1 Agrobacterium sp. 16-172Ci
CAATAGCACAGCGCGGCGAAATCAAGTTACAAGGGGGCACGCTCTCCGAAATCCGGCAACGTTACCCCCTCATCTGACCCTTCGGGCCATCTTCTCCCCCTCGGGGAGAAGAAAACTCGCCTCACTCGTCACGCCTCCACACCCTGCCCGCGGTGAAACAGTTCCACCTGCATGTCGATCTGCCGCTTCAGATCGTCCTTGATGCTAGCCGATGCGTTCAGCACCTCTTCGGACTTCAGGAAATCCAGCACACCGAAACGGTGCACCGGCGGGCGCAGGAAAATATGCGGCGGGCGTAGCCTCAGTTTCAGGGCAATCGCCGCCTGCATCATCAGCTGGCTGGCGCCGAACAGGCTGTCCAGCCGGTTCGGCATGGTGGTTCCGTCACCTTCCGGGCCGCCAACCACATCGACGCCGATGACGATATCGGCGCGGTCCAGCAGATGCTCATAGGGCACCGGATTAAAAATGCCGCCGTCGATCATGATGCGGCCATCGATACGCACCGGCATGAACAATGCGGGAATGGCGGCAGATGCGGCCAGCGCCTGGATGATCTCGCCGCGTTCCACCACCACTTCAGTCTGGGCGTAATAATCCGTGGTTATCACTTTGAGCGGAATGGCAAGCTCGGAAAAATCCTTCGGCAGAGCCTGCGGCATCAGGGCGTGCAGGATGAGTTCGAGGTTGAACTGCCCGAGGCGAAAACCGTCCACCGCATGGCGCATCGATGCCGGGCCGAGGCTCCAGAGCCGGTTGGCGACGGAGCCCTTTCGTCCCATCAGTTCAAGCGTGTATTCGCGGATTTCCCGGCCGGTCATGCCGGCCGCCATGCCTGCGCCGATGATGGAGCCGATGGAGGAACCGGAAATCGCAACGGGCCGGATGCCGAGTTCGTCCAGCGCCTCGATGACATTGATGTGGCAGATGCCGCGTGCGCCGCCGCCGCCGAGCGCCAGTCCGAAAGTCGGCTCTTGGCCACTCGAGCCGTCGCCTTCGAGAACCTCTTCCCCGGCGCGGACAATCGTTATGCTCTCGTTTACACCCTGCTCCATGCGAATACCCAAATTCTTTCCACGGCAAAGACTCTGCCTATTGCGCAAACAAGACAAGACCGTGGCGTGACGGGAAACGCTCCTGTTAGAGCATTTTCGCTTTTCTTAGAATCGCGAAAACACTCTAACTCTTTGTTCTGTCGCATTTCCGGACGGAAAACCGGGCTCCACTTTTGCTGGAAATGCTTTAAGGCTCGTAACGGTAGAAATGCATTTTCGTATCGCCGAAGATGCGGCTTTCGAGCGGCTTGAAAACCGGATCGACCTTGACCGTCACATCGCCGCGCTCTTCGAGAATGGCGAGGGCGCCGGGGTTCAGCCAGCCGCCGCCATGGGCGGCCGCGAAAGCCTTCTCGCCATGGCCATAGCCATAGGGCGGATCGGCGAAGAGAAGATCGAAGGGCTCGATATTGTTGACGCCGCCGAGCTTGGTAGCGTCACGCCGCAAAATGCGGGCGCGGCCATGCAGACCCAGCGCATCGATATTTTCCCAGAGCAGCCCCCTGCCCTCCACGCCGTTTTCGACGAAGAGCGCCACGCGACAGCCGCGCGAAAGCGCCTCCAGACCGACCGCACCGGTTCCGGCAAAAACGTCCAGAACGCGCGTGCCATCCAGACTTTCCGGATAGGCATGGCTTAGAATATTGAAGAGGCTTTCCCGCGTCCTGTCGATGGTCGGACGAATGGAATTCGATTTCGGCGCGGCCAAACTCCGGCCGCGGAACTCACCGCCTACGATCCGCATTACGTGTCATTCCCCTGCCTCCAGAAGGTTTGCCACCCGGGCCTTTGCCGCCCGGCTTGCCGCCGCCGGGACCACCGGGGCCTTTGCTTTTGCCTGAGAAACCCGAACGTTCACCACGTTCGCCCGATTTTCCGAACGATGGCTTGCCGAATCCGGATTTACCGGCCGGCTTGCCGCCACGGGGCTTGTCTCCCGCCGGGCGCTCGCCGCGTGGGCGGTCACCGTCTTCACGGGGCCTGTCGCGGAACGGACGGTCACCGAAAGGTTTTTCGCCACGTGGGCGGTCGCTGCGCGGGCGGTCACCCTCTTCGCGCGGCTTGTCACGGAACGGACGGTCGCCGAAAGGTTTGCCGCCGCGTGCCGGGCGGTCGCCGAAGCTCTTTTCACCGCGCGGACGATCACCCTCTTCACGCGGCCTGTCGCGGAATGGCCGGTCGCCGAACGGCTTTCCGCCGCGCCCACCACGATCACCAAAGCTCTTTTCGCCACGCGGACGGTCGCCGCGTCCGCGACCACCTTCTTCTTCGCGGGGGGAATCTGAGCGGATCCACTCGCCCTCGGCATCCGCATGCCGCACGACGTTACGTCGCGCTTCATCCTGGGCGGAAGGCTTCTTGAAGAGGTTTTCGGCTTCCGCGCGGGCGGAAGACTTGCGCTCCTTGCCGTCACGGGTGGGCCTTGCACCGGGCGCCATCCAGACATTGGCCGTGCGGCTGGTGCCGGCGGCCTGGCGTGGGCGGCGGTCGTCGCCTTCATCCTCGCCGCGGCCCTTTGCGCCAAATTTCCCGGCGGGCTTGGAGCCGAACTTGCCGGCCGGCTTGTCGCCGCGCTTGGTGTCGAGACGGCCGAGCGCCTTTTCACGACGATCCTCGGACTTGCCGCTCTTTTCGAAGCGCGGCTTGCCTTCCGGCGCATCGCTCTTTGCCCATTCGGATTTCACGGGCCGCTTCGGCGCGTCGTCTTCTTCATCCTCAACGGGCGCATTGTAAATCGGCGCGTCGAAATTGGCGCCAGCCTGTTCGATCAGACGCGGGCCGAGCTGGTCGCGCAGCATACGGCCGCGCACTTCAAGCACCTTGCCTTCAGCGAGATCGCCGAGCTGGAACGGACCGTAGGAAACGCGGATCAGCCGGTTGACCTCGAGACCGAGCGCGCCGAGCACGTTCTTGATTTCGCGGTTCTTGCCTTCACGCAGGCCCATGCTGATCCAGACATTGTGGCCCTGGGTGCGGTCGAGCGTGGCGTCGATTGCGCCGTAGAGCACGCCATCGACGGCAATGCCTTCCTTCAGCTTGTCGAGTGCGGCCTGATCGACCTCGCCATGGGCGCGCACGCGGTAGCGGCGCAGCCAGCCGGTGGTCGGCAGTTCCAGCACGCGGGAAAGTCCGCCATCGTTGGTGAGCAGCAGCAGGCCTTCGGTATTGATATCGAGACGGCCGATGGACAGAACGCGCGGCAGTTCACCGGGCAGATTGTCGAAAACGGTCGGGCGGCCTTCCGGGTCGGAATTGGTCGTCACCAGACCGGCGGGCTTGTGGTAAAGCCACAGGCGCGTGCGCTCGGCGCCGCGAATCGGCATGCCGTCGACTTCGATCTTGTCGGACAGCGTGGCGTTCACCACCGGCGTATCCAGCTTGACGCCGTTCAGCGACACGCGGCCTTCCATGATCATGCGCTCGACATCGCGGCGCGAGGCCACACCGGCGCGCGCCATGATCTTGGAAATGCGCTCGGGCTTGGAAGCGCCAACGGTTTCCGGCACCGGGGCGGCCTTCGCCTCGGTCGGTTTCTTTTCGCGCTCTGGGGCGGGCTTGCCGGGCCCTTTCGGCTTCCTGTCGCGGCTAAATGTCTTGCCGCCGTCACGCTTCGGCTTGTCTTTAAAAGTCATTTGCTGTTTGCCTGTTGTTTGGGCTGTCCTATCAGGTCCAAGCACAAGGGTTAAGAGGAAATTGAAACGCAATGGCCGAAAGGACGCATTTCATGGAGCTGGCGCTTTCGGAAGCCCGTGCCGCGGCTAAGCGGCAGGAGGTTCCGATCGGCGCGGTACTGGTTATGGACGGCCGCGTCATCGCCAGTTCCGGCAACCGCACCCGTGAATTGAACGATGTGACGGCTCACGCCGAAATCGCCGTGATCCGCATGGCCTGCGAGGCGCTGGAGCAGGAACGCCTGCCTGGCGCCGATCTCTACGTGACACTGGAGCCCTGCACCATGTGTGCGGCGGCAATTTCATTTGCCCGTATCCGCCGACTCTATTACGGCGCGCGAGACCCGAAGGGCGGCGCAGTGGAGAGTGGCGTGCGTTTCTTCAGCCAGCCGACATGCCACCATGCGCCGGATGTCTATTCGGGACTGGCGGAAAGCGAAAGTGCGGAAATCCTGCGGCAATTTTTTCGCGAGAAACGTCTCGACGATTGAGCGACCGGCGGGAGACGCAAGCTTTCCCGCAGGCCATCAGCCATTCGTTATTACTGGAAGGGGTTCCACCAGCTCTTGCCGGTATTTGCCACGGCCGCTTCTTTCTTGCGGCGCTTTTCCTTCTTCAGCTCCGGTTCGCCGAGATCGGTCAGCTGATCCTGCGGAACGCTGCGGTATTCAGCCGGCGGATCGGTGAGGAACCTGCGCTGGGCGTTAACGACGGAGCCGCCCTGGGCTTCCGCCTTGGCCTTGCGGAAGGCTTCCCATTTCTGGGTTTCGGTCATCTGGCCGGCGGTGCCGTTGCCTGCAAGCAGCGGCGAGCGATAATGCGGGTTGTTCTTGTTCGCATCCGCCTCTTCGCGCAGGCGTTCGCGGGTTTCTTCCGGTGATTCGACCCATTGCGGATTGTTTTCGCGGCTCGCCATGTTCTGCTGCGGCGTGGCCAACTGTTCGGCACGGGCCTGAGCAGGAACGACGAGGCCCGGGCGGGGGCTGTATTTCAGGTTACGCTTTTCCTGGTCATTGCCGGTGATCGAGGTCGCGTTGCCAAGATCGTCGACAAGCTGTTCCGCTGCCGTCTTGCCCGTGCCGTAGGTCGGGCTCGTGCACGCGCCAAGCAACACGCCTATCGTCGTGATGCCAACAACCGTGCGAAACATGCCCAAACCCTGCGCATTACCCTGCATCGTCTTCATTGAAACCCTTCCAGCCGTCCGTCCCACTTCGCCAGACATCGTCTTTCGGCAGGCGGCAGCCCGCATTGCCCTGCAAATCCGGCCATTTTCAGGCAGGTGTACCGGATGAAGAGGCAAAGCGCAATTCATCCGGTCATTTTCGTTACGAGAGTGCAGCAAGCTCACGCAGGGCCGCTGCATCGCGGGCAGAAACGTCAGGATAATCCGGATCGGACCCGACATCGGTGGTGATGCGCCACGAACGCGCGCATTTTTCACCTTCCGCGAGCTTCTGCTCGACCACAACCTTCGGCACTTCCGGCAGGCGGAAGCCATCGGCCGGGCCTTCGTCACCCACAACCGTGATGGCCGAGGTGATGCAGATTTCGGCGAAGTCCTGATCCTTCAGCGCGGCCAGCAGATCGGCGTCGGCGATGTGGACGACAGGTGCCGCCTCCAGCGAGGAGCCGATGCGCTTTTCACGGCGCTCGACTTCAAGCGCGCCCGTCACGACGGTACGGACCTTGCGGATTTTCTCCCACTTCGCTTCCAGCGCATCGTTCTTCCAGTTTGCCGGGATTTCCGGGAACTGGGCGAGATGCACCGACTCCGCATCCGGGTAACGCGACAGCCACGCTTCTTCCGTGGTGAAGGGCAGCATGGGGGCAAGCCACGTCACCAGGCAATCGAACAGCTTGGCGATGACCGACAGGGCCGCGCGGCGCTTCAGCGACGACGGCGCGTCGCAATACAGCGTGTCCTTGCGGACGTCGAAATAGAAGGCGGAAAGTTCGACATTGGCAAAGTCGATCAGCGCGCGGGTGATCTTCTTGAACTCGAAGCCGTCATAACCTTCACGGACAACGCCATCCAGTTCGGACAGGCGGTGCAGCACCAGCTTTTCCAGCTCCGGCAGATCGTCATAGGCGATCTCCTCGCCCTTGTAATGGGCGAGCGTGCCGAGCATCCAGCGGATGGTGTTGCGCAGCTTGCGATAGGCATCGACATTGGTCTGGATGATGGCCTTGCCGAGGCGCTGGTCTTCCCAGTAATCCGTCGTCATCACCCACAGGCGCAGGATGTCGGCACCCGACTGGCTCATGACTTCCTGAGGAGCGACCACGTTGCCGAGCGACTTCGACTGCTTGCGGCCCTGCTCGTCCATGGTGAAACCGTGGGTGACAACGGCATTGTAAGGCGCACGGCCGCGCGTCGCGCAGCTTTCAAGCAGCGACGAATGGAACCAGCCGCGATGCTGGTCGGAGCCTTCGAGATAGACATCCGCCGGCCACTTCAAGTCCGGGCGGTCTTCCAGCGTGAAGGTGTGGGTGCAGCCGCTGTCGAACCAGACGTCGAGGATGTCCATGACCTGCTGCCACTTGGTGTGGTCGTGATCATTGCCGAGGAAGCGTTCCTTGGCGCCTTCGGCGAACCAGGCGTCAGCACCTTCGGCCTCGAAAGCCTCGAGGATGCGGGCATTGACCGCCTCGTCGACCAGAACCTCGCCCTTGTCGTCGGCGAAGACGGCGATCGGCACGCCCCAGCTGCGCTGGCGCGACAAGACCCAGTCCGGGCGGCCTTCGATCATGGCGCGCAGACGGTTCTGGCCGGAGGCCGGAACGAAACGGGTCTGGTCGATGGCGGAAAGCGAACGCGAGCGCAGGGTCGTGCCGTCGCCCAGTTCCTTGTCCATATAGACGAACCATTGCGGCGTGTTGCGGAAGATGACCGGCTTCTTGGAGCGCCAGCTATGCGGGTAGCTGTGCTTCAGGCGGCCGCGGGCAAACAGGTTGTTTTCCGCGATCAGCGCCTTGATGACGCGGTCATTGGCATCGCCCTTCTTGCCGTTATCATCCATGACACGAGCAGCACCGCCTTCGGCCGACGGGCCGAAACCGGGGGCGTCTTCGGTGTAGAAACCGTCATCGCCGACCGTGAAGGGGATCTTGGAGGAGATGCCGCGCGCTTCCAGATCGCGCGCCTGCGCCATCCACGCGTCAAAGTCTTCGCGACCATGGCCTGGAGCAGTATGCACAAAGCCGGTACCGGCATCGTCGGTGACGTGATCGCCATCGAGCACCGGAACAGGGAAGGTGTAACCCAGCGATGCCAGCGGGTGGGCGCAGCTGACAGCCGCGAGCTCTTCCGCCTTCACGTCGCGCAGGCGTGTAAATTCGAGCTTTGCCTTGGCAAAGCATTCCGCTGCCAGCTTGTCTGCGAAGACGAGTTTTTCACCCGGCTGCGGCCCGAAATCATTCGCCGCCGCCGTGACCTCATAAAGGCCATAGGCGATGCGTGACGAAAACGAGATGGCGCGGTTGCCGGGGATCGTCCACGGCGTGGTCGTCCAGATGACGATGGAGGCGCCTTCAAGCGCAGCAGAACCTTCAACGACCGGGAACTTCACCCAGATCGTGTCACTCTCGACGTCATGATATTCGACTTCCGCTTCCGCCAGCGCCGTGCGCTCGACAACCGACCACATGATCGGCTTGGAACCGCGGTAGAGCTGGCCGCTCTTGGCGATCTTCAAAAGTTCGCCGGCGATGCGGGCTTCGGCGTGGAAGTTCATCGTCGTATAGGGGTTTTCAAAATCCCCCTCGATGCCGAGGCGTTTGAACTCCTCGGACTGGACCTTGATCCAGCCGGCCGCAAACTCACGGCACTCCTGGCGGAATTCGTTGACCGGAACTTCGTCCTTGTTCTTGCCTTTGGCGCGATAGGCTTCCTCGATCTTCCATTCGATCGGCAGACCGTGGCAATCCCAGCCCGGCACGTAATTGGCGTCGTAACCGCGCATCTGGAACGAGCGGGTGATGACGTCCTTGAGGATCTTGTTCAGCGCATGGCCGATGTGGATATTGCCGTTGGCATAGGGCGGGCCGTCATGCAGGACGAATTTTTCGCGGCCGGCGGCGGAGGCGCGCAGGCGTTTGTAGAGGCCCATTTCCTGCCAGCGTTTCACCGTTTCCGGTTCCTTCTGCGGCAGGCCGGCGCGCATCGGAAAATCCGTCTGCGGCAGATAGAGGGTAGAGGAGTAATCCAGTTTTTCTGCGGTGTCGCTCATAATCGTACCGTTGTTGCGCGCCGTGTCGGTCGCGCCGTCTCAATTTCAAAGAGGGCAAATACGGAAAGCGCCATGACCAAAGTCATGACAAGCGCCAAAATCCCGGACCTTCCGGCTCGTCAGAGCGGGCGGAAGGCCGGGCCAATAATTCGGCCAATCTGAGTTTTGAACATCAACCGGTATTGGGACATGGCCGGTTGTTTATGCGGTTTTCCGGCAAAAAGGAAGAGAAAAGCGACGGCAATATCGACCGGAACAGGGGCTGACCGGCCTTACCCGGTCAGAACGCGATCCTGGCGTCCAGTTCGCTGAGCGGACGCACGCCCGATAACATCGCCCTCGCCTCTTCTTCATCGCGCCTGATCTGGGCGACGAGCGGATCGAGACCGTCGAATTTCAGCTCGTCGCGCAGGTGCCCGAAGAAGGAGACCGAACAGACCTCGCCATAAAGATCGCCGGAAAAATCGAAGACGAATGTTTCGAGCAGCGCCGCACCGTTTTCGGTGACGGTCGGGCGGTAACCGAAGCTTGCCACGCCATCGCGGATCGAACCGTCCGGGCGGCGGAACCGCACGGCATAGATGCCCGCTTTCAGTTCCGTTTCCGGCGCCAGCGCCATGTTGGCGGTGGGATAACCCAGCGTGCGGCCGAGCTTCTGGCCGCCGATGACTTCGCTTTCCACCGTGAAGCGATAACCGAGCAGGCCTGCGGCGCCCGCCACATCGCCTTCGCATAGAAGCGAGCGAATCCGGCTGGAAGAGACGACATCCGCACCCTCGTCGCGGAAGGCATCCACCAGCGTCACGTCGAAGCCATGGCGTTTGCCGGCCTCCATCAGAAATGCCGGGCCGCCTTCGCGGCCCTTGCCGAAATGGAAATCGAAGCCGGTGACGACAGCGCTGGCGTGGAGCCAATCGACCAGAATGGACTGGACGAATTCTTCCGCCGAGCGCTGCGAAAATTCCCGGTCGAAGGGATATTCGATGACGGAGCGGAAACCGATGGCCTCAAGGATGCGCGCCTTGAGTGGCGCGGGCGTGAGGCGAAAAACCGGCGTATCGGGACGGAAGACGGAACGGGGATGCGGCTCGAAGGTCAGCACCAGCGCGGGAACGCCACGGGCGTCCGCCAGCTCCAGGGCACGATCCAGCACAGCCCGGTGGCCGCGATGCACGCCGTCGAAATTGCCGATGGCGATGACGCCGCCGCGAAGAGCTTCCGGCAGCGGTTCCTTTTTTTCATTGCGGTGAAAAACGGTCATGGCAATCGATCCATTCCTGCGCCAGCTATTCCTTGAGGCAAGATGTCCTCAGGCGAGACGGGGCATCCACCAGCCGGGAGCAGCACCCTGCCCCTTGAGATAGGCGTTGAGAAGCGCCTCGTCCGTCTGGCCGTTCAGCGTATATTCGGCGGCGTGAATTCCGCCGCTGATATAAAGAAGGTTGAGACCGCTCGCAATCGCGCCCTTCACATCCGTCGGCATGCCGTCGCCGATGGCGAGCACGCGATCCTTGGCGAAGGCGCCGCGCACTTCTTTGGCCGCCGCAAGGCAGGCCTCATAGATCGGCGCATGCGGCTTGCCGGCAATGCGGACCTCGCCGCCGAGCTGTTCATAGTATGCGGCCATGGCGCCGGCGCATGGAATGATGCGCTCGCCGCGCTCCACTACCAGATCGGGATTGGCGCAGATCATCGGCACGTTGCGGGCAATGAAGCCCTTGAGCATTTCGGTATAGTCCTCGGGCGTTTCCGTCTCGTCATCGAAAAAGCCGGTGCAGACCACGGACTGCGCTTCCGCCTCGTCGACGCGCTCGACATCGAGACCGTCCAGCAGCGGCAGATCGCGTTCCGGGCCGAGCAGGAATACTTTTTTCGGGCCTTCCGCAATCAGGCCGCGGGTGACGTCACCGGAGGTGATGATGCGGTCATAGGCCTCATCCGGCACGCCGAGAACGCGAAGCTGGGCGATGACGCCGGGAGCGGGGCGCGGTGAATTGGTGATGAGCACCACCGTCTTGCCGGCCTCGCGCGCTTCCCGCAGCGCAACCGCCGCATCCGGAAAAGCGCTGACGCCATTGTGCAGCACGCCCCATACATCCGAAAGAATAACGTCGAACCCAGCCGTAATTTCGCCGAGAGTGAGAATGCGATGGGCCATGAGATGCTTTCCGGATGCGAGAAGAAGGTGAGCGTCACATCGCAAAGCGGGACGCCGATGGCAAGGAAAAAAGCGCCGCCAGACCGGTCTTTGGCCCGCCTGACGCAGCATGAACACAAATGCCCCTTAGATGCGATGCGGCCGCAACGGGCAAAAAGAACGACGTCGCCGCGCCCGTCCGCGCATGGGAAATTTCTGTCATGGAACGCTGATAACCATAAGCCATGAAATTTTTCAGACAGGGCGTTCTTGACTCCGGCAGAAGCCCTCCTTATCTCGGTTCCGCTGGCACTCGATAAAGGAGAGTGCTAACACCCATCAGGCGAGTTCCAAAAGCTCGCGCAGTCATTTGATCGAGGGATTAGACAATGACAAGCACCAATTTCCGCCCGCTTCACGATCGCGTCGTCGTTCGTCGCGTTGAGTCCGAAGAAAAGACCAAGGGCGGCATCATCATTCCCGACACCGCCAAGGAAAAGCCGCAGGAAGGCGAAATCGTCGCCGTCGGTTCCGGCGCACGTGACGAGGCCGGCAAGGTCGTCGCTCTCGACGTCAAGGTTGGCGATCGCGTTCTGTTCGGCAAGTGGTCGGGCACCGAAGTCAAGCTCAACGGCGAAGACCTTCTGATCATGAAGGAAGCCGACATCATGGGCATTATCGGCTGATTTCAGTCGACCCATCGTTTCCTTAAATTTCAAGCCGGACCCGGTCCGGCCATTCGAAACCAGGAGTTTTGAAAATGGCAGCCAAAGAAGTAAAATTCGGCCGCACAGCACGCGAAAAGATGCTCAAGGGCGTCGACGTTCTTGCTGATGCAGTGAAGGTAACCCTCGGCCCGAAGGGTCGTAACGTCGTTATCGACAAGTCCTTCGGCGCTCCGCGCATCACCAAGGACGGCGTTTCCGTCGCCAAGGAAATCGAACTGGAAGACAAGTTCGAGAACATGGGCGCACAGCTCGTTCGCGAAGTTGCCTCCAAGACCAACGACATCGCCGGTGACGGCACCACCACCGCGACCGTTCTGGCCCAGGCCATCGTTCGCGAAGGTTCCAAGGCAGTTGCTGCCGGCATGAACCCGATGGACCTGAAGCGCGGTATCGATCTGGCCGTTGCTGAAGTCGTCAAGGACCTTCAGGCCAAGGCCAAGAAGATCAACACGTCTGAAGAAGTTGCGCAGGTTGGCACGATCTCTGCAAACGGCGAGCGTCAGATCGGTCTCGACATTGCTGAAGCAATGCAGAAGGTCGGCAACGAAGGCGTCATCACCGTTGAAGAAGCCAAGACCGCTGAAACCGAACTCGAAGTCGTCGAAGGCATGCAGTTCGACCGCGGCTACCTGTCGCCCTACTTCGTGACCAACCCGGAAAAGATGGTTGCGGACCTCGAAGACGCTTACATCCTCCTGCACGAAAAGAAGCTCTCGAACCTTCAGGCCATGCTGCCGGTTCTCGAAGCCGTCGTTCAGACCGGCAAGCCGCTCGTCATCATCGCTGAAGACGTTGAAGGTGAAGCCCTTGCAACGCTCGTCGTCAACAAGCTGCGTGGCGGCCTCAAGATCGCTGCCGTCAAGGCTCCCGGCTTCGGCGACCGCCGCAAGGCCATGCTGGAAGACATCGCCATCCTGACCGGTGGTACCGTCATTTCCGAAGACCTCGGCATCAAGCTCGAAAACGTTACCCTCGACATGCTCGGCAAGTCGAAGAAGGTTTCGATCTCCAAGGAAAACACCACGATCGTTGACGGCGCCGGCCAGAAGTCCGACATCGAAGGTCGTGTTGCCCAGATCAAGGCCCAGATCGAAGAAACCACCTCCGACTACGACCGCGAAAAGCTGCAGGAACGTCTTGCCAAGCTCGCTGGCGGCGTTGCCGTTATCCGCGTCGGCGGTTCGACGGAAGTTGAAGTGAAGGAAAAGAAGGACCGCATCGACGACGCTCTCAACGCGACGCGCGCTGCCGTTCAGGAAGGCATCGTACCGGGCGGCGGCGTTGCCCTGCTGCGTTCCTCCACGAAGATCACCGCAAAGGGTGAAAACGACGACCAGGAAGCCGGTATCAACATCATCCGCCGCGCCCTGCAGGCTCTGGTTCGCCAGATTGCAGACAACGCAGGTGACGAAGCTTCCATCGTAGTCGGCAAGATCCTCGAGAAGAACGAAGACAACTACGGCTACAACGCCCAGACCGGTGAATATGGCGACCTGATCCAGCTCGGCATCGTCGACCCGGTCAAGGTTGTTCGTACGGCTCTGCAGAACGCAGCTTCGGTTGCTTCGCTGCTGATCACCACCGAAGCCATGATCGCCGAGCTTCCGAAGAAGGACGCTCCGATGCCGGCAATGCCGGGCGGCGGCATGGGCGGCATGGACTTCTAATCAGTCCTGTCTCCGGAATACGAAA
>NZ_JBNWBW010000040.1:12616-31144 GCF_053522725.1 Agrobacterium sp. 16-172Ci
GGGCGGTCTTCGGATCGCCCTTTTTTCGTTGCCGCCCATGCCCTTTAAGTGGTCCGGCGTCGCAAGCGCGCCCGACGGGCGGCATGGACTTCTAATCAGTCCTGTCTCCGGAATACGAAAGGGCGGTCTTCGGATCGCCCTTTTTTCGTTGCCGCCCATGCCCTTTAAGTGGTCCGGCGTCGCAAGCGCGCCCGACGGGCGGCATGGACTTCTAATCAGCCCTGCCACCGGAATAAGAAAGGGCGGTCTTCGGACCGCCCTTTTTCTTTGCCGTGCCTGTGGGATTGACGGAAGGCGGCGCACCTTATCGACGCTCTCGCAAGAGATGCCTCATGAAATCAACAGGTTGCATAATTCTGAAGGCCGAAAGCGGAAGGGTTCGTGTATTGTCCCGTTTTGGAACAGGCCTGATTTTATCCGGCTATTTTTGCAACCCCATGCAATAATGGGGCACATCCAAGAGCGAATCACCGCCCCATACGGGGCCGATTTCCACTCGGATCGGCTTATAAGTGCGCTATTTAGTTGTGCTTTTTCGCATGTATCGCGATTTTGAAGAAGAAATACATAATATTTTTGATTTTCTCACTGACTGGTTGTTGTAGGCAGGGGAAAATAAACTATAAGTCAGCCCCCGTAAGGGTTCCGCGACGGGGCGGCCAGCATTGAAAGGGGTTTCGATGCCTGGCAAATACGTTCGACTGCGGGTGGCGGTAAAGGTTCAACCTGGCAGTGGCGCTTGAAGAGGCGGCGCTGGCACGTGTTCATGCGGGGGCGCGATTTGTTTGAAATATCAAGACGCAACGATGCTCTGCCTGCGGCGGTAACAGCCACGCCCGATCCCCGGACCCTGTCGCATTTCTTCATGTCGGAGGAGTGGAGCAGCGATCTTTCCAGTGGCGTCATCCGCCTCGGCGAACACGCATCGTTCATGCACGGCCTGCCGCCGGGCGAGTGCGGATTGCTCAGCCTTGTCCGCTGTTACGACCGCGCTGACCACGCCCGCGTTCTGGAACTTTTCGAGCAGGTTTCCACCGCACCTTCACGTTTCTGTTTTTCATCCGGCCTCTCCATCTTACCGGCGATGCGGCAACCGGTCATCTGCATGGGTGAATCTTCCGGCTTCGAAGACGGGCAGCAAGGGCGCATATCAGGGCTTTTCCTGTTTCCGCGCTTTGAGGATATCCGCTTCGCCGCCTGAACATGGCGGGACAGACGCCCAGCGCCGTTCACAAAATGAAGACGATTTGTCTTCTATTGTTCATCTTTATGGGCGGATGATTTTCGGTCATTGATATCTCCAGACATTGCAGTTCAACCGGCGACACGCCGATTATTTACCGGAGATATCCATGTCCAGCAGCCAGAACGTTCTCGTTCTCATCGCCCGTATTCTGCTTTCCTTCATCTTCATCACCTCGGGCTTCAGCAAGCTCGTCGATCCCGCCGGTACGGCCGGTATGATCACGGGTGCCGGCCTGCCCGCTGCAACCGCGCTTGCCTATATTGCAGGCCTGTTCGAACTCGTTGCCGGTCTTGCCATTCTCGCTGGTTTCCAGACCAAAATCGCTGCCTGGGCGCTTGCCGTCTTCTGCGTCTTCACCGGTCTGGTGTTCCACAGCGGCACCGTTGCCGTGCCCGGCTGGCCTGAGCCGGCTCTTGGCTGGATCAACACGCTGAACGGCATCATGATGGTGAAGAACATCACACTTGCCGGCGCTTATATCCTGCTTGCCGCCTTCGGCCCCGGCGCCTACTCCGTCGACGCCAAGCGCGGCGCGGCTGTGGCCCACGCATAAGCCAAATGGATCGACCAATAAAAAAGCCGCCGGATCGCTCCGGCGGCTTTTTTTACGTCGTCAGACCGCAGCCCTGATGCGCGAGGCGATCTCCTGAACCGCGGCATCGCCGTCATGTTCCGGCTTGCGGGCGCGCACGAAGCAGGCTTCCGAACGGACGATGATGCCGTCGGAGAGAATTTTCAGGTGGTTGGCCTTCAGCGTCGAGCCGGTCGAGGTGATATCGACAATGATATCCGCCTGCCCTGCGGCCGGTGCACCTTCGGTCGCGCCAAGGCTTTCAACGATGCGATAAAGCTGAATGCCGTGCTGGCGCGAAAAGAACTGCTGCGTCAGCCGCCAATATTTGGTGGCGATGGCAAGCCTGCGGCCATGACGGGCGCGGAATTCCGAAGCGACATCGCCGAGATCGGCCATGCTGTCCACATCCAGCCAGATTTCCGGCACGGCGACCACGACATCCGCATGGCCGAAACCGAGGCGGGCGCAGAACTCCACCTGCGCATCGGCATTGGTCAGCCCCTCGCGTACGAGGTCCTCTCCCGTCACGCCGAAATCCACAGTGCCGGCACCGATCTCGCGGGCGATCTCGGAAGCCGAGAGATAGGCGATCTCGATATCGTCGCGCCCTTCGATGCGGCCGCGATAGGAGCGGTCATTGCCGACAGCCGCGACTTTCAGCCCGGCGCGTTCCAGAACGGCGGAGGCGTCTTCCTTCATCCGGCCCTTGGAGGGCAATGCGATGGTAATCATGGCTTGTCGCTCCCGCGCACCGTTTCGATGCGATCCAGCCAGAGCGAAAAGCCCACGGCCGGGATTTTTTCCTGTGCGCCGAGCAGGGTCAGCAGCCGGTCGAAACGGCCGCCGCCGGCCAGCACACTGTCTCCGCCCGCTTCCACCACTTCGAAAACGAGGCCTGTATAATAATCGAGCGGACGGCCGAAGGCCGCGCCATAGGTGACGGTTTCGAGATCGACACCGGCATTGGCAAGCGCTGCGACGCGTTTGTCGAAAGCGGAAAGTGCGCCATCAAGCTTCAGTTTCGCCTTTGCGGCAAAATCCGCCAGAACCTGCGAGGCTTGCGGCAGAGGCGCCTTCAGGGCCAGGAACTGCTTGAGCAGCGCGAAGCTTTCATCCGGCAGGCGCGTGGCGGCAAGCGCCAGTTTTTCCCGCAGGCGGCGGGCGATTTCCTGCGGCGAGCGGCTGGCATTGGTGGAATAGCCGGTCTCCTGCATCACCGTATCGAGATAATCGACCAGCACTGTCTCGTCGCCCGTTGCCAGAAGGCCGGCAACCCGCGCGTCCAGCCCGGTCATGGGCTTAGGATGTACAAGGCTTTCCAGCAGCGCTTCCAGCTGCGCCATATCGCCGAATGCCTGCACCAGCCGCTTCTGCCAGCCGAGCGGCAGGCCAAGGGCGGCAACCACCGCCTCGAACACCTGCTGGTCGCCCAGCGTGACGGCAAGCGCCCGGCCCGGCAGCAGGCGCTGCAGAATGCCGGTGGCGTCAATGACGGCACGGGCGTCGGCGGCGGCAATATCGGTATCGCCGAGATCCTCGATGCCCGCCTGATAAAACTCGTTGGCACCTTCGCGGCGCTGGCGGAAGACTTCGCCGAGATAGGAATAACGCTTCGGCGTGCCGGTCGCCGTTTCGATATGGCGCAGGCAGACCGGGATGGTGAATTCCGGGCGCAGGCACAGGCTCTCACCCGTTTCGCTCTCCGTCATGAAGATACGGCGGCGCAAATCCTCGCCGGCCATATCCAGAAACGGTTCGGCGGGCTGGATGACGGGCGTGTTCACACGGCTCGTGCGGCGCGCGGCGAATTCTTCCAGTAGCTCTCCGGAAAATTCCGGCATGTCGATCAGGGGCATGGAACGGTACTTTTCGTCACGGTTCGAGCGGCTGCATCATTTCGATGCGGTTTCCGAAGGGATCATGGACATAAAAGCGGTGATACCCTTCAAGCGGCTCATCCTCAACCACATGGCAGCCTGCTGTTTCAAGTGTTTTTCGCAAGGTTGCCATATCATCGACCAGAAAGGCCGGATGGGCTTTCTTCGCCGGGCGGAAACCCTGCTCGACGCCGAGATGCAGTTTTATCGAACCCCGGCTGAACCAGCATCCGCCGCGTGCGGCCAGATTGGCAGGCTTTGCCTGCTCCGCAAAGCCGAGCAGGCCGCCATAAAAAGCGCGCGCCTCATCCTCACGGCCCGCCGGCATCGCCAGTTGAACATGGTCGAGTGCGAGGATCGCCATGGCCTTAACGCCCTTCGGCAGCGCGGCGAACGTCCTCTGCCTGATGCTCCAGAATCTCGCGGACCTTCGCCACCAGCTCGGCTTCCGGCACGCTGACCTGAGCCACACGCGCCTCGCGCCAGCTGGCATTGTCCTCGATCTCGCCGGACAGGCGCTTGCCTTCGATCAAATCCTTGATCTGCACCACACCTTCGGCGCGCTCGTCACCGCCCTGGATGATGGCGATGGGCGAGCCGAGACGGTCGGCATATTTCAGCTGGTTGCCGAATTTCTTCCAGTTGCCCTGATACATTTCAGCGCGGATGCCCTCGGCGCGCAGCGCCTGCGTGAAGCGCTGGTAACGGCCCATGCTTTCCACATCGCCATCCATGACGGTGATGAGAACGGGGGCAAGCGGCTTGACCTGACCAAGCTTGCCGAGGTTCTTCAGCGCCGTCATCAGGCGCGAAACGCCGATGGAGAAGCCCGTGGCCGGAACCGGCTGGCCCATGAAGCGCGAAACGAGGCCGTCATAACGCCCGCCGCCGCCGACGGAGCCGAACACGACCTTTTCACCCTTTTCATTGGTGACGTCGAATGTCAGTTCGGCCTCATAGACGGGGCCCGTGTAATATTCGAGGCCGCGAACGACCGAGGGGTCGATCTTGATGCGCGTCGCATCGTAACCGGCACTGGTGACCAGAGCGCCGATGATGTTCAGCTCCTCAACGCCTTCCTCGCCTTTCGAGGTGCCCGCAACCAGTTTGGCCAGATCATCGGCGCTTGCCGCATAATCCTTGATACCGACGAAAAACAGCACCTTTTCGATCTGTTCCTCGCCAAGACCAGCGCCCTTGGTGAAATCACCGGATTCATCCTTGCGGCCGGGGCCGAGCAGCAGCTTCACGCCTTCAGGACCGAACTTGTCGAGCTTGTCGATGGCGCGCAGCACGTTCAGCCGACGACCGGCATTGTCCTCACCGCCGAGACCGATGGCTTCCATGACGCCGTCCAGCACCTTGCGGTTGTTGACGCGAATGACATAGTCGCCGCGCTGAATTCCGAGCGCTTCCAGCGTATCGGCCATCATCATGCACATTTCGGCATCGGCCTGCACGCCGGCAGCGCCCACCGTATCGGCATCGAACTGCATGAACTGCCGGAAGCGGCCGGGGCCGGGCTTTTCATTGCGAAAGACATAACCGGCGCGATAGGTGCGGTAGGGCAGCTGGATTTCGTTGAAATTTTCCGCAACATGACGGGCGAGCGGCGCGGTCAGATCGTAGCGCAGGCTCATCCATTGGTCGTCATCGTCCTGCAGCGAAAACACGCCTTCGTTCGGACGGTCGCTATCGGGCAGGAATTTGCCGAGCGCATCGGTATATTCGAACAGCGGGGTTTCCACCGGATCGAAGCCGTAAAGCTCATAGACCCTGCGGATCTTTTCGATCATCTCATTGGTGGCATGAATATCGGCAACCGAGCGATCCACGAAGCCGCGCGGCAGGCGGGCTTTCAGTTTCTGAGGCTTTTTTGCTTTTTCGCTCATGGGGCCGATCCGATATTTTCCTGAAATCAAGCCGGTGTATTAGAGGATGAAGCCCGGTGCGGCAAGCCGCAAAGGCTCCGGTTTTACTGGCTCACGCAGCCAAGCGGGCTATATGGGATGCATGTATCCCAATTCGGATCGGGAAGGACGCGACCCATGAGCAAACAGACGGCCATCCGCCTGCCTGATGAGACCTATGAGCGGCTGAAGGCGCTGTCCGAGCGCACCGGCCGCACATCCGCCTATTACATCCGCGAGGCGATCGAGAAACATATCGAGGATATGGAAGATCTCCATCTCGCCGAGGAAGCGACGCGGCGCATCCAGCGTGGAGAATCGAAGGTTGTAAGCGCCGAGGAGTTCTGGCGTGATCTGGACAATTGAATATCACGCGCTTGTCCAGAAAGAGATGCGCAAGATAAATCCGGAAACGCGCCAGCGAATCCGGAGTTTTCTGCACGAACGATCGGCGGCACTGGATGATCCACGCCAGACCGGCGCCGCCCTGCAAGGCTCCGAGCTCGGAAATTTCTGGCGCTACCGGGTGGGCGATTACCGTATCATCTGCGATATACAGGATCACAAGCTCGTCGTGCTGGTGGTCGAAATCGGCCATCGCCGTTAAATCTACCGTTAGGCATTCATGATCCTCGAAGCCCTGCAATATGCCGCCACGCGCGCGGTCACGCCGAAAGAATTCCGGCCGCATATCCGCTATTCCGTCAACCTGTGGGCGCGCACCAACCGCTGCGCCAAAGCCTGGGCGGAGCATGAAAACAACAGCCGGCAATTCGTGCTGCAATCGGCCAGAAAGCTGAAGCAGCGGCGAACGGCCGTTGTGCTGGGCTCGGGCCTGCTGCGCGATGTGCCTTATGATGCGCTGGTGGCGATGTTCGATACCGTCGTGCTGGTCGATCTGGTGCATCTCGCCAGCGTGCAGGCGAAGCTGCGCCTCAATGCCAAAAAGAATGTCCGCATCGCCAACCGCGATCTTTCCGGGTTTGACGATGTTCTCGCCGGTCGGCCGGCCGAACCGCTCGATTTCCTGCGGCGGGTGCCCTATCTCGATCTCGTGGTATCGGCCAATCTCCTGTCACAGATCGGCACCGGCGCACGTCACCGGCTGGAGTGGGAAAAGATCGCAAATGCCCCGGACGATCTTTTGCCGAAGCTCATTCACACCCATCTGGAAGCGCTGGCTGGCCTGCCCTGCAAGGCCTGCCTGATAACGGACACCTCCTTCGACATCATCGGCAAGGACGGGAACCTGCACCAGCATGAAGACCTGCTGCATGGCATCGAGCTTTCTGCCCCTGCCGCCGCATGGGAATGGCCGCTTGCCCCGTTTGGCGAGGAAAGCAGGGATTACCGCATCGTGCATCACGTCATCGCGCGTGAACTGACCTGATGGCCATGCTTATTCCATAATTCCAGCGGTAAATTCATGCCATGTCCCAGGTCGTCCGCACATTAATGTTTCTTGCCTGCCTGCTATACGGCGCAATGCCAGCGCAGATGGCGATGAGCATGCCGATGGCCACGGGCATGGCAGCGTCCTCGCAGTCGCCGATCAAACATGACGATGCCCATTCGCATCGAGCCGCTGATCGGGACCAAGGGTCTCAGGCGCATGCGGAGAATGGGGCTCATGGAGCGGGCGCGGGCGGTTGCTGCCCGCATGGTGACGATGCCGCACATCCCGGTTCCTGCGCCGCCTGCCTGATCGTGGTTCCGCGAACGATCTTCGCCGATAGCGGCCGGATGATATTCGCCTATCCGAAGCCGCAGCGCGGCATCGTCTTTGACGGCAAGGCTTTCGCGCCGCCGCTACCGCCTCCCCGCGCCTGACCCCAGATTTTTTCAGACCCATCTTCGAAAAATCCGTCAGACACAGGAAGGATAATCCATGTCTATCAAGACCATCACGCTCGCCGCCGCTTTTGCGGCCTCTCTCGCCATGCCCGTTCTCGCACAGGAAGCGGGCGGCCATGCCGGACATGATATGTCAAAAGGCAGTATGAGCGACAGCGCTTCCACCAAGGCCTTCATGGAAGCCAGCAAGAAGATGCATGGCGATATGGCCATCGATTATAGCGGCGATGCCGATGTCGATTTCGTGCGCGGCATGATCCCGCACCATCAGGGCGCAATCGATATGGCCAAGGTGCAGCTAAAATACGGCAAGGACCCGGAAATCCACAAGCTGGCTGAAGAAGTCATCAAGGCGCAGGAAGGCGAGATCGCCATGATGAAGGCCTGGCTGAAGTCCAAGGGCAAGTGACGACCGCTAGTGTCAAACGGGGAGCGCCGGCTGGCGCTCCCTCCCCCAAGGTTACAACCCCGCAAGACCGGCCTTGTAGTCCTCCGAGGCCGCACGGCTGAGGCGCTCCAGCTCCATGGCCGCCCGGCTGGTATGGCGTTCCTTGTGACGCAGCAAAGCGAAGTTACGCGCAGGCAAATCGATGCCGGCACGGACCAGCAGCCCCTGCCGTAGAAACAGCGAGGCGACAGAGGCGGAAACTGCCGTGGCCGCGCCGCCGGAGCGTGCCGCCATTACCACCGCCTCATTGGACGGCAGTTCCAGCATGACGGACAGTTCAGCGGGGTCCACCCCCATCTGCCGCACCGCCGCCTCGAAGGCGGAGCGGGTGCCGGAGCCCTGTTCGCGCAGAACCCATGAGGTGCCGTAGAGCATATCGAGCGCGGTGAGATAACGGCCATCCGCGAAGGGATGGGCCGAACCGGTGACGACCAGCAGCTTGTCTGACACGACCGGCTGCACCATCAAAGCCGGCTCATCGATCCTGCCTTCGATGAAACCGACCTCCGCCAGACCGTCAAGCACGGCCTGTGTAACCGTCTTGGTATTGCCGATATCGAGCCGCACGGTCACGCCCGGATAAAGTTTCTTGAACTGCATCAGGATCGGCGGCAGCCAGTAGCTTGCAATGGTCTGGCTGGCGCAGACGGTGATTTCGCCGCGCGTCAGCCCGCCCATTTCGGAGAGAATCAATTCCGCATTGCGTACACGCGCCAATGTCGCCTTCGCTTCGCCCAGAAACACCCGGCCGCTTTCGGTCAGCTCGATGTTGCGGCCGACCCGGTGAAAAAGCTCGACATTATAAAAGGCTTCGAGATTCTTGATGGCGGAGCTGACGGCGGAGGCGGTCAAACCGATGGCTTCGGCGGCCCTTGTGAGGTGCTCGCGTTCGGCGACGGCGATGAAGATGCGGAGCTGTTCGAAGGTCATGGCTTTTCATTCGATTTTATCGAATAATATATGCCATATTATTTGATAGAATAAAACAGGCCGCTACGGCATTGTCTGGCCATGGCACAACATCGTACCCTCGCTCATCCCTTTCAGTTTTCGCTTCGCTGGCTCACCCCGCTTCTGCCGGGCATTCTCATCTGCGCGGCGGTCAGCTGCGCCGCCATTTTGGCGGAGCGTTTTCAGGTGCGGCTTGCAGGCCACGCATGGCTCGGCGATCTGGTGCTCGCCATTCTGATCGGCACGCTGCTGCGTTCGCTGGTGTCTCTGCCCGCGGTTGCCTCGGCCGGCATCAAATTCAGCGCCAAGACGCTGCTTGAAATCGCGGTGGCGCTTCTCGGCGCATCCTTGAGCCTCTCCATCCTCAAAGGTGCCGGCGGTTTGCTGATCGGCGGCATTGCGCTGATCGTGGCGCTGTCGCTGATCGTCAGCTATGCCGCCGGGCGGATGCTCGGTCTGCCGCCCAAGCTTGCGACGCTGATCGCCTGCGGCAATTCCATCTGCGGCAATTCCGCCATTGCCGCCGCCGCGCCCGCCATCGGCGCCAAGCCGGAAGATGTCGCCGCCTCGATTGCCTTCACCGCGGTTCTCGGCGTCGTCGCCGTGCTGCTGATGCCGTTTCTGCCGCAGCTTCTGGGTCTCGACGCCACCCAATATGGCATCTTTGCCGGCCTGACGGTCTATGCCGTGCCGCAGGTTCTGGCCGCTACAGCCCCGCTCGGTGCAATCGCCGTGCAGACCGGCACCATCGTCAAGCTCATCCGCGTGCTGATGCTGGGGCCTGTGATCGCCGCCCTCTCCGTCATCCATGGCCAGTCCGGCACGGAACGCCTGAGATTGCAGCAGATGGTTCCGTGGTTCATCATCGCCTTCGTGCTGATGATCATGGCCCGGTCCTTCGGCATCATTCCCGAGGCTCTGATCGGCCCTGTCGCCTCGCTTTCCAACATTCTCACCATCATGTCGATGGCGGCACTGGGCCTTTCGGTCGATATTCGCAGCCTTCGCCATGCCGGCGGCAAGGTTATCATCGCCGCCAGCCTTTCGCTCGTGCTGCTTGGTGTCTTGAGTTTCGGCCTGATCGTGCTGACCCAGGCGGCCTAGGCAAAAGGCGCGCTGTTATTTCCCGGTGCTGACCGTCAGCGTGTAATGCGCGCCGAGACCGCGGCGTGGCGAGCCCAGAATAAGCGTCGGGCGGATCAGCCACTCCGTATCCGCCTTCGGCGTCAGCGTTGCGACCTTGCCTTCGGAATCGCTGAAGAAGATCGCGTCCTCATCCGGCGTCGAAAAATCGAAGACCGCCATCAGCACGAATTCGCTGGAGGCGGCAAGCTCGATCTTCACCGTCTGCCCGGCCTTCACCTTCAGGCGATAGACATCGCCGCGCCCGCGCCGCGTCCAGCCGTCAAGCTTCAGCGGCCCGGCCGGCGGCAGCGCCACCTGCTTCAGCCTTTCGCCGTCATCGAGCCAGATACCGTCGACATTGCGGCCTTCCGCGAAGGAGGCATGCGGCACGGCGGCCACGGCCATGGTGAGAGCCAGAAAAAGGGAGGTTACCTTCATGGACGTACAAACTCCCGCCGCATGGCCTCTATCGGCTGGCGGCAATGACAGCCTTCGATATGGTCGTTGACCATACCCATGGCCTGCATGAATGCATAGACGGTCGTCGGGCCGACGAAACTCCAGCCCCGCTTCTTCAGGTCCTTCGAAAGACGGATGGAGGCGGCGCTGGTGGGGTTGGCCCTTAACGTCGCATAGTCCAGCCTTTGCGGCCTTTCTGCGGCGGCCGGTTCGAAACCCCAGAAATAACGGGCGAGCGAACCGAATTCATCGCGCAACTCCATGGCGCGGCGGGCATTGTTGATGGTCGACACGATCTTGCCGCGATGGCGGATGATGCCCTTGTCGGCAAGGCATCGCTCGATATCGGCCTCACCGAATTCCGCCACTTTTTCGAATTCGAAGTTGGCGAAGGCTAGACGGAACGCCTCGCGCTTGCGCAGAACCGTCAACCAGGAGAGGCCGGACTGGAAACCTTCCAGACAGATCTTCTCGAAAAGGCGGCGATCGTCGGTGACGGGATAACCCCATTCCTCGTCGTGGTAACGGCTGTAATCCGCAAGCCCCTGCTGCCAGAAACACCGCACAAGGCCATCCGCGCCCGTTTCAAGTCCCGCTTCATTCATTCCGCAACCACCCTTTTCCACTCCGCCCGTGACCGGTTCAGACCGCGCACTTACCACTCATTCACCACGTTTCAAAACCGGGTGCTAACCTTAAATCCAGCTTTCCCTAATCAAGCGCTTTTTAATGAACAGCCATTTACGATTCGCTGGCGTCGAGGTGCGAACGTGTCCGGCAAAGCGGGCGAACAGTTCCGCAAATCCATAGTTGCGACATCCCGCAGAGAGAGTCCACCCGATGACGATGAAGTCCGTTTTTCTGGCGCTGAGCCTCGTTTCCACCTTTGCCGCCCCGGCCGCCATGGCCAATGAGCGTTATCGCGAGCGACCGCCCGTCGTCGTCAGCCCGGATCTTTCCGCCCCCTGGGTCACTCAGCTCGGCGGTCGCGGCAATGTGCGCCCCGTGGTTTATCCGCGCGCACCTGCCGCACGCCAGCCGTTCTTCCAGCAGCGCCAGGCCGCCATGCCGCAGCGCCCCAGCTCCGGCGTCACATCGCAGCGCCCGGCACGGGTGCAGAATGCCGCCGTCCGCCCCAACGCGCCGGTGCGCACCCAGATCGCGCCGCAGTTCCTGCCGCAGATCGTCACCTACCCGACCAATGAAAAACCCGGCACCATCGTCATCGATACGCCGAACCGTTTCCTCTATCTCGTGCTCGCCGATGGCAAGGCCCGGCGGTACGGCGTTGGCGTCGGAAAGCCCGGTTTCGAATGGGCCGGCACCCACAAGGTAACCCGCAAGGCGGAATGGCCGAGCTGGACCCCGCCGAAGGAAATGATCAGCCGCGAGGCGAGGAAGGGACACTACCTGCCGGCCTTCATGGAAGGCGGCCCGGCGAACCCGATGGGCGCGCGCGCCATGTATCTCGGCTCGACGCTTTATCGCATCCACGGCACCAACCAGCCTTGGACGATCGGCAGCAACAATTCCTCCGGCTGCATCCGCATGCGCAACGAGGATGTCACGGATCTTTACGAGCGCGTCAACGTCGGAACGAAGGTCATTGTGATATGACGGCAACGGTTCAGCCTTTCCGGCCGCTTCAGGGCCGGTGTGGCGGCGTATCCGCTTGAATTGCCGCCTTGCGGCGGTACAATCCGGCTCACTTCATTGGAATGAAACTTGGCGGGGGACGCCAGGAGCCGGACCTCTCTCAGGGGGATGATGGAACGGTCTTAAAACGGGTGGTCAATCGGCCGCCCGTTTTTCGTTTCTGTCATTCAAATGTTATCAAAAAACGGTTTGGTGAATTACTGATATCAATCTGGATTCACTTCATGCCGCGCCATAGTTTATTTGTTTGCGCCCTGCTGTTCAGCGGCGTTTCCTTCTCTGCCGCAATCGCGGGCGAATTTGAAATTTCCGGTTATGGCGGCTGGCAAAGCGCGCCGCACAGCGACGTGAAGGTCTCCGACGGGCCGGATTTCCGGGCCGGATGGGAAGGCAAGTCGTTTTCCAACCCGCCCTATTGGGGCGTGCGCGGCACCTACTGGTTCGATGAGGGCCAGCTGCGGAATTTCGGTATTTCGCTCGATTTCACCCATGACAAGGTCTATGCCGACGACCAGACGCTTGCCCGTTCCGGCTGGTCGCATTTCGAATTCACCGACGGCCTGAACCTACTGACGCTGAACGCGCTCTACCGCTTTCCACTGGAATCCCTGCCCATCACCCCTTACGTTGGCGCCGGCGTCGGCATCAACGTACCGCATGTGGAAGTATATCGCCCGTCAGGCAAGACCTTCGAATATCAGTTCGGCGGCGCAACCCTGCAGGCGCAGGCCGGCCTCAGCTACCGCATCACCGACAACTGGTCGACCTTCGTGGAATATAAGGGCACCTATTCCTTCGTCGACGTCGATATCGACAATGGCGGCTCGTTGAAGACCGATATCATCACCAATGCGGTGAATTTCGGCGTGGCTTATAAGTTCTAAGAGATATGGCGCAAAGCGTGCCGCGTGGACGACGCTCTCTTTCTTCGTCATTCCGGCCATGAGCCGGAATCCAGTCAGCCCAAGTCATTGGGCTGGAAAGACTCTTCTCGTCGCGCCGACGCGCGCCGGCTGGATGCCGGGTCAAGCCCGGCATGACGGATGCCGAAAGTGCGTGCGCGAAAGCTGCCTCGGGTACTGCGCAGTCGAAAGTACCACGGGACGTTTCTAAACCAAAAGCCTCGCCGGTTTCGGCCCGCCATAGGCCCAGTCCAACAGCTCCACCGTGTGCAGGATAGGCATATCCGTGCCGGTTCCGATCTGCGTGATGCAGCCGATATTGCCGGTGGCGATGACATCCGCCCGGGTGGCCTCGATATTCTTCACCTTGCGCGCCTTGAGCCTGGCGGAAATCTCCGGCTGCAGGATGTTGTAGGTTCCCGCCGAGCCGCAGCAGAGATGCCCTTCCGCCGGATCGCGCACGGTAAAACCCGCCGCCTTCAGGAGTTGTTTCGGCGCAAGCGTGATCTTCTGGCCATGCTGCATGGAGCAAGCGGAATGATAGGCGACCGTCAGACCCTGGCTTTGCCCTTGCGGCAGATCGAGGGTGGCGAGATACTCGGTGATGTCCTTCGCCAAAGCCGAGACCCGCGCGGCTTTTTCGGCGTAAGCCGGATCGAGCCGCAGCATATGGCCGTAATCCTTGATGGTGGTGCCGCAGCCGGAAGCGGTGATGATGATGGCATCGAGACCGCCACTCTCCATCTCGCGCGTCCAGACATCGACATTGCGCCTTGCCGAGGCGAGCGCCTCTTCCTCGCGCCCCATATGATGCACCAGCGAACCGCAGCAGCCCTCCCCCTTCGGCACCACGACCTCAATGCCGAGCCGCGCAAGCAGGCGCAACGTCGCCTCGTTGATACCGGGATCGAGCACCGGCTGGGCGCAGCCGGTGAGGATCGCAACCCGTCCACGCTTCTCGCCTTCGGCCGGCCGCTCTCCCGGACGGGTTGACGCGGAGGCCGCAGGCACGGCGGCGGGGGCGAGAGCGAGCATGGATTGCAGCGGCTTCAGCGCCGGAACTTTGGCAAGCAGACCGGAGAAAGGCCGCGCCAGCCGGGCCAGATGCAGGGCCAGCCGGAAACGGGCGGGATGGGGCAGGACGGCAACCAGAAGATTGCGGATCAGCCGATCCATAAAGGGCCGCTTGTATGTCTGTTCGATATGGGCGCGGGCATGATCGACCAGATGCATGTAATCCACGCCGGAAGGACAGGTGGTGGTGCAGGCAAGGCAGGAGAGGCAGCGGTCGATATGGGTGACGACCTCGCGGTCTGCCGGGCGGCTGTTTTCCAGCATGTCCTTGATGAGGTAGATGCGGCCCCGCGGGCTGTCCAGCTCGTTGCCGAGCGTGACATAGGTGGGACAGGTGGCGGTGCAGAAACCGCAATGCACACATTTGCGCAGGATTTTTTCGGATTCCGCCACATGCGGATCGGCCAGTTGTTCGGGCGTGAAGGATGTTTGCATGGTTCAGACGGCCCTTTCCATCGTCACGGCCACCTTACCGGGATTGAAGATGCCCGCCGGATCGAGCTTCTCCCTGATACGCGCAGAAAGCAGCGCTTCCGCCGCCAGGCGCGGTTCGAAGGCAGCGACCGTGGCGCGCACCGCATCGCTTGCCCTCACCAAGGTTGCGTGGCCGCCGCCGAGCGCCCGGATCGCGCCGCGCAGCAAATCCGCCTCGGGGTCCGCCTCCATCTGCATCCAGACGAGACCGCCCTGCCAGTCATGGAAGGCATCGATGCCCGCTTCCATGCGCAGCGCCGCGACAAGCTGATGACCAACCGAAGGCGCGACCGATACTTTCCACAAGGGCTTCGCCGCCTGTCCGGCATAGGGCGCGACATCGCGCACCTGACGCCACAAAAGCCTGCTCTCCTCGCCCTCCAGCAGCGCCCACGGCCCGACCCGGTCCATGACGGAAAGGAGTTTGGCCGTGCGCGCCTCCACCGAGGCGGAGAGCCCTTCCAGCCGCAGGATAGTCGCCGGGCCGTCCGGTAATCCGCCATCGATGAAACGGGAACGAACGCTTTCCGGCAGATGCGCCGCGCCCGAAACCTCGACACTCATCGCCATCGCCGCCGCCATGATGCGCGTCGCCGCTTCATCGTCGAGACCGGAAACGACCACGGTTTTTTCCGCAGGCGGTTTCGGCAGCACGCGGAAGGTGACTTCGGTGAGGAAACCGAGTGTACCGAACGATCCGGCCAGGAACTTCGACAGATCGAGCCCGGTGACATTCTTCATCACCCGGCCCCCGGCCTTGATGACCTCACCGCTGCCGTTGACGAAACGGATGCCGAGCAGGCTGTCGCGGGCCGCACCGGCCACATAACGGCGGGGGCCGGAAACATTGGCGGCGAAGACGCCGCCGATGGTCGGTTCACCTTCGGTGCCCATGATCGGGCGGTGATCCATCGGCTCGAAGGCCATCATCTGGCGGTTTTCTGCAAGGGCGGCTTTGACGGTTGCGAGCGGGGTTCCGGCCTTGACGGTCATGACCATTTCGGCGGGCAGGTAGGAGACGATGCCGTTCATCGCGCGGGAAGAGAGTGCTTCATCTGCTGCGACAGCATTGCCGAAACCGGAGCGGGTGTTGCCGCCGATGATTTTCAGCGGGCTTTTACGCGCGGCGTGGTCGCGGATGATGTCGGCGACCTGGGTTTCTGCGTAGGGGGTCAGCATGGGGTGGCGGGCTCCGGGCATGGGATAGCGACGTTTGTGTGGGAAACACTGCGCTCGGAGCAAGAGACACCCCCCTCTGCCCTGCCGGGCATCTCCCCCTCAAGGGGGGAGATCGACAAGCGGAGGGCACCCTGCCAATGAAACGAACGAGGGCGGCATATCGATCTCCCCCCTTGAGGGGGAGATGCCCGGCAGGGCAGAGGGGGGTAAACCACACCCACCATCGTCACAAAACTCACACCCATCATCCCCTCCCCTCCAGCGGAAACACCTTGGAAGGGTTCATCAGCCAGCCCTCATCGAAAGCCGCCCGCACCGCCATCTGCTGGGCAAGATCGGCCTCACCATACTGGTGGCGCATCAGATCGCGTTTTTCGATGCCCACACCATGTTCGCCGGTCAGACAGCCACCGGCATCGACGCAGAGCTTCAATATTTCATTGCCTGCCTCTTCGGCGCGGGCCGCATCCTCCGGATCGTTGGCGTTGAACAGGATGAGCGGGTGCATATTGCCATCGCCGGCATGGAAGACATTGGCGACGCGCAGGCCGAGGCGATCGGTGATTTCACTCGTCTTTTTCAGCACATAGGAAAGCTGGGAGAGCGGCACGGTGCCATCCATGCAGATGTAATCCGCGATGCGGCCGGTTGCGCCGAAGGCGGATTTGCGGCCTTTCCAGATCGCCGCCGCCTCCATGGCCGACTGGCATTCTTTCACCGTCTTCACGCCATGTTTTCGGGCAATCGCCACGATGTCGGCCAGCATGGCGTCCATTTCCGCCTCGGAGCCTTCGACCTCGACAATCAGCAGCGCGCCGACATCCAGCGGATAGCCCGCTTTGGCGAAAGCCTCGCAAATTTCGATGGCCGGCTTGTCCATGAATTCGATGGCGACCGGGATGATGCCCGCCCCGATAATATCGGCCACGCAGGAGCCGGCCTCCTCCGACGTCTCGAAGCCGAACAGCACCGGACGCGCGCCTTCCGGTCTGGCGATCAGCCGCACCGTCGCTTCCGTCACGATACCGAGCTGGCCTTCCGAGCCGCAGACGAGGGCGAGCAGATCGTAGCCGGCAGCATCGAGATGTTTGCCGCCCAGTTCCAGCACTGTGCCATCCACCAGCACCATTTTCACGCCAAGCAGATTATTGGTGGTGACCCCGTATTTCAGGCAATGCGCGCCGCCGGAATTCATGCCGATATTGCCGCCGATGGTGCAGGCAAGCTGCGAACTGGGGTCCGGTGCATAAAAGAAACCTTCAGCACCTGCCGCATCGGAAATGGAAAGATTGGTGACGCCCGCCTGCACCCGCGCCGTGCGATTGTAAAAATCCAGTTCGAGGATCGAGGCCATCTTCGAAAGGCCGATCACCACCGCATCTTCCTGCGGAATCGCGCCGCCGGAGAGCGAGGTGCCAGCCCCGCGCGGCACGACGGGAATGCCGTAACGGTGGCAATATTTCATCACCGCCGCCACCTCTTCCGTCGTTTTCGGCAACGCCACGGCCAGCGGCAGGCGGCGATAGGAGACGAAGGCGTCGGTCTCGAAAGGCACAAGTTCGCGCGGCTCGTGCACAAGACAGTCCGCGGCCAGAATATCCTTGAGGTCCGCTATGATGCGGTCGCGGCCTGCGACGACTTTCGCGCGCGGCTCCAGAAACTTGATCGGCTGCGTCACCGCCCCTCCTCCATGCCATTTCGCCAACTGGTATTCTTTCTTTACCACTTTGAAACGGCGCAATCAAATGTTATGGATTTTTTCCTTTCTGGAAACAATTGAGGGCAACTATGACGAATCTGGGCGATCTGGAAGTCTTCGCAAGCGTTGCCGCCTCCGGCAGCATGTCGCTGGCCGCAAGGGAGCTTGGTTATTCGCCCGCCGTCATTTCCAAGCGCATCAAGCGGCTGGAAGAAAAGCTCGGCGCGCGGCTTTTCCAGCGCACCACACGGCAAATCTCGCTGACCGAAGCGGGACAGGGCTTTTACGAGCGGGTGCTTGCCGTGCTGGAAGGGCTGGAGGAGGCCGAGGATTTCGTGTCCGGCCGCGCCAATACGGTCAACGGCACGCTGAAGGTTTCCGCGCCGACCTCCTTCGGCCGCATGCATATCGCGCCGCATCTGAAGGGTTTCATGGAGCGGCATCCTGATCTTTCGGTCAATCTGGTGCTGAGCGACGAATTCATCGACATCATCGAGGGTGGTTACGATCTGGCCATCCGTATCGCCGATCTGAATTCCTCCAGCCTCGTGGCCCGCAGGCTGGCGCCAGTGCGCCGCGTGCTTTGCGCTTCGGCGGAATACGTTGCTGCCCATGGTATGCCGGCGACAATCGAGGATCTGAAAAAACACCGCTGCCTGCCGGCCCATAATAACGATGTCTGGCGGCTGGAAGGACCGGGCGGCGCGATGAGCATTCGCCCGGAAGGGATGCTTATCACCAATTCCAGCGAGGTGATCCGCGAGGCGGTGATATCGGGGCTCGGCATTGCGCTGCGCTCCACCTGGGATATCGGCCATGAATTGCGCAGCGGCAAGCTGGTGCAGGTTCTGCCGGGTTATGAGGGATCGCGAAACGTCACGCTCTCGGCGGTTTATCCGAGCCGGCAGTTCCTGCCTGCGAAGGTTCGGCTGTTCATCGATTATCTGGCCGGGCTTTATGGGCCTTCACCCTATTGGGAGCAGGGCTGAAACGGGTCCACTCCCTTGTAACTTGATTTCGCCGCGCTGTGCTATTGTCGCTTGTGCGGTGGCGGATGGAAGACCGATCCCCCCTGGGGACATTGATCCCGTGGATGAGCC
>NZ_JBNWBW010000041.1:0-29160 GCF_053522725.1 Agrobacterium sp. 16-172Ci
AGCTTCGCGTTTCCGCCGGTTGCTCCCACCACGCCATTTGGCTTATCAAAAACAGCCGAGGCTCTAATCGCAGCCGGATGAAACTTCAGTGGCAGGTCAGATATGCCAGACCAATTTTCACAAATTCAAGTTTCCGGAAGCAAAATCCAGAAAAAAATCATATATACTCGCGTCAAAAACCTTGTTAATGTTCGGACCTATAATGCACATTCTACTTTCCGAATAAAATAGAGTGTCCATATATATATAGTTTCCGAATCCATCTTCTGAGATCGCAATTAGACTTGGCCGCTCCGCCCCCACCTGTTTCCATTCTCTCAATTGTTGAGTCACTGAAACAACGTTTTGCCAAAGGGGCGGATCGTTATTTTCGGCGCTAGGTAAGCCGAATATCGTGAAGCCATCAGCCAACACAGCACCATACGTTCTTAACAAATCCGCGTATTCTAGGGGGAATTGGACACCCAACTCCGCTTCTGCGTGTTGAATTTCATGAGTCTCAACTGGTCCTGAAATTTGCCCCTCGTAGCATAGTGCATCAAACTCTTTGCGTCGTGTTGTCACCAAAATTCTCCTCAGGGTACAATTTGTCCAGAGCTTACAAAGCTTTGATAACGCTGCTTCCAATAAGATTGCGAATAACCCGATTGTCGCACAGGTCCTCCCGGACCAGGAATATGTAGTGGGCCACCATTCACAGAATTATAGGCATTTTGTGAGCGGGTCACCTCAATCAACTGACCTGTCTCGCGTCCAACGTGGTGCAACTGCACCGGTTCCCAATTACCGTCGGCACCCCGAACGAAGGGAGCTTGGCCATTCTTCATCAAGATCACATTCTGTGGACTCAGTTCAATATCTGAACGTTGGACGACCAATTCCCCATTATGACGAGTAACTCCCGTCCAGACGGTACTGTTACTGAACGTTGTTTTAACATTCGCTATAAATTGCTCTTCATCGATGTTTTGAGCTTTAACATTTTCAAAACGTCCCGTCGTGCCTTTAACACTTTCAAATTTTCCATCATAAAACCTCACGCCAATTGCCGCCATAGCAACGGACATGGCGATGCCTTGTGCAAGAAGCTGCTTAACTTCCTTGGCTTGAGGCGAATCCGGGTTCTCGGCGATGAACTTGTGCACCTGCTGCTCGGCTGCCGCATCTGCCACATAATCGTCCAGCATCCTGTGAGAGAGAGCTTTCAGATAGGCCGAACCGGCATCGCCGAGCGTTCCCAGAGCAACCGCAATTCGGAAGCTTGCCGCCTGACCGCTTGGCCCGTCAGTTTTCAGGATGTCGATCAACTGATTGAATTGCGCGGCGTCGATCCGACCGTTTTCGCTGGCCATGACGATCTTTGTTAGCGCCATGGTGATGTCGATACCATCGGCAGCAAGAGCGGGGGCCTCGTTCTGCAGATTGCTACCGACGATGCTCGTCGCCGCGTCCGCGTATTTCTGGATCGCCACAGCATCAAATTTGCCTGATGATTTCAGGGTTTCAAAGTGACTTACGTCCCCACGAACGAGTGCATAAGCCAAGGCACATTCCAGTGCCTCCTGTAGGGCTGCATCGTCCCCTTTTTCCAACCTCTGTTCGATGAAACGCGCGACGGTCTCCGTTGCTTCCAGCCGCAGCTTGGAGATCTCGACACCACAGGGCCCGTTTGTGCCGCAGGCGGTGCGAACCATAAGGTTACCGCTTGTCGGATCGCGATAGAGTTCCTCGCCCTGTTGGATCAGCATAATCGATTTCAGCAAGTCCTCGCTGTTGAGGGCGCCCTGCTTCAAAGCGTCGAAGGATTTGCGCTCCTGCAGCATGGCCTGGAAGCGCGGTGTCTTCATCAACTCTTCGGCTTCGGCAGGTGTCGCCCCGCCATAGAGGATCGCCTCACGATACTGGTCGATAGCGTGCGGGCCTTCTGCCGCAATCCAGCCTGGAACGGCGGCATCCTGCGCCTGGCTGTATCGAAGAGCAAAATCGAGATTGCGTTTCAGATTACGCAGAGCCTCGACATCGAGTTCGCCCGACAGCTTGGTGTAGCTGTCCTTGGTGATTTCCTGATACTTCGAGGCATCCTTGTTGATGGAGGCGAGAAGCTCCTCGGCGGCAGCCTTGTCCGCTTCCGTTCCGGCAACACCATCCTTGTCGGCATCACGAATCGTGACATTCAATTCACCGGAGGCATCGAGCGTCGTGCGGGTCTCGCCCTGCTTGTCCTTCTTCTCATAAGAGAAACCGACGGAGTTCAGCCCACCGCCGCTGATGCCGATAGACCCGCCAACGTTCTTGTACTGGTCGGTATCCTTCAGGTCGGCCACCGTCAGTGTGCCGGTATCGAGGCTGATATCGCCATCGGTCGCCTGAAGCAGCGCGCCGACCAGCGTGGTGTCTTCGGCAACCTTGATGTCGATGCCCTGTGCCGCGACAATCCCAGAGCCGGAGGACCATGCCTTGAAGCCGTCCTCCTTCGAGCCGCGAACACTCCAGTCGGCGGGGTTGACGCCAACCGTCAGGCCGAAGGAAAAGCCGTCGCGCCAGCCCTGAGCCTGCGGCGAGAGGATGGCGAGGTCGCGCCCGACATCGAGATCGACCGTCCTGCCGATGATGTTGCCGCCCAGAAGCGCCGTATCGCGGCCCGATGTCAGCGAAACATTGCCGGCGGAGGTGATGGAGGCATTCGTCAGCGTCTCGTCATAGCCCTTCGACTTGCCGATATCGAAGCCGATCGAGGACAGGGAGAGCTGCAGGCCGAAGGAAGACGACTTGTCTTTTGCATAATCGACAAGCGCTGCCATGAGGATATCGCGGCCGGCATCGATGGAGACATCGCCGCCGGAGACCATCTTCGTGCCCTGATCCAGAATGACGTCCAGCCCGGCCTTCATGACGATATCGCCGCCAGCCGTCAGTTCGGAAATCTGGCTCTCGCTCCAGCGCTGCTCGCTCTTCCAGACCGACAGGTTGATGCCGACAGTCTTGGCTATCGAGCCGGCAGTGATCTGTCCTGTTCCCGGGTCTCGGAATTGCCCCAACGGGTCCAGCATTTTCTCGACCGGACTGCTGAGCGAAGGCCCTTGGGTTGATTGACCTGCACTATAAAAAGCGCCCAGTCCCCCCGTGGCCAGATTGACAACAGCCAGCCCCGCCGCAAGCCCATTGTCGGCATTGGCAAGCGTTGCGAGTTTGGCGGTGATGGGATTGATGCCGGCAAGGCCGGACAGGATCTGCCCGCCGGAGCCGCCCTTCAGTGCGGCATCTATGCCGGCCGATCCGGGGAAGCTAAGGCCGACGTAAAAACCCTTCTCCGTGAAATAAAGCGCATCCTGCGCCGCTTCCAGCCGGATCGTGTCATCGGTCTTCATCAGAAGGTCGTTGACGGCGGCGATCTTCACGCCCGTACCGGTGATCGGACCCTTGGCATTGAGCGAGACATCATTGCCCGAAAGCCGGGTGACGGTCGTATCGACATCGTTCCACGCCTGTTTGACCGAGCCCCATCCCAGACCCTTGAAACCCCATTCCTTGTATCGGTTATGAACTTCCTCACTGACGACACCCATGTCGATTTTGCCGGTGGCGTCGATCGAGAGCTTGTCGAAGGCGCTGACCAGCGCGCCGTTCAGAAGAACATCGCCGGGAGCGGTTCCCTTCGCGCACAGGCTGCCACCGTCGCATACGCCGTAGCCGGCAAGGATCGAGACATCGCCAACCAGCGACTGGGCGCTGGCTTCTGCTGTAGTGATCTCGTTGCGCAGCACCGTGATGCCCGACAGGAAGCCGCGCTTCTTGTAATCTTCAGCGACGAAACTGTCCTTCAGCGTCTCGAAGGTCACATCGCGACCGGCTGCGAGCAGCATGTCGGTGACGGAGCCGAGTGTACCGCCGCTATTGACGATATCCAGGTCGGCGATGATGGTCAGATCGCGTCCGGCCGTGATGGAAGCGACATTATAATCGGTACGCAGGGTGCCGCAGGCCTTGCCGACACAGCCGTCCTGTGAATCGACGGTACGGGTGTAGCGCTCTGTTTCGTTGATCAGCGAGCCGCCGACCCTGAGGTCGATGTTGCCAGCCGAGGCAAGTGTGCCGCCCCGGTTCAGGAGATCGCCATCGGTTGCCATGAACAGGGTACCCGCCGAAATCAGGCCGCTATCCCCGCGTCCTCCGGCAAGTGCACGGTCACGCTCATCGAGATCGATCAGGCGCTGGTTAAGGATAGATGAGGCGGAAATCGAAGCGAGCCCGCTTGCAACAATCGCGCCGCTGTTGTTGAGCTTGTCGTCAATATCGATCAGGAGATCGTCGGCAGCGATGAGGCCGGCGCCGCGCCCGCCACGGAGCAGTTCGTCCTGCGAGGGCAGGTAAAGGCGCGGAACAAGCACGGGCTTGCCGTCGATGATGCGGGTTTCATGCCACACGATGGGCTTTTCGAGAGCAGCGCGCTGCGCCTCGGTTAAGGCCACGCCGTATTGCGCACCGGTGCTCGCCGCGAATTCCGCCGCATTGCGGTAAAGCTGCTCCCGTTGCTCTTCCACAGAGAGGGAAGGATCGATAACCAGATGCGTACCAGCCTGCTGGCGGGCCGCCTCGGCGAGAGCCTTGGCTTCCGCGACAGGATCCGCATAGAAGGTAAGCGCCGCGCCATCTATGCGCGCCGAGCCGAGCAGGCGCGCAGCTTCTGTCGAGCCGGTAACGCGCACGAGGTTGCCGAAATCGGAGGCGTTGACGCTGTGGAGGTTCCGCGCTTCGAAAGCTCCGAGATCAAGGGGCGGAACCGAGACATCATCGAGCACGAAGTTGACGATGCCCAACTGGCCCGCGGCACCGCCAATAGCCGAACCGGCGTTACCACTGATGCCAACAAGCGTCGTTCCGCTGTAATTGCCGAAGCCGGAACCATCGATACCACCGGGCGTGCCAAGACCGTTTTGCAACTCACCTGCCTCGATGGAGACGAGGCTTCCGGAAAGCGTGCCGCGATTGGTGATCGCGGCGCCGCCATCGATCATCAAAGAGCCGCCCGACTTTATCACGGAGCCGACACCGACCGAGGCGGTTCCGACATATGTTTTCGTGGCGTTGCCGTAGGCTCCAGTCCCCACCTCGGCCATACGGCTGCCGATCATGATCACATCGGGAATATTGTTCGGATCGATACCGAGCGCAGCCAGATCAAGCAGACTTGCCGCGTCCGCGTATTCGATGACCTGGACGGCGCCTCCGTTGATGACACCATCCTTGTATTTCTGTTTACCCGAATAGGTGATCGTCACCGGAGACTTGCCCTTGGAAATGACAATCATCCGGTTGCCGCCTTCAGCGCGTTCGGCAAGCGCCGGGTCTTTGAAAACGGCGGGGTTGAATTGTGCCACGAGCCATCGCGGATCGGCACCGACCGGCGCATGAAACTTGCCCGACCCGCTATCCATGAAGCTGCGGACACCGCCCCATTGCACGCGATAGTGATCGACATTGCTGGTGACCATATCGTTGAGGATACGGTTCACGTCGATGGAGAGGTCCTTGACCGCGAGAATACGGCCTTCGCGGTTTTCAAGGGCGTCGCCTGAAATCGCCATGTTTGCGCCGGCGCGGATCGTGCCGGGCAATCGAACTCGAACAATCCCGGAGAACTCGTCGCGCGTGGCGGTCATTGTACCCCAGTACCGCGCGGGGCTGCTGGTGCGCTCGGTCGCATAGAGAATGCTGAGATCACCGAGTTGGTAATAGTCCTGCGCGCTGTCCGTCCCATCCAATGCGGTATTGATTAGTGCCGTCGCCTTGATCTGCATGTCGGCGCCGCTTTCGATGCGGGCCGACGCGTTGGTCAGCGTTGCCAGGACCTCGATAGCAAGATTGCCGCCGGCGAATATGCGGCCAAGGTTGTTATCAAGATTGCCGCGAACCTCGAGGATCATGTTACCGCTGGACTTGATTGCGGCATTGGTCCCGACATTGGCGAGCGATGCGGTCTGGGCTTTCAATCCTGCCCCGGCATGAATCAGCGCTTCGTTTGTCAGCAGGCCGCCAACCACGACGTTTAATGTTCCCGGTGTCAGGATCGAACCAAGATTGTACAGGTTTCCACTGACACTGGTCTCTATCGCGCCGGCATCGATTTTACCTGTGGCACCGTTGACAAGATTGCCCTTGATATCGAGGCCCAGCTTGCCGGCGACGCTAAGCAGCCCTGCGTTCGTGAAGGACGAACCAAGGATGAGATCGAGATTGCGGGCCACCAGACGGGCAGACGAAGAACCGGGAATATAGCTGTAAGTCTGAAGACGCAGATTTCCTCCGGCCTCAATTGATCCGTTGTTGCCAAGACTTGCCGCCGCTGAAAGCAGGGCACCGTTGGCCGAAACGATCTGACCGAGATTGGAGAGACTTCCGGAAAGGTTTACGGTCAGTTCGCCAACCGGTACGGGGCCATTTTCTGTCTGGCGTGTCGAACCGGAATATATGCGCCCTGCTTGCTGGTTATCGAGCTTCTCCGCAGAAGCTGAAAGCCCCTCGCGACCTTGCAGAAGACCGGAATTTGACAAAGTCGTGTCTGCCGAAAGCGTTAGCGCGCGATTGGAAGCGATTGAACCTGCATTGTTGGTGATGCCGCGCGAGGCTAGAATGGTTATGTCACCGTTGCTGGCGATACTTGACCCGGAACCACTGTTGATCAGATCAGCGACAGTCAGTTCCAGATCGCCGACGGCATGGATAGAACCGCTATTGGCAAGAAGGCCGGAAACGGTGGCACTCAGCGTCGTCTCGGAAACGAGTTTGCCGAGATTGACGAGATCGCCAACGACCTTCGTCTCGATAACCTTAGCGATGATTTCGCCGCTTGCCTCATTTCGCGCACCCTGCGCCGCCTGCAGAGTGAGCGCTCCAGACGTGGCGATCAGACCAGCATTGCGTAAAGAACCCGAAAGGATGATGTTTGCGTTTGCCGCAACCAATTCCGCTGCAGGAGAACTGGAAACGTAGGAGCCTGCTTCCAGGCGCAGCGTGGATGACCTAGCGTGCACGACACCATCGTTGAGGACACCTCCCGCAGTGACAATACCGAGCGTGTCGTGACTTATCATCCGACCCAGATTGGTGAAATCTCCTGCGTTCAGCTTGATGTCGATCCGTCCGGCTTCAATCCAGCCGGCCTCGATATTGATCATGGACGCTGCTTTAATTGCCACGTCGGAACGGCTCAGGAAAGTTCCGGCATTATTCAAGGCAGCCGATACAGCGATCTCGAGACTGCCTTTGGCTTCGAGGTTACCGAGCACGTTTGAGAGGTTGCGAGCCGTAATCACAAGATCGGTATTCGCTCCGATCAATGCCGCCGTGCCTGCATTGACAAGATCGCCCGCCACGAGAGTCAGGCTTTCGTTGGAACTGATCTTTCCGCTGTTAATAACCGCGCCACCGGCCCTGATGCTCGCGGTCTCGAGTGTGTTGATCGTGCCGTTATTGCTAAGGTCGCCGCCCAGGATCAACTCTGCCTTCCGGGCAGCCAATTGAGCCCCCTGCGAGTTGGCGATATAATTTACGGCATCGAGTTCAAGTTCACCTGCTGCGGTGATCTTTCCATCATTTGTTACGTTTCCGTCAGAAAGAAGCGTAAGCGTCGTTTCGGAGAGGAGACTTCCCAAGTTGGTGAGATTGCCTGCGGTCGTTATCCTGAGCGTCCCGGCCTTGATGACACCCGTTGCATCAACGATAGCCTGCTGAGCGTTGATCGCGAGCTGGCCGCTTGAAAGGAGTACGCCGGCATTCCTGAAGTTGCGGACATCGAACAGGCGATCGCCCGTCGTGAACACACCGGTGTTCGAAATAGCCAGATCCCGGAATGCCATCGCAAGCGCAGGATAGCCCGCGGTATCGATCCGGGTGCCGATGGTTAGCTGTTCAGCCGCATTGATGAAGACCGGAGAAGTCTTTTTGAACTGGGTGCCATCACCAATCTCGACATTCGTTGCCGTGATCGAACCCTGGTTTCCCGGTTCGAACCAGGTCGATGTCAGCGTTACATCCTTCGCTCTGATATCGATGTTCGGCGCAACAAGGGTCGCCGTGTCGGTGGCAAGTTTGTCTGTCGCGCGCAGGTTCATATTGCCGACGCTGGCGATAATACCGGACAGAGAAGCATTGCCGCCCGCTTCCACCGTCATCACACCGCCGGATTTGAGGACGGCAGCGGAAACGATATCGGCACTCGCGACGATGGAAAGGCCGCGCCCGCCTTCTACGGTCGCCGTATCGAGCAGGGAAACATCGCGGGCAGTGATGGATATTTCTCCCTGGGCCGCGAGATCGCGCGCAATCTGAAGCGCGCCTGCTGCACGAAGGTCGGCGTTGCCGGCTATGCCACCCGACACCATCCGGATATCACCAGAGGATACGAGCGAAAGTGCGCCTGGCAGGAGTGCGCCATTGGCATCGAGCATACCAAGGGCCTGTATGTTGCCAGCCAGCGAAATACCTGTGTTCAGATCGCTGGAAAGGGCCGCAATCGATGCCGCGCGTACAACGCCTGCCGCGCTCGAAACGATCCCCTGGCCCGCTGCATCGCCGGCGATGGCCGTCGTTTTGCCCGTTGAACCATCCGTGCGATTGGAGCCGGCCTTGAGGTCGATACGACCCCGCGCATCGATCAGGCCATCGATCCGGATTGACTTTGCATCAAGCCGGATCTCGTCCGGCGACTGGCCGCCCGCGGCCGAAACACCGGTGCCGGAAATGGTGATGTCGCCTGACCGGGTCTCCAACCCTACCGTACCGGCATTGTAGTCGATAAGCGGTGTACCGGTGGTCAGCGTCGCGCGGCCGGTGTTGATAAATCCGCACCCCATGCAATCGATGCCATTGGGATTGGCCACGATCACGTCGGCCTTTGAACCAAAAACCTCGGTCACGCCATTGAGGTTGGAACGTCTGCTGCCTGTCACTTCGTTGACGATGATCTTGGCGGAGCCGCCACCGACGAGATTGGGATTGGATTCAACCTTGCCGCCGATGATCGAGGTTCCGCCAAGCCCGGAATTGTTCAGGATCAGTCCGCGCGTATCGATATTGTACTCGCGCAACTTGTTATGGCTGACGCCGCCGCTTGACGGCTTGACGATGTTCAGCGTCGGCGTTCCGTTGCCCGAAGACGTCACATTTGGACGAAACTCAATTGGCGCGGTCGGATCTGTGATGACCTGCGCGCTGGCAGGTGCAAATGAACTGGCGATGGTCGTCAGCACAAGGCTGACCGACGTCACCAATGCGGTCGCTTTCTTGACCAGCTTGCCCGGCTTGGACTTGCAGATCAGCACTTTGACCATCATCGTTTTCATTCGGATACTCCCAACAGCAAGGGCAATTGAATTCGTATTCGCTTAGGTACAAACCAGATCGTCAGCAGTTCTTTATGAGCACGGTCCAGATATATTGCGTGGTCCATCCCGGATGGCGGTAAACCGGGCGAGATGTTTCGCTCATGTCTGCGATGGTCGCCCCCGGTTGGCATTTTTCGAGGACAGCCTTTTTGCAGGATTGCTCCGTCGGGGTGACGATCGAATTGGTGCACGTCGCCGACATGATCTTTTCGCCGTTCAGTGTCGCGACCGGCTGCGGATCGGTGGGCCGGCAGCCGGCAGCCAGGGCCAGCGAGAGGAAAACGGGAAGGAAACGCGTCATCTTCCAACAAGCCATTATTTTATTCCTTGCAACTGCCGTGTGTGCCGGAAGGCGATAGCTGCCTCAAGGAACGCGCGCGAACGCGACACGTCACCGGCAATCTCTTCGTCAAAACCGCGGATCAGCAATTTGCGATAGATATCCGAAGCATCCGGGTCGTTTTTTACCGAGACCGGCAACGCTGCCTTCTGCGCGCGACCGTAGGCCGCGACATCCCGCAGATTGTCAAAAAAGCCCGTATATTGGTTTCTGACCGCCGGACTGTAGCCGACAAGGGTGCCGTTGCGCCTGAAATAGGCGCAATCGTCGTTTTCAGGCGGTATCTGCCGGCGGGCGATTGTCAATCGATTTGCCTCATCGATCATCGTGCAAAACGCCTGTGCATTGCGCAGATTCGCTTGTTCGATTTTTTCCCGCCTGGCTGCCTGTTCAGCAGATGGAGCAGCCCCCTGACATCCGACAAGTCCAATCAGGCTGAATGCGATCAAGGCCTTGCCGACAAATGTAACGCGCATGGCTTACCTCGCGCCCGATGCCAGATATTGCCGACCGCGACCGGTCGCTACGGCCGCGTGAGAGAAAGCTGCAGTGTCCGCGACTGCGGCAACCTCGGCCTCCTTGAACCCGCGAAGGATCATCTTCCGATAAACGATTGCTCCATCCTCGGATTTCAGATGGGCTGGTATTTGCGCTTTCTTTGCCCGTTCCTCGTTGGTCGCCTTTTCCGCCGCCTGGGCGAGTGCAACGACGCCGCCAATCGGCACGGGGATCCCGTTGAAGGCAAAATTCGGTAAAGGCGTCGGGCGGCCGTCGAAACCCACAAGAGTATTGTTTCTGCGCATATAGGCGCAGTCGGGTGCATGTAGTGGCTTCTCGTCCACCTTGGTCCTGCGCTGATTGAGCAGATCCACCAGTTCGCAATCCGCCTTGGCGACTCGATCATTCTCGCGATTATATTCGTCCTGTTTCGCCTGTTGCTCCGGAGAAAGCGGCTTCGTCGTCTGGCAACCCGCCAACAAAAGTGCAGCCCCCGCCGCGATCAAAATCGTCGTGATCTTCATGGTCCCTCTCGAAATTCAATGTGATTGATCAATTTGCTTCCGCGGCCTGAGCCGGTTTCCAGTTGCGGGCACGCGCCTGCGCATCCTCGATCTCTGTCGGTGTCATGCTCGCCGTCAGCCGCTCAAGAGCCGCACGCGCGCCGGGATGTCCGCGTTCATTGGCGAGGTTGTAATAGAGGTGGGCGCGGATCGGATCGGCAGCCACACCTTCACCCTTTTCCAACATCTCGGCGAAGCCGTAGAGCGAGACCGGGTTTCCGAGCGACGCGCCCTGTTCGAACAGCTTCACCGCCCTGGCGAGATCCTGTTCGGTTCCGGTACCGGTGCGAAGAAGTGCCGCCTCCATGTTGCGCGCGCCCGTATGCCCATTTTGCGAGGCCTTCTCGTAATAACCGAAGGCACTTGCGGCATCCTTGGCGCGACCGAGACCATCGAGAGCAAGACCTGCGCAATTGAACTGCGCTTCCAGATTACCGAGATCGGCAGCCTTGCAGATCAGTTCAGCCGCGGCAGCAAAATCCTGGCGGACATTTTCGCCGCGAAGATGCATGAGCCCCAACCGGTTCATCGCCGCAGCCGAACCCTTTTCCGCCGCAGCAATATAGAGGGCCCGTGCTTTCACCGCGTCGGGCGTAAACCCCACACCAAGCTCGACCATGCGCGCCAGATGAAAGCCGGCTTCTCCATCGCCCTTGTCAAAACCGTCGGCAAAAGCCTTTGCCGCATTGGAAAAATCCTTCTTTTCCAGAAGCGCCTTGCCATCTTCAAGCGGGCCAGCCGCTGCGGGTTGCGCCAAACCCAGCGCTCCCATAAGGGCGATAAGCGCCAAAGAGGTGAGGGCGGGTCGGCGGAATGATGTGTTGCGCATGGATTGAACTCCGTGATCAGGATTTTCCGGGTTAGCCCCGAGAGCAATTTCGTCTTTTTTCGGCGCCGTGAGTTTGGGTCTCACGGCCAACAAGAACGGTGATTTCTGGTGAAGTCGGGCCGCCATCATCTACCGACCATCCCCGGGAAGAGCCCGATGGTGTCGAGGCCGAACGGGTATTCTTCGCCTGCCGTTTCCTTGAAGGTTTCGATGCCTGATCGGGCGAAGACACCATCCCGAGCCCGCAGCGCGCCCGCAGTCACCTGAACAGGACGGAAGGCATTGATCGTGATGCTGCCCTGGGGCGCCTCAAAAACGCCGCCCTGATCGCCGGTCCCGATCCACGCGGTCGATCCGCCCCAGAAATTATAGAGGCCGGTTGGACGCTGAACGACGGTCGGGATCGAGCCGCCCTCCAGCACCACGGAGGGAGCAGTCGCATTGATGCTGCCGTAGCTGACGATCTGGCCATATCTGTTCAGGATTGAGGATGAGGCGCGCAATTCGATATTGCCGTTGGCATTGATGGCGCCACCCGAAACATTTGTCGTGGACGAGCCATAACCGATGCAGGTCAGCCTGCAGCGCTTGACGAACCGCAGGGAGCCGGACAGACCGCCTTCATTGAGGATGCTACTGCCTTCAATATGCACCGACCCGGAATCAGCATTGATCGAACTGCCGCGGTTAACGATGTTATCGCCAGCCTTCACCGAAACGCTACTGCCGATTATATATGCCTGTCGGCCGGGTAGACGCGGCTGGCCGTAGTTTATGCTGATAGTTTCGGTCGTTTCCCGCGATCGCCAGAGCGTGTACCACAGGCGTTTGCCGTCGTCTTTCTGGTGGTGCCAGACACCTTCCCCGTTCAGGATGTCCGCAATATTAAGGACGTCCTTGCCTGCATCGATTGTCGTCTCGCTGTTGGAGAGGAGTCTGCCCGTATTGTTGATAACGGAGCCTTCGGCCTGCACATCAAGCCTTCCCTCTGAACCAAAGACGATTGCCAGTTGATCGGTATTTTCGGTCAACAGTTTTACATCGCCAGCGGCTTTGACGAATGCCTGGCTTTTCCCGCTCATCAGAACACCGGTATTTGTGATGTCACCCGTTCCGGCCAGAAGCGTCAACGCGCCGTTGATGGCTTCGATTCTGCTTTGAGGCTGACCGGCCAGTGAGCGAGCCTCTATCGAGCCCGCCTTAACATGGACATTGTCCTTCGCTTCAATTGATCCGCTCGTCGCGACCTTGCCGGATGCATCGATCACGAAATCGCCCAGCATCGCGAGCCCGTTGCCCGCGTGGCTGACACCTGCGCCATTGTTGGTGGCGCGGATGCGGACCGTATTGGCCTTCAGCGTCCCGCGGGAGGTTATTTCAATGGCGACAGAATTGTCGTCGCTTCCTTCTGCCTCCATCCGCCCCCAGCTCTGGAGATCGGAGTTCGGAAGAATCGCTGAATCGTATTCGACGGAGCTGCCGCCGGCGGTTAATTCTATAGTAGAACGGAGTTGACCGGCGCTGTTTTCGACAGGCCCGTCTATGCGAATACGCCCGGCCAGCATGTGCAGAGTGCTCATGGCACCGGACAAGCCGCCGGGACCGACATTGATTGTCCCGCCTTTTGTCTTGAGCAGGACATTATCCTGATATGACGTTGGTGTTACTTCGAAGCTCCTGATCGACGCCTCACCGGTGGAAAGTACGACGCCGCCGGTGTTGTGGAAGGATGCGCCGTTCACGGAAATGCCGTTGGGATTGGCAATGATGACATGCGCGGGGTCGCCTACCACCCTCAGCGGGCCATTAAGATTGGAGATGCGGGAAGACGTCACCTCGTTCAGGATCGTGCGTGCATGGACCGTACTGTTGTCGAGATTGACCCCGAGAGGGCTGACAGAAAACTCCGTATAAGTATTGTGGCTGATGGTGGATCCGGGGCTGCCGACCGGATCGGCTATATGAACCGTCGTTGCACCGGTCACGACATCGGCGCTCGTCCTAGTATTGCTGGCACCGTCGGGAATGACCTGCGCGAAGGCGGGCAACGCAACGCCGCACAGCAGCAAGGACAGGCTAGCTGCCACGGAATGCTTCATGTTTACCAACTGGAACATGCTTCTCATCTGGAGATGGGCTCCCCTGTCTTGCTCGTCAGTACTGTCAGTTTGCACGGGTCGGCCAGTTCAGCCTTCCCGACGATCCACAGGTAATCGTAGAGCCTGCGCTCCTCGTCGGTGATCTTTTCACCTTCGGCGAAAGCGCCAACGGTCAGAACCGACGCGTCTGCCCGGGCAAGGGCCTGATAAAGAGAGCGGTCCTTGCGACCGTGACCGCGGCCGACTTGTAGCAGAACACCATGCTTCAACATCCGGGCCTGCTCTGCGGCATCGGCCATGGAAAGATCGCGCCGGATCTGATGGTCGGCGTTCAGCGCGGCCTGCCGATCCGAGATCAGTCCGCAATGCGCTGCCATCATTGCTTTCGTCCAGCTTTCGCGGACAGCAGTTTCGGCTGCACCGAGCCGTTTGCGGATCGCCTTTTTCTCGCTTGGTGTCAGTTCACCCGTGCGTCCATCTTTCTCTGCCAGATCGCCGCCATGTAACGGAACGCGAAGGCTGAATACGCGCTCAACGAGCGGCAACCAGTTGTCGAAGGCTGGCCAGCCTCGCGTCCACCATTTAAGTTCTGCGCCCAGCCCGGCCGGTGTTTCCGGATGGTTTTTGCGATAGAGGGCAATTGTCGCATCGTCATCGCGCGAGAGCATTTCCATCACGACGGTTACGGGACGATCATCCTTTGCCATAGCCGACAGCACACAGGACGACGCAACTGCCTGTTCCCGGACGCCATGCCGCTCGCCAAAGAGCACGTAATCCACCTTGCCGACGTGACCTGCCAGATCGGCAAAAGAGATCGGGCGGCGGCTGGACACTTCTTCTATCCTGCCCGTGCAGTTCTTGAACTCGCCGGGTGCCGCCAATCCTTGTCCGGCCATTGATAGCCAGCCTGCCGCCATCAGTCCGGCAAGCAGCACGTGGCGAGCTATCCCTGCGCATATCTTCCTGCCTGGTCTCATGGTGTTGCCGCATCCAGCGCGTCGATACCGGCGCTGATCCCGTTGAGTGAAACCTTGAGCGGAATGGTGGTTGCCTTGGTGTCCTTGAGAGCGACCGTCAGAACGTTGCCCTTGCGCAAAGCGCCGAGCAGCGTGCCGCTGAGAGCAAAGCCGGCGTGGCATCCGGAGATATTGCAGGTCTCGAAGATAACGCGCTGTGTCTGCCCGCCATCGATCTTCAGCTCCAGACCTGCCGGTAGATAGACATTCAGCGGCGTCGAAATGATCGCGACGCGCTGTTTTCCCTGCCTCGCAATGTTGAACAGAAAGACGACATCCTTTCCGCCGTTTACGGCCTGCGCCTGCTGGAGACGGCATGCCCCGCTTTCCGCTTTAGGGGGCGCGGCATTCGCCTGTGGCTTGCAGACCAGCTCCCAATCGCCATAACGTTTGGGCTCTACGACTGCTTCTGCCGCAACCCCGGAAGTCTCTTCCCGGACAGCGAGAGCCTTTCCGTCCTCCGCAATTGCTTTCGGCGCAGGCGCGATCAGCAGCAATCCAACGGCAACAAGCGCCGCCATGCCCATTCCGGAGACCGATGAGACCAGCCAGCGGCGCGGCCCGAACGTGAGGCAATTATCGCCAGCATCTCTTGAGGGAGGATCGAACAAAAACGGCATGGCTCAAAAAACCTTCAAACGCAGTGTCATGAACAACTCACCCTTTTCCTCGCTCACGCGCCGGCTTCGGCTGTCTTCGGCAACTCGCCAGGCGTAGCCGACATCGAAAGAAAGCCTTGGGCCGCCATATCGCAGGCCCACACCACTGCCGACCCGGTATCCGGTGACTTCATTGGCAACGTCGCGGCCTAGTCCTGCGTCGAGAAAGAGATAAGGGTTGAGACGGGAGAGGGTCGTTCGCGCCCATTCCGACGATGGGGCGGGTATTTGCACTGGGCTCTGGCTGTCCGGCTGCGGGCCTGATCCGGCTTTCCCCAACAGCAAATCGACCGGCATCGCGAATGCGACCTCGTTGCGCCACACCGCGCCCCGGTCAGCCTTGAAGCTTCCATTGGAAAATCCGCGCACCGAACTGCGCGAGCCGATCGTCATCTGGTCGTCGGAATAAAGCGCGGTTGCCGCCCATTGTGTGGACAGGCTGGACGAAACGGAGGCGCGCCCGGGAAAGACATAAGACCCCGAAAGAGATGCATCCAGCTTTGTGAACTGGCTGTGAGGTATGGAGGCGTCGATATCGTCGGCATCTTCGCGCGCATTGAAGATAGACAGCCCCTGGCTGGCACCGATCCGGGCCGACACGTTGGCGCGTTCGAAAAAGCGGCTGTAAGTCAGGCCTGCCTGAAGCGGAGAAACGCGCTGGTCCATCAGCCCAACGCCGTTGATATAGCGGTTCTGTTCACGATGCGCGACTGTGAAATCGGCAACCAGCCGCTCCGTGCGCGACGAATGAACGATCCAGTCGGCACCTGCGCTGACGTTCCAGGTCGTCATGAACAGTTCGGAAAGCGGGCCGAGGTCGATCATGTTTTCGGACCATTCGCCCTTGAGCCTCATTGTGGCTCGTCCCACGGGAACAGCGAAATCCCCGCTCAGTTCGTTGGTCTCGACGCCGCTTTTAAGCGTCAGCCCCCACATGTCGTTGATGCCGATCAGATTGTCTTTCTCCGCCGTGATCCCAAAGCGAAGCTTGTCGACGCCTTCGATGGATTCCGTGTCGTAACCGCCGTAGAGCCTGAACGCGTCATTGACGCGGTTCGTGATCTGCACGTCGGAGGTCGCCGGCCTCTTGCCCGGAACAAGCTCCGCCTTTGCCTTGTTCGAAGGAACCCTGTTGAGGCTATCGAGTGTGTCCTGCAGGCGATCGACATGCAGGACATCGTCTTTGGCAATTGTGCCAGTCATCGCGATCCGGGCGGATGGCGGCAGCAAGGTCAGGCGTTCGAGATCGTCATCAAGGCCCTCCCACCAGGCATCTGCCTGCTGCACGAACTCGGAAATGGACGAGGATCGTGCAACGTTGCCACTTAGTTCGGCCATGCGGGGAAAGAACGCCTTATAAGGCTGCTGCTCCTCCTTGTAGACGACCGCATCGATCCGCCCGGGCACAACGCGCAGGACCAGCGTTCTGCTGGCGGCAATGTCTTGCTCCGGCAACCAGGCCTGCGTCGTGGCAAAACCCTTGTCGGCAAAAAGACCGTTTACCGCCTTGAGCAATCCGCCGACGCTTTCATTGCTCTGGCAGGACAATGCGAAGGGTCTTGTCACGTCCTCCACAGCTTCGCTGCCAATGAGTTCGTGGCCGCCTTCGATGCGGATCGTGTCTACCGGAAAACATGGTGAAGCACCGGACGTCGTATTATCAGATGCGGGACCCGCAAATGTCTGGATGGTCAGGGCAGGCTCCTGCGATACGGCAACACCTGGATCTGCCTGGTCGGCGTTTGCCTCTGCCGGCGGCCGCCCTTTGAGATCATCCCGTGACGATGCCGTTTGTGGAGCAAGGCAAAGAGCTGCGCAGAGAACGACGACCGAGTTTCGCAACACGGGTGAGGCGGGTGCGATACCGCCGATCACCTTCCTGTCGAAACCACCTGCTGTAGATGATTTGGTAGCTGCCGGAACGACAAATCGCGCTCTGGCCAGATATCTGGTCATCAATAAACTTCAACCCCATGTTGCCCAATGCGACGCATTAATCAATAGAGGGTATTTTGCAAGACAACTCTGGCGCGCTTATCAAAAGAATGAGAATTGAGTTACCAATTTGCATCAGTTATGCGTTGCATTTCGTTGAGATCGAAGCTCGCACGGTGCTGGCCAGAGTGGATCCAAGGGGCGATACTTCATGTCAGAATTATAATTAACTGTTTAATATTGATTGTTTTATTGCGCTATCCGAGATTAAGAACGCAGCCGTTTGCCCGCGCTTGGATTGGTCATGGGGTAAAATGCAAAAAGTCATATGTGATTGTTTGTGATCTGCCCCGAATGCCGGCATGGGCACCAGACGCGACGAAATCCGGGGCAGATTTTTGATTTTTCCGGCCAGTAAGGGCGAATATGAACGACCTTTGCGTGTATTTTTCATGGGGGCGATCGGGAAGGGCCGGCGGGCTCGCAGGCCTGACCCTATTTTGGCTGAAGCCGGAAAGAGCCAAGCGCTCGGGGCTAGAAATCCACCTTTCCAGCCGGAGATCGGGTAGTTTCCCCTGACAAACAGGTAACTCGCTTAATCAGAAGTGGTGGGCCGTCTCCACCCTAAACGAAAGGCGTTCAGTTTGGCCCGGGGTATACCGCACGACGACATCATCGAAGCTCTTTGGGCCATCGGTCTCGTACGAGACCTCGACGACATGCGGGGTCTCAGGATTGCGAAGGCCTGAATCATATATCCAGAAGAACCGAGCCAGATAGTCGTGCCCGTCCCAGCTTGCAATCACTGCATCTGCCATAACCCCAACACCGGGCCTGCCCAGTTTACTCCTGTTTTGTTCCCTAAGGTATTCTCCGGGCACCTTTCGGCACCCGGAAACAGTAGAATGTGGTTTGGCCAGTTTTAGCTTCCAAAATGGCCAGATCTAACGCCTTTTGGTCAATACTTAGATCGGTTTCCCATCAGATATCCAGATTATCAGCGAATGCCGCCCGTTCCTGAATGAAACGGAAGCGGGCATCGGCCTTGGTGCCCATCAGATTGTCGACGGCCTCGCGGGTGCCTTCGAAATCCACGTCGTCGATCTCGACGCGCAGCAGGGTGCGCTTTTCGGGATCCATGGTTGTTTCCTTCAGCTGCTGGGCCATCATCTCGCCGAGGCCTTTGAAGCGGCCGATTTCGACCTTCTTGCCCTTGAAGACGGTTTCCATCAGCTCGGCGCGGTGGGCGTCGTCGCGGGCATAGGCGCTCTTGGCGCCCTGGCGAATGACGTAGAGTGGCGGCACTGCCAGATAGAGGTGATTGCCGCGAATGAGTTCCGGCATTTCCTGATAGAAGAAGGTGATGAGCAGCGAGGCGATATGGGCACCGTCGACGTCGGCATCGGTCATGATGATGATGCGCTCATAGCGCAAATCTTCTTCGCGGTACTTGGTGCGGGTGCCGCAGCCGAGGGCCTGGATGAGATCGGCGATCTGCTGGTTGGCGGAGAGTTTTTCGCGGCTGGCGCTGCCGACGTTCAGGATTTTGCCGCGCAGCGGCAGGATGGCCTGGTTGGCGCGGTTGCGCGCCTGCTTGGCCGAGCCGCCGGCCGAGTCGCCCTCGACGATGAAAAGCTCAGCCCCTTCTGCGGTGTTCTGGGCGCAATCCGCCAGCTTGCCGGGCAGGCGCAGCTTGCGCACGGCGGTCTTGCGGTTGACTTCCTTTTCCTTGCGGCGGCGCAGGCGCTCTTCGGCGCGCTCGATCACCCAGTCGAGCAGCTTCGCCGCTTCGCCCGGATTGCCGGCGAGATAATGGTCGAAGGGATCGCGCAGCGCGTTTTCGACGATGCGCTGGGCCTCGACGGTTGCGAGCTTGTCCTTGGTCTGGCCGACGAATTCCGGCTCGCGGATGAAGACGGAGAGCATGCCGGCGGCGGAGATCATCACGTCATCGGTGGTGATGTCCTTGGCGCGCTTGTTCTGCGTCAGGTCCGCATAATTCTTCAGGCCCTTGGTAAGCGCGATGCGCAGGCCGGCCTCATGCGTGCCGCCTTCGGGCGTGGGAATGGTGTTGCAATAGGAATGGATCTGCGTATCGCCGCCATACCAGGTGACGGCCCATTCCAGCGCGCCGTGGCCGCCGGTCTTTTCCGTGCGGCCGGAGAAAATCTCGCGGGTGACGGTGAATTCCTTGCCAAGCGTGGCGGCAAGATAATCCTTCAGGCCGCCTGGGAAATGGAACACGGCCTTTTCGGGGATTTCACCGCCGGCCGGCACCATGCCGGGATCACAGCTCCAGCGGATTTCGACGCCGCCGAAGAGATAGGCCTTGGAGCGGGCCATGCGGAAGATGCGGGCCGGTTCGAATTTTGCGTGGTCGCCGAAGATCTGCGGATCAGGATGGAAACGCACGCGGGTACCGCGGCGATTGTGCACGTCGCCCAGCTCTTCCAGCGGACCGATCGGCAGGCCGCGCGAGAAACGCTGGCGGTAAAGCTTGCGGTTACGGGCCACTTCCACTTCGAGAAGATCGGACAGCGCATTGACCACGGAAACGCCGACGCCGTGCAGGCCGCCCGATGTCTCATAGGCCTTGCCGTCGAACTTGCCGCCGGCATGCAGCTTGGTCATGATGACTTCGAGCGTCGACTTGCCGGGCACCTGCGGGTGGTTTTCCACCGGAATGCCGCGGCCATTGTCGGTGACCGTCAGGAAACCTTCGGCGTCGAGGTGAACCTCGATGAAATTGGCGTGGCCGGCGACGGCCTCGTCCATGGAGTTGTCGATGACTTCGGCGAAGAGATGGTGCAGCGCTTTCTCATCGGTGCCGCCAATATACATGCCGGGGCGCATGCGCACCGGCTCCAGCCCTTCGAGCACGCGGATCGAGGACGCGCCGTAGTCGTCACCGGATGGTGATGCGGGGGCGGGCGGCGTCACGGCCGCAACGGCTGCGGGTTTCGGCTGCACATTCGCGTTGGCGGGCACGTTGGCGGCCGCGGTCACCGGCGTCTTTGCGGCGTCCTCGTTCGTTTCCGTATCGCTGTTTCGTGCTGCCGGAAGACCGGAGAAGAGATCGTTGCTGTCGTCCATCATGTCCAAAGTTCAAAAGCGTGTGTCAGAATTTCGCCATGCGAATCATTATGCCAGTAGCGTCAATCATAACGCCAAACGCGGTTCCCGTCCGATTTGAAGTGGGCCCGTCTGGCAGACGCGGCGCATCCTATGCCACGATTGTGTCAGGGTTTCGCAACAGGAGGATTGCGCTGGCGAGGTTGCAATGGCAAGTCTCGCAGCCACGAATGAACGGTTAGCCAAGGCATGTCCACAGCTCATTTCACGTTTTGTACTCTTTTCAGCCTGACTGTTGCGGCCATGCCGGTTGCAGCCTTCGCCTCCGACGGGCCGCTGCGGCCGTTCAAGGATGAACTGTTTTCCGCCCAGACGGTGCTTTCCACCGCCGATGGCGGCGCTTCAGAAGTCATCGACTATCAGGAGATGCGCGATATCAACGGCCGCGACGAGGTGCCGGAGCGGCGGGTGAAACGGCAATATGTCGATATGACGCCGAAGAAAGCGCAGGCGCTGGAAACAATGTCCGTCGAGGGCAGGGCGCTTGAGGTCGGCCGCGTCGGGCCGGCAAGCGGGCAGGCCTTCACGGTCATCTTCATCCACGGACGTGGCGGCGACCGGCGGCTCGGCATGAACGACTACACCTTCGGCGGCAATTTCAACCGGCTGAAAAACCTCGCTGTGGCCAATGGCGGCACCTATTATGTGCCGAGCGTGCGCTCCTTCGATGAAAACGGCGTTGCCGATGTTGCTGCGCTGATTGCCGATGCGGCCAAAAAATCGGGCGGCAAGCCTGTCATTTTGACCTGTGCCTCCATGGGCAGCTTCATCTGCTACGGCATCAGCCGCGACAAGGCTGCCGTCGCCAATCTCAAGGGCATGGCGATCCTCGGCGGTGCGGTCGATCCGGATTTTCCGAAAAGCGTCTTTGCCAGGGCGAAGAAGCCGGTCTGGTTCACCCATGGCAGCGCCGACAAGGTCTATTCTGCTGATCAGCAGGCCACGATCTTCCGTTCCTTGCTGAAGGCCGGCGAGCCGGCGCGGTTCACGCGGTATGAGAGTGGCAGCCACGGCACACCGGTGCGCATGACCGACTGGCGGGCGGTTTTGAACTGGATTTTGAGCCGCTAAGGCCTCGACTTGGGTCAGTAACGGCAAATTTTTAGAAATTGCCCGTCGTTTTGAACCTTCGGGCCGCTTTTTTGTACCATTTGTTGCCGGCTGAGGTTAAAGGAATATCCCGGGATTTCCGGCAGCGTTTCTGTCGCGATTATGGGCCGTGATACGGCTGAGGGAAGGGGCGCCGCCACAGGCGGCCTCAAGACAAAGGGAATGGGATACGCATGACGCCGAATGTTCGACCGCTTGTTGCCGGAAATTGGAAGATGAACGGCACCCGTGCCTCGCTCGATCAGATCAAGGCCATGGCAGAGGGCGTCAAGGGCGCACTGTCTGAAAAGGTGGATGCGCTGATCTGCCCGCCCTCGACATTGCTCTACGTGGCAACGGCGCTGTGCGATGACAGCCCGCTGATGATCGGCGCGCAGGATTGCCACCAGAACGCCTCCGGCGCGCATACCGGCGATATTTCCGCCGAGATGATCGCCGACTGCTTCGGCACCCATGTCATCGTCGGCCATTCCGAGCGCCGCACCGACCATGCAGAGACGGATCATCTGGTGCGCGCCAAGGCCGTGGCCGCCCATCAGGCCGATCTCATTGCCATCGTCTGCATTGGCGAGACCGCGGATGAGCGCAAGGGGGGGCAGACGCTCGATATCCTCAAGCGCCAGCTTGCCGGCTCCCTGCCGGATGAGGCGACGGCCGAAAATACCGTCATCGCCTATGAGCCCGTCTGGGCTATCGGCACGGGTCTGACACCCACCGTGGACGATGTGCGCGAGGCCCACGCCTTCATGCGCGACGAACTCGTCAAGCGCTTCGGTGAGGCCGGCAAGACCATGCGCATCCTCTATGGCGGCTCTGTGAAGCCGGCCAATGCGCTGGAACTGATGGGCGTCGAGAACGTGGATGGCGCGCTGATCGGCGGCGCGAGCTTGAAAGCCTCAGACTTCCTGTCCATCTATGCGGCATACGAGCAACTGACGGCCTGAGACAGGTTTTCCTGTTACAGATGGCGGGAAAGGGGCTTGGAATAAGCCTTCGCCTCATGTAAAGAGCCGCGAAACCTTCTTTGTAGTGCTCCGCGCGGGGCATGGAATGGATTGTCATGCAGACCGTTTTGATTGTTATTCACCTCATGATCGTGCTGGCGCTTGTCGGCGTGGTCCTGATCCAGCGCTCCGAAGGCGGCGGCCTCGGTATCGGCGGCGGTTCGGGCTTCATGTCCGCGCGCGGAACGGCCAATGCGCTGACGCGCACCACGGCGATCCTTGCCGCGTTGTTCTTCGCGACCTCGCTCGGCCTCGGTCTCCTGACGCGCTACGAATCGCGCCCGACCGACATTCTGAACCGTATTCCGGCCACGCAGGGCCAGGGTAACGGCATTCTCGATACGCTCGGCCCGGCGACGACGCCATCGACGCCGGCTCCGGCTGAGAATGGCGTTCCGACCAATGGTGCAGCCGCGCCGGCTCAGACGACCCCGGCTCCGGCCGCTTCCGGCACGGCCGCTCCGGCCCCGGCGCAGCCCGCTGATCCGAACGCAGTTCCGACCGGTCAATAAGCCCGGTTTTGATTTAACGCTCCGGCAGGCCAAAAGCCTGCCGGTTTTCTTTTGTTCGCATTCCGGCCTGTGACCCATCGCAAATTCGTCAACAGCGAATTTTCGAAAGCATGAAATTTGGGCTGGCGGAATCAGAGGTAAAAAGGTATCCGGTGAATCCCATGGCGCGATATGTATTCATCACAGGCGGCGTGGTCTCCTCTCTAGGCAAGGGCATCGCTGCGGCAGCACTCGGAGCTTTGTTGCAATCCCGTGGTTATCGGGTGCGGCTTCGTAAACTCGACCCCTATCTGAACGTCGATCCCGGCACCATGAGCCCGACACAGCACGGCGAAGTGTTCGTGACGGATGACGGTGCCGAGACGGACCTCGACCTTGGCCATTACGAGCGCTTCACGGGGCGTTCGGCCACCAAGACCGACAACATCACCACCGGTCGCATCTACAAGAACATCATCGACAAGGAACGGCGTGGCGACTATCTCGGCGCAACCGTTCAGGTCATTCCGCATGTCACCAACGAGATCAAGGATTTCGTGATCGAGGGCAATGACGATTACGACTTCGTCATCTGCGAGATCGGTGGCACGGTGGGTGACATCGAGGCGATGCCGTTCATGGAAGCGATCCGTCAGCTCGGCAACGATCTGCCGCGCGGCACGGCGATCTATCTTCACCTGACGCTGATGCCTTACATTCCGGCAGCTGGCGAATTGAAGACCAAGCCGACCCAGCATTCCGTGAAGGAACTGCAGGCGCTCGGCATTCATCCCGACATCCTGCTGGTGCGTGCCGACCGGGAAATCCCGGAAGCGGAACGCCGCAAGCTTTCGCTGTTCTGCAACGTGCGTCCTTCCGCCGTCATCCAGGCGCTGGATGTGGCGAACATCTATGACGTTCCGATTGCCTACCACAAGGAAGGCCTCGATTCGGAAGTGCTGGCCGCCTTCGGCATCGAGCCGGCGCCGAAGCCGCGTCTGGAGCCCTGGGAAGAGGTCTGCAATCGCATTCGCACGCCGGAAGGCGAGGTCACGATTGCGATCGTCGGCAAATATACCGGCCTCAAGGATGCCTATAAGTCGCTCATCGAGGCGCTGCATCACGGTGGTTTTGCCAACCGCGTCAAGGTCAAGCTCGAGTGGATCGAGTCGGAAGTCTTCGAAAAGGAAGACCCGACGCCCTATCTCGAAAAGGTCAACGGCATTTTGGTGCCAGGCGGCTTCGGCGAGCGCGGTTCGGAAGGCAAGATCATGGCGGCGCAGTTCGCGCGTGAGCGCAACGTGCCCTATTTCGGCATCTGCTTCGGCATGCAGATGGCGGTCGTGGAAGCGGCCCGTCACCTTGCCGGCATCGAAAATGCCTCCTCCACCGAATTCGGTCCGACGTCCGAGCCGGTCGTCGGCCTGATGACCGAATGGGTCAAGGGCAACGAGCTGGAGAAGCGCTCCTCCAAGGGCGATCTCGGCGGCACCATGCGTCTCGGCGCCTACAAGGCGGCGCTGAAGAAAGACACCAAGATCGCCGAAATCTACGGCACCACGGATATTTCCGAGCGCCACCGTCACCGCTATGAGGTGAATGTGGATTACAAGGACCGGCTGGAAGAATGCGGCCTGGTCTTCTCGGGGATGTCTCCGGATGGTGTCCTGCCGGAAACGGTGGAATATCCCGATCACCCGTGGTTCATCGGCGTGCAATACCACCCGGAACTGAAGAGCCGCCCGCTCGACCCGCATCCGCTGTTTGCGAGCTTCGTGGAAGCAGCGGTGGAGCAGAGCCGGCTGGTTTGACGGTTTGAATGAGATGAAGAGGGCCGCGACAGCGGCCCTTTTTTGTTTATGCGAATGGCTTTCTTCCGTCATGCCGGACTAGATCCGGCATCCAGCCACGGCGCGTCTGCGCCGTGAACGAGTCTAAAGCGATCAAGGACTTGATCGCGCTGGACCCCGGATCTAGTCCGGGGTGACGGAGTGTGGATGCGATAGCCGCGACAAACATGGCATTTCGAGATGGGGCGTCGATCATTTAAGTCCGACCCGCTAACTTCAAACAAAAAAAACGGGCCCGAAGGCCCGTTCCGCATTCCACCAAAATTCAACAGGCTTACTTCGGCCCGATCATGTTCTCAGGGCGCACATACTGGTCGAATTCCTCGTTGGTGAGGTATCCGCCACCAACGGCCTCGTCGCGCAGCGTTGTGCCGTTCTTATGGGCGGTCTTGGCGATCTTGGCGCAGATGTCGTAGCCGAGCTTGCTGTTCAGCGCCGTCACCAGCATCAGCGAGTTCTCGACGCCCTTTTTGATGTTGTCTTCGCGGGCTTCGATGCCGACGACGCAATTGTCGGTGAAGGAGACGGCCGCGTCGCCCAGAAGCTGAACCGACTGCAGGAAGTTGTAGGCCATCATCGGGTTATAGACGTTGAGCTCGAAGTGGCCCTGCGAACCGGCGAAGGAAAGCGCCGCATTGTTGCCGAAGATGTGGGCGCATACCTGCGTCAGCGCTTCCGACTGGGTGGGGTTGACCTTGCCCGGCATGATCGACGAGCCGGGCTCGTTTTCCGGCAGCGACAATTCGCCGAGACCGGCGCGCGGCCCGGAGCCGAGGAAGCGGATGTCGTTGGCGATCTTGAAGAGCGCAGCAGCGGCCGCATTGATCGCACCGTGCGAGAAGACCATGGAATCGTGCGAGGCGAGCGCTTCGAACTTGTTCGGCGCAGTCACGAAGGGCAGGCCGGTAATCTTGGAGATTTCCTCGGCGACCTTTTCGGCAAAGCCAATGGGGGCGTTGAGGCCCGTGCCGACGGCCGTGCCGCCCTGGGCGAGCTTGGAGAGTGCTGGCAGGGTGGTTTCGATATTGGCGATGGCAGACGCCACCTGCGCGGCGTAGCCGGAGAATTCCTGGCCGAGCGTCAGCGGCGTTGCATCCTGCGTGTGGGTGCGGCCGATCTTGATGATCTTCTCGAACTGCTTGACCTTGGCTTCCAGCGCCTTGTGCAGGTGCTTGAGGGCGGGCAACAGGTGGTGAACGATCTCTTCCACGCAGGCGATGTGCATCGCGGTGGGGTAGGTGTCGTTCGAGGACTGGCTCATATTGACGTGGTCGTTGGGGTGAACCGGCTTCTTGGTGCCCATTTCGCCGCCGAGCATCTCGATTGCGCGGTTGGAAATCACCTCATTGGCGTTCATGTTGGACTGGGTGCCGGAGCCGGTCTGCCAGACGACGAGCGGGAAATGCTCGGTCAGCTTGCCGTCGATGACTTCCTGCGCGGCGGCGATGATGGCGTCACCGACCTTGGGGTCGAGGCCTGCCAGCGCCATGTTGGCACGTGCGGCGGCCTGCTTGACAATGCCGAGCGCACGAACGACAGAGGCGGGCTGCTTTTCCCAGCCGATCTTGAAGTTGCCGAGCGAGCGCTGCGCCTGCGCGCCCCAATAGCGATCGGCCTGAACTTCAATGGGTCCAAATGTATCGGTTTCCGTCCGTGTGGCTGTCATCAATCTTGCCTTTTTACTCGTTTTCCTCCGCCAAAACGGCGCCTTCGCCCGCCTTGCGCGGCCGATATATAGAATCATCGCGCCGGCAATGAAAGCGCTGCAATGCAGCGGAGGCAGATATTTCCCGCCGCACAAAAGCGATTTCGCCGTAAGGCGCGGCGCGGGGTGAAAAAGGCGCCGGCGTGTCATTTTTACTACGACGCAAAATGACTGGAAAATAGGGCTTTCCGGGGCGCCCGGAAGGTTTGGCGGGGTAGGGCAAAGTAAATGAAATAAATGGAAATTTAACCATTCTCACCAATTCTGGAAATTACGTTTTTACGGCTTTGGCTGTATCATAAGGTTCATTTCGGCACGGTTGTGGGCTTTTTCGCGTTTTCTTTTCAACGGGCCGTCGATCGGCTAGACAAGCATGAAACTGATGCCCGCCCTTTCGCTGGCGGTGCTGGGTGCTACGAGGATCAAATTGCAAGTCACATCTGGAAAAACATCGGCAGCACTGGTGCTGGCTCTCGGTCTTTCCGTTTCCACCGCTCTTCCCGGCAGCGCCGGTGCGGTAACGCTGATGGACCTCCTGCGCGGCGGCCCTGGCAAGATCGCGCGCGATCGCGGTGAGTTGCCGCCGGCCGGCATCGTCACCTCGCCCCCCGGATCGAGCGCAGGCCAAAGTGCCGATGCTTCCGATCCCGAGCCGCTGCCGCGTGTTTCCGGCCCGCGCTATTACGACTACAAGGCGGATACGGCCCGTGCGGTGAACACGGCGAATTTCGGTGAAGGCCTTGCCAATCTGAAATTCAGCGCCACCCCCGAGATCGCCAAGGCGCTGGAAGCCTATTACGGCGCCGGCGGCAAGACGCTCTGGGTTTCGGAAGGCGAGCTGACCGCGCGCGCCAATGCTGTCATCGCCTTTCTCGAGACGGTCGGTGAAAGCGGCCTCGATCCGGCCGATTACAGCATTTCGCCACCGGCAAAGGATGTGACGGCCAGCATCAGCAACGCTTCCGGTGCGGCTGCGACCGGTACGCCGGTGGGGACGGCCTCGGCGCCCGTGTCCGACGCCTATCAGCGGGCGCAGATGCAGTTCGAGCTGGCGCTTTCCGCCAAGGTTCTCGCCTATGTGCAGGATACGGCCCGTGGCCGTGTCGATCCGAACCGGCTCTCCGGCTATCACGATTTCAAGCGCAAGACGGTGAACCTCGCACCGGTGCTGAAGCTTGCGGGCCTGAGCCCCGATGTTGCCGCCTATCTGCGCAGCCGCGAACCGTCTAGCGCCGAATATCTGGCGCTGAAGGCGGAGCTTGCCCGTCTGCGCGGTGAGGGCGATGCGGCGCATGTCGTCCGCGTTCCCGCCGATCTGGTGCTGAAGCCCGGCAACAGCAGCGCGGATATGGCCAATGTCGTCAAAGCCATCGAACATCGCGCTTCGCCCGCCTTCAAGGCCGAACATGCCGCGATCATTTCCGCTTACCAGCAGACACCGGACTATACGCCCGATCTCGTCGATCTGGTGAAGGCGTTCCAGAGCGAAAACGGCCTGAAACCCGATGGCGTGATCGGCCGCGCCACCGTGCGCGCCATGGTCGGTGAAAGCAATGACGCGAAGATCGCCAAGGTACAGGTGGCCATGGAGCAGGTCCGCTGGCTGCCGGCCGATCTCGGCCAGCGTTATGTCTTCATCAACCAGCCCGCTTTCATGGCCTATTACCACAATGACGGCGTGGAACAGTTCGGCATGAAGGTGGTCGTCGGCTCCAAGGCCAACCAGACCTATTTCTTCCAGGATGAAATCCAGACCGTCGAGTTCAACCCCTATTGGGGCGTGCCGCAGTCGATCATCGTCAACGAGATGCTGCCGAAGCTGCGCCGCGATCCGTCCTATCTCGACCGGCTGGGTTATGAGGTGCAGGTGGGCGGTCGTGCCGTCTCCTCCACCAGCGTCAACTGGTATGGCTCCACCAATGCCGTTTCCGTGCGCCAGCCGCCGAGCAGCGACAATGCGCTGGGCGACCTGAAAATCCTGTTCCCCAATGCGCATGCCATCTACATGCATGACACACCTGCCAAGAGCTTCTTCAACCGCGACATGCGGGCGCTGAGCCATGGCTGTATCCGTCTGGTCGATCCGCGCCGCATGGCCGCCGCCGTTCTCGGCACCAGCGTCGACAAGGTCGGAGAGCAGATCGCATCCGGCAAGAACCGCGCCGTGCAGGTGCCGGAGAAGGTTCCGGTCTACGTGGCCTATTTCACCGCCTGGCCGGACAAGGACGGCAAGGTGCAGTTCTTCGACGATGTCTATGATCGCGACAGCTATGTGCAGAAGGCGTTCGCCGTGACGACGAAGGCGCGGGCCGCGTCGATCTGATTAGGATAGCATCAAGAAAAAAGCGCCGGAGACGGCGCTTTTTTGTTTGAAGGAAAGGCCTGCCCAATTTGTTTGGTGCTGGAGTCCGCCTGCTACATTTTGGCGTTAACGGCAACACCGTACTCCGTCACCCCGGACTTGTGTGGACGTATTGTGGTTTACTTGATGCATAGGCCGGGATGCGCATCCCGGCCTATGCAGGCAGGCGGCCGTATTTCCG
>NZ_JBNWBW010000042.1:0-23809 GCF_053522725.1 Agrobacterium sp. 16-172Ci
TCGTGTCCGAGATCGTCGCCAAACGCTCGAATACGAGTAGAATCAACACCGTGCGCCATGTCCACCAAATTTAAACCGGACAGCAGTGGGCCTGTCCCGAGGATCTGCAAGCGATTGATTTTGTTGACGTGCTTAGATCCTTGGGACAAGCCCAAGGATGACGAGAGCGAGGCTCGGGCTGTTTCCTCACAGTCCGAAGTTTCTAGTGGGTTTCAATCAGCTTCCATTGCTCCTAATAAAGACCCGTGTTCCCGGCAGGCCGGGACAACATCTTTGTGGGAGAACAGGCCCTTGGAAGTCAAATGGCTCGAGGATTTCCTGGCGCTGGCCGGAACGCTCAATTTCTCGAAGGCGGCGGATGAGCGGCATGTGACGCAATCCGCCTTCAGCCGGCGTATCAAGCAGCTGGAGGCCTGGGTGGGCGCGACGCTGGTTGACCGCGCCTCCTATCCTTCCCGGCTGACCGAGGCGGGCGTGAAATTCGTGCCGGTGGCGCAGGAGACGCTGAAGCAGCTTTATCATGCCCGGCGCACGCTTCTTCAGGAAGAGGGAGCGGATGCCAGAACGGTGCGGCTGACGGCGTTGCATACCCTGTCCTTCACCTTCTTTCCCGACTGGCTGAAACGGGTGAACGAAAAGGCGGGACCGCTGTTTTCAGTGTTGAGGCCTGATTCCGGGAGTATGGAGGAAAACCTTAATTCGCTGGTGGACGGGCAGAGCGATTTCCTTCTGACCTATGCCCATCCCGAAGTGCCGATGCTGCTCGATGCGCAGACCTTCGAGTTCCGCGTGCTGGGTGCGGAAAACATCATTCCCGTTTCCGCGCCGGCGAAAGAAGGTTCACCGCTGCATGAACTCATGGAAAATGCACGAAAACCATTCGCCTATCTGGACTATGAAAAGGCTTCGTTCTTCGGGCCGTTGCTGCGCGATCTGCTGAGCGCGCGCCTGCCGCAATTCGAGCGGGTGCATGAGGGCAGCATGTCGGTGGGGCTGAAAGCCATGGCGATGGCCGGCTGGGGTGTCGCCTGGGTGCCGGAAAGCCTGATGCGGCAGGAGCTGGACAGCGGCGCGCTGGTGCGTGCCGCCGATGACAGTTTCGATATTGCCGTCGATATCCGGCTCTATCGTTCCAAGGAGAACCGCCGGCCCGTTGTCGAGCGTATATGGGCGGTTCTCGAAGGCTGATGTTTGCTTAAATCGCGGTGCGGCGGGCGTTTTCCAGATAGAGCGCGCGCAGACGGCTGACGAGCGGGCCGGGCTTGCCATTGCCAACCGGCTTGCCGTCGATCTTCGTTACAGAGACAACGAAGTTGGAGGCGCTGGTCAGGCAGGCTTCGTCGGCATTCAGCGCCTCTTCCAGCGTGAAAGGGCGTTCTTCCAGCGTGAAGCCGGCTTCCCTGGCCAATTGCAGGGCGGCGAGGCGGGTGCAGCCGGGCAGGGTCTTGTTGCTGTTGCCGCGGGTGACGATCTTTTTGTCGCCGGTAATGATGTAGGCGGTGGAGGAAGCGCCTTCGGTAACGAAACCATCCTCGATCATCCAGGCTTCGTCACAACCCTCGGCCTTGGCGATGCGCTTGGCCATGACCTGCGGCAGCAGGCAGACGGTCTTGATGTCGCGGCGTTCCCAGCGCTGGTCGGGAACCGATTTGACGGCGATGCCGGCTTCCTCGACCGGGGTGCCGATCAGCTTCTTGGCCTGGGTGAACATGACCAGCGTCGGCTTCAGATCGGCGGAAAACAGGAAGTTGCGGTCTTCAGCACCTCGCGTCAGCTGCAGGTAGATCATGCCTTCGACGAGGTTGTTGTCGGCAATCAGGCGGCGTTCCGCTTCAACGATTTCCTTCGTCGTGACCGGCAGGGTCACGTCGATTTCGCGGGCGCTGCGCTCCAGCCGGGCCATGTGCAGGTCACTGTCGATCAGCTTGCCTTCCAGAACCGAGGTGACTTCATAAATGCCGTCGCCGAACAGGAAACCGCGGTCGAAGATGGAAAGGCGGGCGTCCGCTTCGGGCAGGAATTCGCCGTTGACGTAAACGATGCGACCGGATTGGCTAGTCATGAAAACTCCGTCTGGAAAAGTCAGGCTGAAAGAAGGGTTTTAAGCGCGTCGATGGAAATGGCCTCGACCGTGGAGACCTTGCGGGTGCCGGCATTGAAGCCGGTTGTCGTTTCTGCCGCGCAGAGCGAATTGAGGATCGCCTCCTCCGTCGCCTCTATCGCGGCTTCGAAGAGCGGCGAAATCGCATCGTTGGAAAGTTCTGGATAGTCTGCGACGGCCTTGCGGCGTGCGGGCGTTCGGCGCAGCCGCTCATCGGTGGAGAATGCCAGCGCATAATCGCCGGAACCATTGCTGAGTGCTGCACCCGTGCGCGCCAGACCGCCGAAGCTTCTGGCCGCCAGACGCTTCAGATTGCGGGAGGAGAGCGGCGCATCGGTTGCCACAATGATAACGATCGAGCCGTCTTTGTCCTTGTGGTCAGGGCTGACATAGGGCGCGCCGCAGACAAGCAGATGGCCGCCGTAGTTCGACTGCACGAGAATGCCGAGCGTGTAGGTCGTTCCGGCGATGGTAACGATGCGGGATGCGGTGCCGATGCCGCCTTTCATGCCGAAGGCCACCGTGCCGGTTCCGGCACCCACGCCGCCCTCGGCCACCGGGCCTGTGGCCGCGTTTTGCAGCGCGGCCGAAATTTCCTCGATGGTTGGGCGGCCGGCACGGATGTCGTTCAGGCGGGAATCGTTGGTTTCGCCAACGACGGCATTGATCGAGACGACTTTCTCATTGCCCGGCTGTGCCAGCGTATGGCGGTTGATCGCCTCGATGGCCCGGCCAGTTGCCAGCGTATTGGTGAGGATGATGGGTGTTTCGAGTTCGCCGAGTTCCTCGATCTGGGTGGAACCCGCAAATTTGCCGAAGCCGTTATAGACGGCGAAGGCGGCGGGCAGCTTGTTCTGAAACAGGTTGCCGCCATGCGGCAGGATCGCGGTTGCACCGGTGCGGATCGTGTCGCCTTCGATGACGGTCGAATGGCCGATGGTCACGCCTTCGACATCGGTGATGGCGTTGAGCGGGCCGGTCTCGAAATGGCCGGGCCGGAAACCGATATCGCGCAGTCTCGGGCGGGTCGTCTGATGCATCGGGCGATCACTTTTGCGGAATACGGGCTCAAGGTGGAAAAGGCGCGGCTTGCGAAAAGCTTTGCTCTGACTTGACGTTAGACTACTTCGCCGCGAAACGGCATCGCAAAAATGGAATAGTTTTATGCGGGCAATGGATGCGCTCAGGAGGCGCGCAGCGCGGGTTCGCCTTCACGCTCCAGCCATTGGCGCATCGCGTCTTCCGTCTCTTCGCGCGTTGGTGCGCCGATGCGGCCGCCGAAGATCGTGCATTTCAGCGCGGCGGCAACGGAGGAGAGGCGGATGGCCGCGCGGCTTTCCATGCGCTCAGCCATCGCAAGTGCAAACGTGCCGTGGAAAATATCGCCCGCCGCCAGGGTATCGACTGCCTTAACCTGCATGGTCGTCTGGAAATGCACCGTGGGATCGCCGGCTTCCGTCCACCAGCAGCCTAGTGGACCGGCGGTGACGGCGATGAAGGTCTGCGGGTAGCGGGAATGCAGCATCGGCAGCATGTCCTTCACCGTTTCAAGTCCGGTGAGCCGGGCGGCGGCGGGTTCGGAAAAGACGATATGGGTTGCGGCGGGAGCGAGCTTTTCAAGCGTCTCTACCGGAGCAACGTCGCCATCCAGAATGGCGGGTTTGCCAAGCGCGCGTGCCACCGTCAGAACATCGCGCGCCAGTTCCGGCCAGCGAACATCAACCAGAACGGCATCAAAGGGGGCAATATCCTCCGGCGTGCAGGTGCGTTTTTTCTCATGCAGTCGGTGATCGTAAAAAGGCACGATCAGCCGTTCTCCCCGGTCATCGATGATGATCGTCGACAGGGCCGAGCGTGCGCCGGGCGCAACCGTCATGCCTGATGTGTCGATGCCGCTTTCACTGAGATCGCGCAGGATGCGGGTGCCGGTTTCGTCATCGCCCACCGCGCCCCAGAGGCTAGCGCGACCCCCCATGCGATGAACGGCATAGGCAGCACTGGACGCCATGCCTTCGGCAATCTGCAGCATCTCATAGGGCAGGACCTTGCCTTCGCCCTTCGGCATGTCATGCACACGAAACAGGGTGTCCAGCACAGCGGCACCCACGCAGAGCACATGCTTGCCGCCCTGTCTGTCTGCCATGCTGTTCACTCCTGTCACCTGTCAGATACGCTTGCCGCTGTCCTTGTCGAACAGATGCACGGTTGCCGGATCGATGGCAATGCGGATCGTATCACCGAAGCGGACTTTGAGGCGCTCGCGGAACAGGCAGGCGATCTCGTCGCCCTTGCAATTCAGCTTGGCATAGATTTCCGAGCCGGTGCCTTCGACCAGTTCGACCCGGCCTTCAATGCCACTCTCAGCGGCGCGGATATGTTCCGGCCGCACGCCGTAGACGAGGTCACGGCCGCCCAGCTTGCCGATATCGGCATTGGCGGGCAGCGGCAGGCTGAGGCCCTTCGCCGTGCGGAACACACCTTCCTCCACCCGGCCGCGAATGAAATTCATGGCGGGTGAACCGATGAAACCGGCAACGAAGAGATTGGCGGGATTGTCGTAAAGCTCCAGCGGCGCGCCGATCTGCTCGATGACGCCATCATGCAGCACCACGATCTTGTCGGCCATGGTCATGGCTTCCACCTGGTCGTGGGTAACGTAGATGGTGGTGGTGCCGATGCGCTGGTGCATGGCCTTGATCTCGCCGCGCATCTGCACGCGCAGCTTGGCGTCGAGGTTGGAAAGCGGCTCATCGAACAGGAAGACCTGCGGATCGCGCACCAGGGCGCGGCCCATGGCGACACGCTGGCGCTGGCCGCCGGAAAGCTGGCGCGGATAACGGTCCAGCAGCTTTTCCAGCCCCAGAATGGCGGCGGCCCTGTCCACCTTCGCCTTGGTTTCCTCGGCGCTCACCTTCTTCAGCTTCAGCGCGAAGCCCATATTGTCCTTGACCGTCATGTGCGGATAAAGCGCGTAGTTCTGGAAGACCATGGCGATATCGCGGTCACGGGCGGGCAGGTGGCTGACCTCGCGTGCGCCGATGTGGATTTCGCCGTCGCTCAGCTCTTCGAGCCCGGCGATCATGCGCAGCAGCGTGGATTTGCCGCAGCCGGAAGGGCCGACGAGCACGACAAATTCGCCATCCTTGATGTCGATATCGATGCCATGGATGATGTTGACCGCGCCGAAGCGCTTCTGGACATTTTGGATATTGACCGGTGCCATGTGCAGGTTCCCGTTATGATTTGTTTGGTTCAGCCGCCCTTGACGGCGCCGGCGGTGAGACCCGCCACGATCTGTTTCTGTGCGAACATGGTCAGCAGCAGCACCGGCAGCGTCACGATCAGAGCTGCGGCGGCAAGCGGACCCCAGCTCACCTGTTCGAAGGACAGCATGTTGTAGACCGCGACCGGCAGGGTGCGGGTTTCACGGCTGGCCAGCACGATGCCGAAGACGAAGTTGTTCCAGGAGAAGATGACCGCGAGGATGAAGGAGACGACGATGCCGGGCTTGGCAATCGGCAGCGCCACCAGCCGGAACACCTGCCAGGAGGATGCGCCGTCGATGCTTGCCGCCTCTTCCAGCTCTTTAGGCGTGGTCTCGAAATAACCGATCATGATCCAGACGACGATGGGAACGGTCACGACAAGATGGATGATGATCTGCGGCCAGAGCGTGCCGAGCAGGTTCAGCCATTGGAACAGCAGGAACAGCGGAATGAGGAAGGAGAGGCCGGGCGTCATGCGGGCGATCATGATGACGACCGCCGACTTTTCCGCCTTCAGCCGGGCGATGCCATAACCGGCGGGCACGCCGATGACGAGCGCGAGAATAGTGGCCGCACCGGTGACGAGGACCGAGTTCCAGAAATAGAGGAAGAAGTTGTTTTCCTCGAACACCTTCACATAGTTCGACCAGGCGAAACGTTCGGGAATGAGGATCGGTGGATAGGCGCCGTTGTCGATTTCATATTTCAGCGACAGCGAGATCATCCAGATGAAGAACAGGATGACCGGTGAGATCATCACCAGCGCCACGAAGAACAGGCCGATGCGATCAACCGTCTTGCGTTTCAGGATTTTTGCAGACATCAGCGATCCTCCATCTCGTTCCATTGCGAGCGCTGGCGCACCATCAGAAGCACGAAGGAGAGCGCCACGATGATGATGAAGAAGACGACGGCCATGGCCGAGCCGTAACCGATGTCGTAATAGGCGAACGCCGTATTATAGAGATAGATGTTGATGGTTTCGGACGCGGTGCCGGGTCCGCCCTGGGTCATCGCGTAGATGATGTCGAAGCTTTTGACGGCGTCGATGGAGCGGATGATGACGGCGATCATCAGGAACGGCGCAATCATCGGCATGGTGAGATAACGGAACTTCTGCCAGGCATTGGCGCCGTCGATTTCGGCGCTCTCATAGGGTTCGCGCGGCACGGCGGCCAGTCCGCCGAGCACGATCAGCATGACGAGCGGGGTCCATTGCCAGGTTTCCACCAGCACCAGAGAGGGGATGACGGTGGACTGGTTGTAGATCCATTCCAGCGGGCCGATGCCGATGAAGGAGAGCAGATAGTTCAGGACACCGAGCTGCGGGTGGAACATCATGGTCCAGACGAGCGCGATGGCGACCGGGGTCGCCATCATCGGCATGACGAAGACGCCGCGCAGAAAACCGCGCAGCGGAAACTGCGCATCGAAAACCAGCGCCGCCAATGTTCCGAGGAACAGTGGGGCGACGACCGACAGCACGGTATAGATGAGCGTGTGCCAGAGCGATTCCCAGAACCGGGCGTCGCTGGCGAGCCGGATGTAGTTCTCGAAACCGATAAAGCTCTGCTCCTGTCCGAGCGTCCAGCGATGTGCGCTCATCCAGAGGGTGAACACCCATGGAAAAACGATCACGGCTGATATGACGACAAGTGCCGGTATGACAAAGGGCCAGTAGTTGGGAGCAAGCCTTGCCGGCCTGCTCCCTTCTTTACGACTGACGCCTGTTTTGGTGTTTTCGATGCTCACGGAGGCCATTATCCCTCGCTACGCGCCAGAACGGGTGCGAACTGTTCCGTCGCCTTCTTGAGTTCGGCTGCCGGGTCCGCGCCGCCGATCATATTGGTGAGGCCGACGCCGTAGATGTCGCGGAATTCCGTCACCGGAATGATGACGGGCAGCGCAAGCTGCGAGACCTTGCCGGAACCGACAACGGCATCCAGCCAGGCGGCCGGCATTTTTACGCCTTCGCGCACCTTCTGGTCTTCGAGGATGGACTGGCGGAAGGGAACGCCGGCACCGGCCTGCAGGAGACGCGCACCCATTTCATGCGAGATCGCCCATTGGCAGAAGAGATAGGCGGCTTCCTTCTTGCTGCTGGCTTCGACAACACCAAGACCATCGCCGAAGGTGCCGGCGGCCTGGGTTGCCGGGCCCTTCGGCATGACGCCGTAACCGACCTTGCCGACGACGCGGGATTTTTCCGGGTTCTCGATTGGCGGTGCGAAGCCGACGCCATCGAACCACATGCCGATTTTGCCCTGCAGGAAGGCCGACTGCGCTTCCGCCCAGTTGAAGCCGGAGACGCCGGGAGGAGCGGCTTTGGTCATCAGGCGCTGATAGAGCTTGGCCGCTTCAACCGCCTCCTTGGACTCGGTGTTGACCTTTCCATCCGCGCCGATGGGCTTTGCGCCGTAACCCAGCATCAGCGAGGTCCAGACGGGGGTATTGGCGTTCTTCAGGCCACGGGCAACGAAACCATAGGTGTTGGTTGCGGGATCGGTGATCTTTTCCGCCGCCGTCACCAGTTCCTCGAAGGTCTCAGGGTATTTCAGGCCCTTGGCTTCGAAGAGCTCCTTGTTCCAGTAGACGATCCAGTAATCCACCGAGAAGGGCAGCGAGCGCAGCACGCCGTCGCTATCCTTGGCAAACAGCATGCCGGCCTCGGCAAAATCCTTCTCCGCAAGCGAAGGGTCTGTCAGCGACGGATCCTTGAGGAAGCCGCTGATATCGGCGAGCCATTTGCCCTTTTCAAACTGGCGCTTCTGCACGTGGTAGCTCAGATGCACCACATCGAAGCTCGGCTTGCCGGAGGAAAGCTCGATCACGACCTTCTGGCGCTGCTGCTGTTCCGGGGTTGCTTCGGCATTGACCTTGATGCCGGTCAGCTCTTCGAATTCGCCGAGATATTTGATCAGCGTTTCGCTGCGCGGGCTTTTGACGAGATTGACCTCAAGCGTGGTGCCGGCGTGTTTTTTCCAGTTCACCGCTGCCGATGCCGGGCGAATGCCGAGCATCGCGCCGCCGCCAAGCGCCGCCGTGCCTGCCAGAAAGGCGCGACGCGTGGGGTTGAGCAATGAATGCGTCATGTCAGTTCTCCTCCAGATTAGCCGGAAATTCTCCTCACCCCGGCTTGTTGCTTATTTTCCTGCAATCCCGGCGCAGAACCCTCTTCAGTCCCTGCCGGAATTGCCCTAAACCGCCAGCGCCCTGTCCCTTGCGTTGCGGATATGGGCGGTCAGCCGCTCCACGGCGTCTTCGACGGATCGCCTCTCGATGGCCTCGAGAATGGCGAGATGTTCCTTCATCACCGACTTCACGTGGCCGGCGATGCGGAAGCGCTCCTGATTGATGAGGCGCATCTTGATGGAATTGACCCGGTAGGCGTTCGAGATGATCGAATTGCCGAGCGCATCGATGAAGGCATCGTGCATGCCCCAGTCCACCTGCTGCGCATGCTCGTCCAGTTCCGGCGATTCCCCGCCATTTTCAGCCGCTTCGGCAATGTCGCGATGCTGTTTTAAAAGCTTTGCGATTGCCTCGTCGGAGGCCGAGCGGGTAAAAAGCGCGACAGCCTCCTTTTCGAGAAAGATGCGGAACTGGAACGCCTCGCGGATGAGATTGAGGTCGATATGGGCGACCTGCAACCCCCGCTGCGGCACGGTCTTGATAAGGCCTTCCGCCTCCAGCCGCGGAATGGCCTCCCGGATCGCCCCCAGCGGCAGACCCGTCAACTCCACGAGGCGGCGTTGCGAGATGAACTGCCCCGGGCGAACGTCGCGCGAGAGAAGGTGATGCGTAAAGCTTTCATACGCCCGTTCCCGCAATGTCTGTTCGCCGGTATCTTCCATGCTCAACCTTTCAAGGTCTGTTCAGGCGGCCTGCCTGCGAAACAGCGAATCGAACGCGCCTTCGATCTGCCGCCGGTCCTCCGGTGAAATGGCGACGAGCGGTGCGCGCACGTCCGACCAGATATTTTCCCCTGTCGTGTGTGATACCAGCACCTTGACCGCTGGTGTAACCGGGAATTTCAGAAGTTCCACAACAAGATCTTCGACGCGCTTGTCGTCCTTGCCGTCGACGGCCATGGCGCGGACTTCCTGTGTCAGGAAATTGGCGACGCCGGAGATCGCGCCCTGACCGCCGAGGCGAACACCCTTCGCCAGATCGCGCTCATCGCCTATCAGGATGGCGAGATCGCCATGTTCTTTCAGCAGGCGCTCGGTATGGCTCCAGTTGCCGGAGGAATCCTTGACGCCGGTGACGATGCCGGGGAATGCCTTTTTCAGCCGTCCAACCAGCTCGACCGACAATGTCACCATGGTCACGGAAGGGATGTTGTAGACGAGAATGTCGCGAGCGCCCTTGCCGATCTTTTCGAACACCGCCGAGAACCAGGCAAACAGGCCGTCATCGCCGACATTCTTGAAATAGGAGGGCGGGGCGAGAAGAATATTGCGGGCGCCGGCCTTCAGGGCCTCGGCCGACTGGTCGGCGGCGTCCTCGATGGAATCCACCAGAACGCCGGTGACCAGACGGGAAGGCGCAACGCCGGCCTCGATGAAGCGGGAGAGAATGACCTGCCGTTCACGGCTGCCGACGGAGCATCCTTCGCCCGTGGTGCCGAAGAGTGTGACGCTGTCGCAGCCATTTTCAAGGCAGCGTCGGGCATGGGCGATCATGGCGTCGATATCGACCGTTCCGTCCTTTTTGAAGGGAGTGGTCAGGGCTGCCGAAAGGCCAAATTTCTGGGTCAAGTAAGATGCTCCTCGAAGGTGATTATGCATTGATAACGCTCTGACATGTTAGTTGTAAAGAGGTAATTGCAGTTTGATTGTTCGGGAGATGGGAAGCGAGGAATTCGCTTCGTCGTGCGTTGAGCGGCAATGCTGCGAGGCGTTGGGATGGAAGGGTTGTACAGGGGCAGGGAGGCTGCTTTACCGTGGCGACAGCGGGCTTATGCTTTTTGCAGGGCGAGCGGATAAATGCGAAAATAAAATTTGACTGTTGGAGTAAAGATTTTTATCAGCAATCTGAATATTAGGGATAAAGGGACCATCATCATGACCATTGCGGAGCCGTCAGCGCCTGTAGCAGACATCGAGCAGAGCCGCGTCAAGCGCCTGAAAGCTGCGACGCGCGGCGCGCATGGCGATCTCGATGCCTTCATCATGGCATCGAAGCCGTTCGAGAGCCGGGAGAACTTCGGCAAATTCGTGGAAACGCAATATCTTTTCCATCGTGACCTCGATGTCTTCTTTTCCAATGCGACGCTCGATGGCCTGCTTCCCGATCTCAAGGGCCGCCGCCGTCTCTCCATGATCGAGCAGGACCTTGCCGATCTCGGTCTTGCCATTCCCGAAACCGCCGAGCCGCGCTTCACCGGTGAAACGCCGTTCGATCTGCCGGAGGCCATGGGTTGGCTTTATGTGGTTGAAGGCTCCAATCTGGGCGCTGCTTTCCTGCTGAAGGATGCGGCCAAGCTTGGTCTGAATGAAGACTTCGGCGCGCGCCATCTGGCCGGCGCCCCGGAAGGACGCGGCCTGCACTGGCGCACTTTCACCGCCGCTCTCGATGAGATTTCGCTGACGGTCGAAGAGGAAGAGCGGGTCATCGCCGGTGCGGAAGCCGCTTTCCGGGCCGTGCATGCCTATGCGCGGCAACGCCTCGCCTGAGATTTTGGCATAGCTTTGCGGCAGCTTCTCTCAGGGCGGTTGTAATGCTACGTGTGCATGGATGTTTGGCCGGGTTTTAGCACCTCACTACGTCACCCCGGACTTGATCCGGGGTCCAGCGCGATCAAGTCCTTGATCGCAAAAGACTCATTCCTCACGGCGCAGACGCGCCGTGGCTGGATGCCGGCTCAAGGCCGGCATGACGGAGGGAGGTTTTGGGATGCCGCGCAACGCTCCGCGACCGATGTAAGAGCCGCCCATTTCCCGCAGATTGCGTTCGATATTTGCCGAATAAACAGGCAAATAATTTTATCAAATGATAAAGTTTTTATCTTTTGGTAAAAATAATTCGCCTCCAAAATTTTATCCATTTGATAAAATTATTTTATTTGGTCTGGCACAGAACCTGCTACTCTTTTGCCAAGTCAGGAGACACCTGATGCAAAAAAGGGAACAGCAAGATGGAAGTTGGTGTTTTTATCCCGATCGGGAACAATGGTTGGCTGCTGTCAGAAAACGCGCCGCAATACAAACCGAGTTTCGACCTGAACAAGGCGATCACCTTGAAGGCGGAGCAATATGGTTTCGACTTCGCGCTGTCGATGATCAAGCTGCGCGGTTTTGGCGGCAAGACCGAGTTCTGGGACTATAATCTGGAATCCTTCACGCTGATGGCGGGCCTTGCCGCTGTCACCTCCAAGATCAAGCTGTTCGGCACGGCCGCAACGCTGGTCATGCCGCCGGCCATCGTTGCCCGCATGGCGACGACCATCGATTCCATTTCCGGCGGCCGTTTCGGCATCAATCTTATTACTGGTTGGCAGCGGCCGGAATATAGCCAGATGGGGCTCTGGCCGGGCGACGATTATTTCGGCGACCGCTACGAATATCTCGGCGAATATACTTCCATCTTGAAAGAGCTGCTGACAGACGGACAATCGGACTACAAGGGCAAGTTCTTCCAGATGGACGATTGCCGCATGAAGCCGGTTCCGCAGGGCGACGTCAAACTCATCTGCGCCGGCTCTTCCAATTCCGGAATGGCGTTTTCGGCCAAGTTCGCCGATTACAGCTTCTGCTTCGGTGTCGGCGTCAATACGCCGAAAGCTTTCGCCCCCACCAATGAGCGGCTGCTGGCGGCAACGGAAAAGACCGGCCGCGAGGTTAAGTCCGTCGTGCTGACCATGATCCTTGCCGAGGAAAAATCCGAGGATGCCTGGGCGAAGTGGGAGCATTACAAAGCGGGTGCCGATGAGGACGCGATCAAGTGGCTCGGCCTGCAAAGCGCCGTCGATACCAAATCAGGCTCCGACACCAATGTCCGGCACATGTCCAATCCCGTCTCGGCGGTCAACATCAACATGGGAACGCTGATCGGCTCCTATGAGGAAGTGGCGGCGATGCTGGACGAGATGAGCGAAGTGCCGGGAACGGGCGGCGTGATGCTGACCTTTGATGATTTCCTCGAAGGCGTCGAGAAATTCGGCAAATATGTGCAGCCGCTGATGAAGAGCCGCGCGCATGTTCAGGCTGCACTGGAGGCTGCGGAATGAGTGAAGCCGTCGTGGCGGGTTACAAGGGGCCGGAAAGCCGTTCGGAAAGCGTGACGCTTCCCGCAAGGCCGGAGCCGATCACTCTGAAACCCAGCGAGACCGCCGTTGTTGTGGTTGATATGCAGAACGCCTACTCGACCGAGGGCGGTTATGTCGATCTGGCCGGTTTCGATATTTCCGGGGCCAAGGGCACCATCGCCAACATCAAGAAGACGCTGGATGCCGCGCGGGCGGCGGGTGTTCAGGTCATTTATTTCCAGAATGGCTGGGACAAGGATTATGTCGAGGCGGGTGGCCCGGGTTCGCCCAACTGGCACAAGTCCAACGCCCTGAAGACGATGCGCAAAAGGCCGGAACTACAGGGTCAGCTGTTGGCCAAGGGCACGTGGGACTATGCCATTGTCGACGAGCTGCAGCCGCAGCCCAGTGATATTCTGGTGCCGAAGACGCGTTATAGCGGTTTCTTCAACACCAATATGGACAGCGTCTTGCGCGCGCGCGGCATCCGCAATCTGGTCTTTGTCGGCATCGCCACCAATGTCTGCGTGGAAAGCTCACTGCGCGACGCCTTCCACCTCGAATATTTCGGGGTGATGCTGGAGGATGCCACGCATCATCTGGGCCCGGACTATATCCAGCAGGCGACGGTCTACAATGTCGAGAAATTTTTCGGCTGGGTCGCCACCGTCAATGATTTCTGCGGCGTCATCTCGCAGGCCGCACCCGTCAGCGCTTGATATCCAACCACAAGAGGAGAACGAAATGCCGAAGAAGATCGTCGTGCCCGCCGGCACCAGCAAACCCATCGCTCCCTTTTCGCCGGGAACCCTTGCCGATGGCGTGGTTTACGTTTCCGGCACGCTGCCCTTCGACAAGGACAATAATGTCGTGCATGTGGGCGATGCGAGCGCCCAGACCCGCCATGTTCTGGAAACCATCAAGTCCGTCATCGAAACCGCCGGCGGCACGATGGAGGACGTGACGATGAACCATATCTTCATCACCGACTGGGCGAATTACCAGGCCGTCAACACGGTCTATGCCGAATATTTCCCCGGCGACAAGCCGGCGCGTTATTGCATCCAGTGCGGCCTCGTAAAGCCAGACGCGCTGGTGGAAATCGCCACCGTCGCCCATATCGGCAAATAGGGCGAAACGGCAGATGATGCATTTCGAGGTTCATGGCCGGACTGATCCTGAGGCGCCCACAATCCTGCTGTCATCGGGGCTGGGCGGATCGGGCTCCTATTGGACGCCGCAGATCGAAGCCCTTGCCGATCATTTCCGGATCGTCACCTACGACCATCGCGGAACCGGCAGGACCGGCGGCGAGGTGCCGCTGGATGGCGGCATATCGGCGATGGCGGATGATGTGCTGGAAATCGTCTCGGCGCTGAACCTCGAGAAATTCCACTTCATGGGTCATGCGCTTGGCGGTCTGATCGGCCTCGATATCGCGCTGCGCAGGCCCGGCCTTATCGACAGGCTCGTTCTCATCAATGCCTGGAGCAAGGCGGATCCGCATTCCGGGCGCTGCTTCGATGTGCGGATCGAGCTTCTGGAGAAATCCGGCGTTGAGGCTTTCGTGAAAGCCCAGCCGCTGTTTCTTTATCCGGCCGCCTGGATGTCGGACCATCAGGAGCGGCTGGCGCGGGACGATGCCCATGGCGTCGCGCATTTTCAGGGCAAGGGGAATGTGCTTCGGCGCATCGCGGCACTGAGGGCCTTTGACGTCGATAGTCGCCTTGGCGAGATCGGCAATCCGGTTCTGGTGGTGGGCACGAAAGACGATCTTCTGGTGCCCTACACTCGCTCCGTGCGTCTCGCTGAGGGTTTGCCGCAGGGGGAACTCTGCCTTCTCGATTTCGGGGCGCATGCGGTCAATATTACTGAAGCTGACCTTTTCAATGCTCGGCTTTTGCAGTTTCTGCTACCGGCAACACGAACATTCTGACGGGATTTTTAGGACAATGACCACAGCACTCGACGACAAGGCACTTGCAGCACTTTTCACCGCGGCGCGCACCCACAATGGCTGGGCTGACAAGCCGGTCGGCGACGAGACGCTGAGAGAGCTTTACGATCTGACGAAGATGGGTCCGACCTCAGCCAATTGCTCGCCGGGGCGTTTCGTGTTCGTGCGCAGCCAGGAAGCGAAAGAAAAACTGCGGCCGGCGCTTTCGTCGGGTAATCTTGAAAAGACCATGGCAGCACCCGTCACCGTGATTGCCGCCATCGACCGCGAATTTTACGAAAAACTGCCGATGCTGTTTCCGCATGCCGATGCCCGTTCGTGGTTCACCTCCAGCCCGGCCGTGGCCGAGGAAACGGCCTTCCGCAATGCCACTTTGCAGGCGGGCTATCTCATCCTAGCAGCCCGCTCGTTGGGACTTGATACCGGGGCGATGTCCGGTTTCGATAAAGGCAAAGTGGATGCGGCGTTTTTTGCCGGCACGACGTGGAAATCCAATTTCCTGATCAATCTCGGTTATGGCGATCCGTCTAAGCTCTTTGGCCGCCTGCCGCGTCTTGGCTTTGATGACGCCTGTGTGCTGGCTTGATGGCCTGTTAAGGAAGGATGGGTTAGATGCAGATGATGTCTCTTGAAAAGGAAGCGGAAATGGAGACGAAGACTGCACAGCAGCGCAGCCTCGATTATAGAAACGCCATGGCGCGGCTCGGTGCGGCGGTCAATATCGTCACCACGGACGGGGCGGCAGGCCGTGCAGGCTTTGCAGCGACAGCGGTTTGCAGCGTTTCCGACAACCCGCCCACCCTTCTTATCTGCCTCAACCGCAATTCTTCCGCTTACAGGGTGGTGAAGGCCAATGGCGTCGTCTGCGTCAACACGCTCGCCGCCCATCACGAGGTGCTGAGCACGCTTTTCGGCGGCAAGACGCCGGCGGAAGAGCGTTTCGCTGCCGGGAGCTGGGGTGTGCTTGAAACCGGCGCGCCGGTTCTGGAGGACGCGCTTGTCTCTTTCGACTGCCGCATCCGCGAGGCGCATGACGGCGGCACGCATGATATTCTGATCTGCGATGTCGTCGATATGAAGATCAATGCGGGCGATGAGGCGCTGATGTATTTCAACCGGCGTTACCGGGTGCTTTGAGCGCGGTCTTTTGAAAGTTGGAAGTGGCGGCAGTCTATCGACAAAGTCCCGCGGAACGGTTCCGTTTGGCGCGGCCGTAGCATCCGCACACCGTCACCCCGGACTCGATCCGGGGTCCAGCGCGATCAAGTCCTTGATCGCATGATACTCTTTTCACGGCGCAGACGCGCCGTGGCTGGATGCCGGATCAAGTCCGACATGACGGACGAAACGTATCGTCGTTTCTCAGAAATTCGAAGGCGTTTCCGGTTTCCCGGAAACGCCTTTTTCATTTACTTGATCAGCGGCAGAAGATCGTTGATCGATTTCTTGGCGTCGCCGTAGAACATGCGGGTATTGTCCTTGTAGAACAGCGGGTTCTCGATGCCGGAGTAACCCGTGCCCTGGCCGCGCTTGGAGACGATGACCAGTTTGGACTTCCACACTTCCAGAACCGGCATGCCGGCAATCGGCGAGTTCGGATCGTCCTGGGCGGCCGGATTGACGATGTCGTTGGAGCCGATGACGATAACGACGTCGGTATTGGGGAAGTCGTCGTTGATCTCGTCCATTTCCAGTACGATGTCGTAGGGCACCTTGGCTTCGGCCAGCAGCACGTTCATGTGGCCGGGAAGACGGCCTGCGACCGGGTGGATGGCGAAGCGCACGGTCTTGCCGTCGGCGCGCAGCTTGCGGGTCAGTTCGGAGACCGCGGCCTGCGCCTGCGCCACCGCCATGCCGTAGCCGGGAACGATGATGACGCTGTCGGCGTCATTCAGCGCTGCGGCCACGCCTTCGGCGTCGATCGCCACCTGCTCGCCCTCGATTTCCATCGCCGGACCCGTCGTGCCGCCGAAGCCGCCGAGGATGACCGAGATGAAGGAGCGGTTCATCGCCTTGCACATGATGTAGGAGAGGATCGCACCCGAGGAGCCGACCAGCGCACCGGTGACGATCAGCAGATCGTTGCCGAGCGTGAAGCCGATTGCCGCGGCCGCCCAGCCGGAATAGCTGTTCAGCATCGAAACGACGACAGGCATGTCGGCGCCGCCGATGCCCATGATCAGGTGATAACCGATGAAGAAGGCGGCCAGCGTCATCAGCACCAGTGTCCATGCGCCGGCGCCGTTGCAATACATGATGAGCAGCACGAGCGACAGGATCGCAGCGCCGGCATTGAGCAAATGTCCGCCCGGCAGTTTCTTCGCCTTGCCGTCCACCTTGCCGGCAAGCTTGCCGAAGGCGACGACGGAGCCAGTGAAGGTGACTGCGCCGATGAAGACGCCAAGGAAGACCTCGACCTTCATGATCGCCAGTTCAACCGGCGTCTTGTGGGCGAGAATGGCGGAAAAGCCCGTCAGCAGCGAACGCGCGGTCTCATCGAGCGAGGCGACATGCGCTTCCTCGATATGGGCGTTGAAGCCGATGAAGACGGCGGCGAGGCCGACGAAGGAGTGAAGGGCTGCAACAAGCTGCGGCATTTCGGTCATCTGCACGCGGCTTGCGATGAAGTAGCCGAGAACGGAGCCGCCCGCCAGCATCAGCAGCACCACGAGCCACTGCCCGACGCCCTTGCTGATCTCAGGGCCGAAGACGGTGGCGACGATGGCGAGACCCATGCCGACAATGCCGTACCAGACGGCGCGTTTGGCGCTTTCCTGTCCGGAAAGGCCACCAAGAGAAAGGATGAAAAGAACGGCTGCGGCAACATAGGCCGCGGAAACGATACCAATGGTCATTGAATGTCCCCTACACGGCTCAGGACTTCTGGAACATGGCGAGCATGCGCCGTGTCACGAGGAAACCGCCGACGATGTTGATCGTCGCGATCAGGACGGAAAGCGAGGCGAGGATCACCACCAGCCAGTTGCCGGAACCGATCTGCAGCAATGCGCCGATGATGACGATGCCGGAAATCGCGTTCGTCACCGCCATCAGCGGCGTGTGCAGCGAATGGCTGACGTTCCAGATGACCTGGAAACCGACGAAGCAGGCCAGCACGAAAACGATGAAGTGGCTCATGAAGCTTGCCGGTGCGAAAGCGCCCACCAGAAGCAGGATCGCAGTACCGACGGCGAGCAGGCCGACCTGGCTTTTCGTCTGCGCCTTGAAGTCCGCGTGTTCCTTGGCGTGCTTTTCCTCAGGCGTGAGTTCTTTTGCTCTTTCCTTCGGCTTCTGCGCGGCAATCGCCTGAATTTTCGGCGGCGGCGGGGGGAAGGTAATTTCACCCTGATAGGTGACCGTCGCACCGCGGATGACGTCGTCTTCCATGTTGTGAACCGGCTTGCCGTCCTTTGCGGGCGTCAGATCGGTCATCATGTGGCGGATGTTGGTGGAATAGAGCGTCGAGGCCTGTGTGGCCATACGGCTCGGGAAATCCGTGTAGCCGATGACGATGACGCCATTCTCTGAGACGACACGGCTGTCGGGAACCGTGAGGTCGCAATTGCCGCCGCGTTCGGCGGCCAGGTCGACGATGACCGAACCCGGCTTCATCATCGCCACCATGTCGGCGAGCCACAGTTTCGGGGCGTCGCGGCCCGGAATGAGCGCCGTGGTAATGACGATATCGATCTGCGGCGCGAGTTCGCGGAATTTTTCGAGCTGCTTTTCGCGGAATTCCGGCGAGGAGGGGGCGGCATAACCGCCGGTGGCCGCGCCATCCTGCTGCTGGTCGGCGAAATCGAGATAGACGAATTGCGCGCCCATGGATTCGATCTGTTCGGCCACTTCCGGGCGAACGTCGAAGGCATAAGTGATGGCGCCGAGCGATGTGGCCGTGCCGATGGCGGCAAGACCGGCGACGCCTGCGCCGATGACCAGCACCTTGGCGGGCGGCACCTTGCCGGCGGCGGTGACCTGACCGGTGAAGAAGCGGCCGAAATTATTGCCGGCCTCGATGACCGCGCGATAACCGGCGATATTGGCCATGGAGGACAGGGCGTCCATTTTCTGGGCACGGGAAATGCGCGGCACCATGTCCATGGCGATGACATTTGCGCCCTTTTCCTTCGCCTGCTCCAGAAGGTCCTTGTTCTGAGCGGGATAGAAGAACGAGATCAGCGTCTTGTCCGAAGACAGGCGATCAATCTCCGACGTTTCCGGCGGGCGAACCTTGGCGATGATGTCGGAACCGGCGTAAAGCGCATCGGCGCTGTCGACGATCGTTACACCGGCTGCGCGATAGGCGTCGTCGGAAAAACCCGCCGCCTTGCCTGCACCGGTTTCAAGAATGCAATCATATCCGAGTTTCTGCAATGCCTGGGCGCTGTCGGGCGTCATGCCGACGCGCGCCTCGCCCTCATATAATTCCTTAGGTGTCCCGATTCTCAAAATGGCTCTCCCTCTGCCTGATAATATAGGGGGGTCATAACCTATTCAGGGGGGCTTTGTCTCCATATTGATTTTGTCTTGCCTGCGACGGAATGACAGCCCGCTGCGACAGTCTTGTTCGATATGCGGACGTATCGCGCAATAAAAGAACCCGGCGCTTCGGCGCCGGGTTCCAAAAATGTCAAACAGGGTATGGCTCAATCCATGGCGTGGATATCGCGATCCTTGGTTTCCGGCAGGAACAGCAGGCCGACGACCAGCGTGATGCCCGCGAAGATGATCGGGTACCAGAGGCCGTAATAGATGTCGCCCTTCGCCGCGCTCATCGCAAAGGCGGTGGCGGGCAGAAGGCCGCCGAACCAGCCGTTACCGATGTGGTATGGCAGCGACATGCCGGAGTAGCGGATGCGGGTCGGGAACAGTTCGACCAGCAGGGCCGCGATCGGGCCGTAGACCATCGTTACGTAGATGACGAGGACGGTCAGTACCGCGATGATGACGACCCAGTTCACGGCGGCCGGATCGGCCACCATGGAGAAGGTGCCGCCGCCGGCTACGGTGTAGACAGCCATTTCCGCGGCACCAGCGGCTTCTGCCGGTGTCAGCAGCTTGTCCGCCACCAGCTTATCGGTCGCGACCATTTTCTTGTCGGCAGCGCGAACGGCCTCCGCATTGAGGTTAAGCTCCGGATTTGCGGCAATGAAGGCATCCAGTTTCGCGTCCGGCACCTGCGCCGCGCCGCGCACCAGCGGGTAGCCGCCATCGTGAAGCGCCATGTTGACCTGCTTCTGGAAGGCCTTGTCCTTGGCTGCCGCATCCGCACCGGCGGCAACGGCGTCGTAGCTGGTGATGGTGGCATCGCCGATCTTCACGGTGGCCGGCTGGCCGGCTGTGCCCGCAACCACGTCATAGGGAACGGAGTTGCGCGTCAGGAACGAGGTGGCGATATCGCAGGATGTGGTGAACTTCGCCGTGCCGGTCGGGTTGAACTGGAACTTGCAGTCGCCGGGGGCTGCGGTCACGGTGGCGCGAACGGTGGACTGGGCTTGCGCCAGCGCCGGGTTGCCGGCCCATGTCAGTGCCTTGAACAGCGGGAAGTAGGTCAGCATGGCAAGGATGAGACCGGCCATGATGATCGGCTTGCGGCCGATCTTGTCGGAAAGCCAGCCGAAGATGACGAAGAAGCTGGTGCCGAGGATGAGTGCTGCCGCCACCATGATGTTGGCGGACTGGCCGTCGACCTTCAGGATGCTCTGCAGGAAGAACAGCGCGTAGAACTGGCCCGTATACCAGACAACGGCCTGGCCGATGACGGCGCCGACAAGCGCGATGAGCGCAATCTTGGCGTTCTTCCACTGGCCGAAGGCTTCGCTGAGCGGCGCCTTGGATGTCTTGCCTTCTTCCTTCATTTTCTTGAAGGCCGGAGATTCGTTCATTTTCAGACGAATCCAGACCGATACGCCGAGCAGCAGAACGGAGACGAGGAAGGGAATGCGCCAGCCCCAGGCGGCGAAGGCTTCCTTGCCGAGTGCGAACTGCACGCCGAGAATGACCACCAGCGACAGGAACAGGCCGAGCGTCGCCGTCGTCTGGATCCATGAGGTGTAATAGCCCCTGCGGCCGTTCGGTGCATGTTCGGCGACGTAGGTTGCCGCACCGCCATATTCACCGCCGAGCGCCAGGCCCTGCAGCATGCGCAGAACGATCAGGATGATCGGAGCGGCAATGCCGATCTGCGATGCGCCGGGCAGGACGCCGACGAGGAAGGTCGAAACGCCCATGATGAGGATGGTGATGAGGAAGGTATATTTGCGGCCGACAATGTCGCCCAGACGGCCGAATACCAGCGCGCCGAAGGGGCGCACGAGGAAGCCGGCGGCGAAGGCCAGCAGCGCAAAGATGTTGCGTGTCGTTTCCGGATATTGGCTGAAGAAGTTCGCGCCGATATAGATCGCGAGCGAGCCGTACAGATAAAAATCGTACCATTCGAAGACTGTTCCGAGAGAAGAGGCGAAAATCACCTTCTTCTCTTCACCCGTCATTGGACGGGCGGCGCCGCTCACGGCTGCAATATCTGCCATTGTCTGTCCTCCACAGATGTCCCAATTGGCGCATTGCGGAGCCCATCTCTCTCCTCCGGACTCCCCATAAGGGTGCAATGCGCGGAGTGTCAGAGTGACAGAAAATTCACTGCAATAAGAGCGATGCTTTCGGATTATGACTTTAGTCTAATGCAAGGCGTCCCGAAAATGTCGCGAGGCCGATTTTACGGCCTGCGCAAGACGCCTCCAAACGCGCCTTTTTTCTTGACACAACCGAGAAACCTTCTAATAGCTTCTCGCGAAGAAGGAGCATCACCTTGCGCATGCATGTTGCAGACATGTTCGTCATGGAAGGACCGGCACAATCCGCCGGCGATGATCCGCGCCTTTCTCATTCTACCCGAATTACGGCCAAAACGACGATTAAAACCGTCTAACGTCTCTGGCCACCGCTCTCTCCCCGGTTTGGCTGGGGATCGAGGAAGCCGCGATCTGATGCGGGTTCCCACCTCACCAAAAAGAGGAGAGACAGAAAGAGAGCTTGATCATGGGTTTCAAAGTTGCAATTGCAGGCGCCACCGGCAACGTCGGTCGCGAAATGCTCAATATCTTGGCCGAACGCGGTTTCCCCGCCGATGAAGTCGTGCCGCTTGCTTCCGCCCGCTCGCAGGGCACGGAAGTCTCCTATGGCGACCGCACGCTGAAGGTCTCGAACCTCGAGAACTACGATTTTTCCGACACGGATATTTGCCTGATGTCGGCCGGCGGCGATGTTTCCAAGAAGTGGTCGCCGAAGATCGGCCAGCAGGGCTGCGTTGTCATCGACAACTCGTCCGCATGGCGCTACGACCAGGACGTTCCGCTGATCGTTCCGGAAGTCAATGCCGATGCAGTTGCGGGCTTCACCAAGAAGAACATCATCGCCAACCCCAATTGCTCCACGGCACAGCTCGTCGTCGCGCTGAAGCCGCTGCATGACTTCGCCAAGATCAAGCGCGTCGTCGTTTCCACCTACCAGTCGGTGTCCGGCGCCGGCAAGGAAGGCATGGACGAGCTGTTCCAGCAGACCCGCGCCGTGTTCGTCGCTGATCCGGTGGAAGCCAAGAAGTTCACCAAGCGCATCGCCTTCAACGTCATTCCGCATATCGACGTCTTCATGGAAGACGGCTACACCAAGGAAGAGTGGAAGGTTCTGGCCGAAACCAAGAAGATGCTCGATCCGAAGATCAAGGTAACCTGCACGGCCGTGCGCGTTCCGGTCTTCATCGGCCATTCGGAATCGGTCAATATCGAGTTCGAAAACGAGATCACCGCCGATCAGGCGCGCGACATCCTGCGCGAAGCGCCGGGTTGCCTCGTGATCGACAAGCGCGAAAACGGCGGCTACATCACCCCGGTTGAATCCGCCGGTGAGGATGCGACCTATATCTCGCGCATCCGCGAAGATGCGACGGTGGAAAACGGCCTCAACCTGTGGGTTGTTTCCGACAATCTGCGCAAGGGTGCGGCTCTCAACGCCGTCCAGATCGCCGAACTGTTGATCAATCGTGGTTTCATCAAGCCCCGCAAGGCGGCTGCCTGATCCACGATACGATTTTTTAAGGTTCGTTAAGTATAACCCGTCTGTTCTGTGTGGGGCAGGCGGGTTTCATAATTGGCGACGATCACGGCCAGTTTATTTGCAGGCCTTGCTGCCGAAAGGCAATTTAGGCCGCCAAAAGACAGTTTTGGCACCTGAATCATACAGTATTGACGGTTTGGTTCTCGGGAAAAATTCCCCAAAGGATATCGAAGGCAGATTTTGATGCGGGCAATGAAGGTAATTCTGGCTGGTGTGGCCATGGTTTCGGTTCTGGCAGCGACGCCGGTTATGGCTGCGCAATGCGGCAACACTTCGGCGGGCTTCGATGCCTGGGTCGGCGCCTTCAAGCAGGAAGCGGCGGGCCGCGGCGTCAGCGCCTCGGTGCTCGACCGTGCTTTCTCCGGCGTCTCCTACAACCAGGCGACGATCCGCGCCGACCGCGGCCAGCACAGCTTCAAGCTCTCCTTCGAACAATTCATGCAGAAGCGCGGCGGTCAGACGATCATTTCGCGCGGCAAGACCATGAAGAAGAACAATGCTGCTCTCTTCGCCTCCATCGAGCGCGCCTATGGCGTGCCGGCCGGTCCGCTGCTCGCCATCTGGGGCATGGAAACCGGCTTTGGCGGCTTCATGGGCAACCAGCATACGCTTTCCGCCGTGGCGACGCTCTCCTTCGATTGCCGTCGTTCGGATTATTTCACCGAGCAGCTTTACGCGGCCCTCAAGCTCGTCGGCAGCGGTTCGCTCAACGTCAACGCCAAGGGTGCGGCCCATGGTGAAATCGGCCAGACGCAGTTCCTGCCGCTGAACGTCGTGCGTTACGGCGTGGATTTCGACCGCGACGGCCGTATCGATCTCGTCGGTTCGCGTGCCGATGCGCTGGCTTCCACCGCGAACTTCCTCGTCGGCCATGGCTGGCAGCGCGGTGCAGGCTACCAGCAGGGACAGGCAAACTACGCCGCCATCCAGGGCTGGAACGCCGCAAGCGTCTACCAGCAGGCGATTGCCTTCATCGGCAAGGCGATTGACGGCCAATAAGGCTGCTTTCCACGCGCGAATTCCCACTTCCGTCATGCCGGACTTGTGTGGACGTATTGTGGTTTACTTGATGCATAGGCCGGGATGCGCATCCCGGCCTATGCAGGCAGGCGGCCGTATTTCCG
>NZ_JBNWBW010000043.1:0-21190 GCF_053522725.1 Agrobacterium sp. 16-172Ci
CATCATCAGAGACAACAAACCATGGCAAAACGCTTGACATCAAAGACAGTCGCTCATCCCGCTGCCGCGGACTTCTCCCCGGCGGGGAGAAGAAACAAGTGGCGCCCTCCCCGTGACATCGACTGTCCTCAACGCCCGCGCTTGAAAAATTCGCCCAAAACCTGTATATGCCTCAGCGCGAGGACGACCTCGGCCACAGTGGCAACAGCATGCGGGACGGCCCGGTCACATACCGGAGAATGAAATGCGTTCCCTGCAAGATCGTATCCGCCACGCCCTCAGTTTCGAAATCATCGGCCTTCTTCTCGTCATTCCCTTGGGCGCGCTGCTTTTTGGCATGCCTATGGAAGATATCGGCATTGTCGGCCTCGTCAGCGCCACGTTGGCGACGGTTTGGAACTATGTCTACAATCTCGGTTTCGACCACGCCATGCAGCGGCTGAAAGGCACGACGCTGAAGACGCCCGCCCTCCGGGTCGCCCATGCCGTGCTGTTCGAACTGGGCCTCCTGATCGTGCTGATGCCCTTCATCGCCTGGTATCTGAATATCAGCCTTGCCCACGCGCTGGTGATGGATATCTCGTTTGCGCTGTTTTACGTGGTCTATGCTTTTGTCTTCAACTGGAGCTACGACCGGGTTTTCCCGCTGCCGGAATGGAAGTCGCAGCAGGACGCCGCCTGACCGGCACGGAAAGGAACAGCGCCTCAGAGCAGCGACGCCTTGAAGAAGCTGACCACCTCGGCGTTTAAGCTACGGTGAAACCCCGCCCGGTCGAAACCCGCCGCATCGCTGCAAATCTGGGGCACGGCCTTTTCCATCTCGGCGGGGCAAGGGGCGATAAAGGAAAAGTGCCCCGCCCCTTTTACCATCCGATAGTCCGGTTTCACCGGCAGATCGTCGCGCAGCCTTGCAACATCCTGGGGCGCGACACCATCGCCGCCGCGTTCCGAACTCCAGAGTTGGACGGGGATCGTGATATTCTTCAGGTCGCCCGCGCCGGGAAAGGCATTCAACGGGTCGGCGGCAACCACAGCCTTCACACGCGCATCCTGACCGCCATGCTGCGGCAATGTCGTCTTCTGCCGCATCTGCGTGCAAATCGGCGCCTGAGGGTCGGAACAGGGCAGCCCGGCATTGGCAAAATCAGGCGTACCGCCGGCAAGCACCAGCGCGGTATAACCGCCGCGCGAAAATCCGAAGACGCCGATCCGCCCGGCATCGATGGAACCGGCGTCACTAAAACCTTCAAGCAGATGATCCAGCAACCGGGCAATATCCGCCGGACGGCCCGTCAGCGCGGAAAGCTCTCCGGCCTTCTTCATTTCAAGCGCATTGTCTCCGGGGTGATTGATAGCCGCAACAATGAAGCCGGCATCCGCCAGCGCCGCCGCCGTGTCTCGATGGCTGAAATAGGTGCCGCCAAAGCCATGGGAGATGAAGACGAGCGGATACTTCCCTTCAGGAACAGGGCAATCACGCACGGCGGGCAAAAGGAAGGGACCGATCCTGACCTCTTCCGGCGCGGCCGCGCAGGGCGACCATACCGCAGCCTTCATGGCGGCTTTGCCGTTTGCCGATGGAACGTCGATCAGCCGGAGACCGGCTGCCATGGCGGCGCCCGTTCCAGACAGGGCGGAAAACATAAGGCAAAGCAGCAGCAGAAATCGCATCGCCAACTCACGGATCGGGCTCACGGATCGGGACCATTATGCACAGGCCGATCGGTGACCGGCGCTACGCGAACATAAAGCGGTTTCCTGTGGCGGCAATAACGCCGAACGCTTAAAGCGATTTCAGCGTCCAGGCCACGATATCGCGCGTGGCGGCGGCAAAGGCCTGATCCAGCGCCTTCACGAAATTGGCGTTGCCGGAACCGCTAACGCGGGCGCTGGCGCGGAACACTTCCTGCGCCTTCACCGTGCCGTTGCGGTCGTTCAGCAGCTTCACCGATATCTCGATATTGGCGATGTTCCTCGCGGTATCGATTTCGAAGGCGCGAATATCGGTCACGACCTGATAGTCGATTGCCAGCCCCTGCCCCGGCCGACCGACGCCGCCGAGCTTGCCGGTGTCCTCGAAGGCTTCCACCAGCTTGGACTGCACCATGCGCGGCAGGCGGTCGCTCCATTGCGAATTGCCGAGATATTGCACCTCCGAGCCGGAAAGGCGCACCACGATGTTTTCGCTGTCGAGCGCCTTCAGGGCGGTCGGATCGGCAATCAGCAATTGCCGGCTTTTCAGCGAAGGCCCCTGGGTAACCGCCGCCGAAGAGACGGAAAGATCGAAAGTATCGTTCTTCGGCGCACCCGCGCAGCCGGCCATCAAGACGGCAAGCAGCGGAGCCAGAATGAGGGCGCGTCGCTGACGGCCGTTCATCGATCGTGTCATTGGCCCATACCCCTCTTAGCGCCTTGTTCTGCCATCATATTGTTTCACGGTTTCGCCGCCGAAAATCAACCGCTGCGGATCGCGGTCGATATTGGTGATGGCATTGTTGAGATTGTCGACCGTAACCCGCGTGCTGCCGATCAGCGCCTGGAAATCCTTCAGGCCCGAACTGGAGAAACGCGTCAGATTGTCGGCAATCGGCCCGATACGGGCATTGAGATTGTCAGCCACCGCCTTGAAGGAGGTGAGCGTTTCGCGCGCCTTGGCAAACAGCGAATTGGCGTCATCGGTGCCGAGCATACCGTCCACCTTGGCGAGAATGCCGTCGACGCGGCTGGAGGCGAGGTTCAGCTTGCGGCCCATTTCGGTAAAGTCGGAAACCGCCTGGTCGATATCGGCACGGCGGGCGCCGACATCGTCGGCGATGCGTTTGAAGTTCGCCACGGCATCGCGCGCATCGGCGGTCGCAGAGGAAACGTCATCAACCACGGTGCCCACCTTGGCGGGATCAACGGAGGCGAGAAGCTCATCCGCGCGCTTCACCACGGTCTGCACTTCCGTGCTCGCCGCCTCGAAGTTTTTCGCCGTGCTCTGTACCGTCTCCATGATGCCCTGAATATCGCTGGAAGCGGAAGCGACATCCTTCGTCACCTTGTCGACATTCGACAGGATGGAATCGATCTTGCCGGCATCCACCGCCTTCACCAGATCCTCGATGGCCGTCAGCGTGCCGTCGAGACGCACCGAAACCGATTGTACCGTTGTGGAAAGCGAGCTGAGGCTGGCGATGAAATTCTTGATGCCATCGGAATTGGCCGCCAGCGCATCGGAGAATTTCTCGGCATTGCGCACTGTCTGCGTCAGCGGGCCACGCGCATCCTGCACGAAACCCTGCAATTCGCCGATGGCGCCATCGGCGCGTTTCAGGATTTTATCGGCCGTGGCAAGCAGGTTGGTGACGCTGGAAAGATCGGCTATCAGCTCGGCCGGAACGCCGCTTTCGACGGCTTTCTGCAGAATGCGCTCGCCATCCTTGTTACCGCCGGAAAGCTCTATATAGGCAGCGCCCGTCAGGCCCTGAATTTCAAGCACGGCGCGTGTCGACGGGAAAACCGGGGCATCGGCCTGCACTTCGGTAAAGGCGATGGAATAGGCCGGGTCGTCGCGGTCGATCGCAAGCCCGCGCACGGTTCCGACCGGAATACCGTTGAACCGCACCGGTGAACCGACGGAAAGACCGTTTGCGGAGCCGGGAATGCGCACGACAAGCTGCGCCGTCGGGCCGCCACGACCGAATTCCGCCATCCAGTAAACGAAGCCGAATGCGGCGGCGATCACGATCAGCGTGAAAATTCCGACTATGGTGTAGTTCGCCTTGGTTTCCATGCTTCTTGTTACTCCACCGGATTTTCGTGTCTGCCGTCCGGAAGAACGACAGAGCGGGCCCGTTTGCCGCGGAAATAGGACTGCACCCACGGATCGTCGCAGGCAAACATGTCCTGCAATGTCCCTTTTACCAGCACTTTCTTCTGGCCCAGCACCGCAATGCGGTCACAGACGGAGAACAGGCTGTCGAGGTCGTGCGTCACCATATAGACGGTCAGGCCGAGCGAATCGCGCAAGCGCGCAATCAGCATATCAAATTCCGCCGCCCCGATGGGATCGAGGCCGGACGTCGGCTCATCGAGGAAGACGAGGTCGGGATCGAGCGACAGCGCCCGGGCAAGGGCCGCGCGCTTGATCATGCCGCCGGAAAGCTCGGATGGGTACTTGTCGCCTGCATCGGGCTTCAGTCCCACCATCTCGATCTTCAGATAGGCAAGCTCGTCCATCAGCTTCTTCGGCAGGTCGAGATATTCGCGCATCGGCAGCTGGATGTTTTCCTTCACCGTCAGGCCGGAAAACAGTGCGCCCTGCTGGAACAGCACGCCAAGCCGCTGGTCGAGCATCATGCGGTCGTCTTCGCTCGCCTTGTCGTAGTCGGTGCCGAGAATGCGGATCGCACCCGCCTGCCGTGGCAGCAGCCGCAAGATCGCGCGCATCAACACGGATTTGCCGGCACCGGAGGGGCCGATGAAGCCAAGAATTTCGCCGCGATAGACATCGAGGTCGAGATTTTCGAGCACGTTGCGGCCGTTGAAGCCGACGGTCACACCCTCGACGGAAAGCACCACCTCGCGGCCGTCTTTCCCGGTTCTTGTCTCATGCGGTTTCTGGTCCAGTTTCTCCAACGCGCCCTCCCTAAAAATCGATGGCTGCGTAGAAGATGGCGAAAAGACCATCCACCAGAATGACGACGAAGATCGACTTCACCACCGAGGAGGTGACGTGCTGGCCGAGCGATTCGGCCGAACCGCCCACCTTCATGCCTTCAACGGCCGCGACGATGCCGATGATGAGCGCCATAAACGGCGCCTTGATCATGCCAGCGGCAATGGTCGATTCCTCCACGGCACCATGCAGGCGCGACAGGAACACCTCGAAGGTTATGCCGGAATAGGCAAAGGCCACGATGGCCGCACCGAAAAGCGCTGCGAAATTGGCGAGAATGGTCAAAAGCGGCAGCGCGATGGTGAGCGCCACCAGCCGCGGAAACACCAGCACGCCGACGGGATTGAGGCCGATCACCTTCAGCGCGTCGATTTCCTCGCGCATCTTCATCGAGCCGATTTCCGCCGTAATCGCGCTGCCGGAGCGGCCGGCGATCATGATCGCGGTCAGAAGCACACCGATTTCACGCAATTGCAGAATGCCGACCAGATCGACAACGAAGACTTCCGCACCGAAATAACGCAGCTGAAACGCACCCTGCTGGGCGATGATCGCACCAATCAGGAACGACATCAGCATGATGATCGGCACGGCGCGCACGCCCATATGGTCGATCTGGTTGACGATCGCCGCCGGCGAGACGCCGCGCCCACGCCCGAGCTTCATCTGCGCGCCGCGCACGGCCGAGCCGAGAATATACATGCCCGCCAGGAAATCCGCGCCGTTCTGAATGACGGCCTTGCCGATGGGCGCAAAAATACGCTCGGCGAGCCCCACCTTCTTGGGCGCTTCGCCCTCCATCTCCACCTTTTCGGGCAACTGGCCGATGACCTCTTCGATACGGTCATTGCCCGTCACGGTGACGGTGGCGCCATTTGCCTCGAGGTCCTTGCGCAGGCGCTGGATGATCCATGCGCCCGTCGTATCGATGGCCTCGACGGAAGAAAGATCGATTTCCACCGGGCCAGCGGATTTGCCCTTTTCGATCTTTTCAAGACTGGGGAAAACACCGGCGAGATTGCTGTTGCGCCAGGAACCGCTCATGACAAAACGCAAGCCGCCGCCGGAGACGCTATCGTCTTCGGTGATTGCGGCCGGGTTCGCCTGTTGCCGTGTGTCCTGTTCTTGCATAATGCTCCGAGCGAGTGCAGCCGTCACGAGATTCTTAAAGGTTTCATAACGTTTTGGCCTCCGGCAAGCCACAGTGACGGCCGACAATTCGTGATAAATTTGGCGTCATGTGTCTTTTGCCGCCCAATCGGAAGTGAAAAAAACATGCCCCGTTACCTTCAAGCCACAACGGAACGTTTTCCCGTCGCCGGCAGCTTCACCATTTCACGCGGCACCCGCACCCACGCGGATGTCGTAACGTGCACCATCCGCGATGGTTCCTTTACCGGTATCGGCGAATGTGTGCCCTATCCGCGTTATGGCGAAAGTATTGAAGGCGTCATTGCCGATATCGAGGCGATGGCGGAGCAGATCGCCGGCGGTGTGACACGGCAGGAACTGCAACAGGCGATGCAACCCGGCGCCGCCCGCAATGCGGTGGATTGCGCGCTGTGGGACCTCGAAGCCAAGATCACCGGCAAAACCGTTGCCGAGCGCATCCTTGGACAGGCGGCAAAGCCGCTCGTCACCGCCTACACCATCTCGCTTGCCGACCCCGAGACCATGGCCGCGAAAACGGCGGAAAACGCAGGCCGCCCGCTGCTGAAGATCAAGACCGGCACGGCGGATGACGAAGCGCGTCTCAGGGCCGTGCGCGCCGCCGCACCCGAAGCGCGCATCATCATCGACGCCAATGAAGGCTGGAACGATTATAATATCGAATATTATCTGCGGCTTGCGGCAGAACTGAAGATATCGCTGATCGAGCAGCCGCTACCCGCCGGCAAGGATGACATCCTCGCCCGCATCGACCATCCGGTACTGATCTGCGCCGACGAAAGCGTGCATTCCACCAAGGACCTCGCCGCCCTGCGCGACCGCTACGATGCGATTAACATCAAGCTCGACAAGACCGGCGGCCTGACCGAAGCGCTTGTCATGAAGGCCGAGGCCGAAAGGCTCGGCTTCACCATCATGGTCGGCTGCATGCTCGGCACCTCGCTCGGCATGGCGCCTGCGGTGCTCGCGGCGCAGGGCGCGGCCTTCGCCGATCTCGACGGACCGCTGCTGCTGGCGCAGGATCGTGAGCCGGGGCTGGTTTATGAGGGTTCGCTGGTTTATCCGGCACGGCCGGAATTGTGGGGGTAGAACTCTCGCTAAGGGTCCGCACTGGGTTGGTGTCGAGAGGCTGCGTTCGCACCATCTCTCCGGTGCCTAACCGTAAGGTTACTGGGAAGGCTCTAAAGCCTCACCTCCGTCATGCCGGACCTGATCCGGCATCCAGCCACGGCGCGTCTGCGCCGTGAGAAATAGGTCTTACGCGATCAAAGACTTGATCGCACTGGATCCCGGCTCAGGGCCGGGATGACGGTATGCGGATGCCACAATTTTTGCCAAACACTTCGTTTACAGGTGAGCCTGCAACCAAACGCGCCGACTCAGGCCGCGTGCTTCCCGATCAGCCCTGGAATATCCACCGGCTCCATCTCGTCCGATGTGTGTTCGGCGGTAACGTCGCTCGTTTGCATCCAGGTGATCAGCTCGAAGCTGCCATCGGCATTTTCGGCAATCGCCGTGCAGCTTTCCACCCAGTCGCCGGTGTTGATGTAGCGAATGCCGTCCATGTCTTCCATGACAGCGTGGTGGATGTGCCCACAGATCACGCCGTCGACATTGTTGCGTCGCGCCTCGTCGGCCACCACGCGCTGGAATTCGCCGATGAAGTTGACCGCGTGTTTGACCTGCAGCTTGGCCCAGGCCGAGAACGACCAGTAAGGCAGGCCGATGCGGCGGCGCACCGCGGCGATGGCGATGTTGAGCGCAATTGCCGCGTCATAGGCCCAGTCGCCGAGATAGGCGAGCAGGCGGGCGTTGCGCACCACCACGTCGAACTCGTCGCCATGGATGATCAGGTACTTCTTGCCGTCGGCGGCCTCATGAATCATGCGCTCGGCCACTTCGATGCCGCCGAAATGCATGCCCGGAAATTCCCGCAGGAATTCATCGTGATTGCCGGGGATATAGACGATGCGCGTTCCCTTGCGGGCCTTGCGCAGGAGCTTCTGCACCACGTCGTTGCAGCCCTGCGGCCAGTACCAGCTGCGGCGCAGACGCCAGCCGTCGACGATGTCGCCGACGAGAATGATCGTTTCGGCCTCGTGATATTTCAGGAAGTCGAGCAGATAATCCGTCTTGGCCGCCTTGGAGCCGAGATGAACATCCGAAATGAAAAGCGTTCTGAACTGTCTGGTTTCGATTTGACCGGCCACGGATTTCATCCCCCTGTTCGGTTGCGTCCCTGCGGCTTTCTTACCTCTCAGAACCAGACTCGTGTTTCAGCAACATGACAGACGCCGGTTTTTATAGGGAATATGACGAAAGCCTTCACGAAAACGCGAATAAGCCATGGCCGCATTTGCATAAGGTGCGGTCAAATAACGGCTGTACCACGGGGAAGTTTGTTGTATTCAGGGGTCCGGAATTGAACCAGACATGACGGTGGAAGAATGACCTCTCACGATAAGAACAACACGCCCGCCAACACGGCAAAGGCCGACATCGAGGAACAGGCGCTCTTTTTCCACCGCTATCCGCGCCCCGGCAAGCTGGAAATCCAGGCCACCAAGCCGCTCGGCAACCAGCGCGATCTGGCGCTGGCCTATTCGCCGGGTGTTGCCGCCCCCTGCCTCGCCATCCATGAAAATCCGGAAACGGCGGCGGAATATACCGCCCGCGCCAACCTCGTCGCCGTCATTTCCAACGGCACGGCGGTGCTCGGCCTCGGCAATATCGGCCCGCTTGCTTCCAAGCCGGTGATGGAAGGCAAGGCCGTCCTCTTCAAGAAATTCGCCGGCATCGACGTTTTCGATATCGAAATCGATGCGCCCGGCATCAACGACATGGTCTCCACCATCGCAGCGCTGGAGCCCACCTTCGGCGGCATCAACCTTGAGGACATCAAGGCGCCGGAATGTTTCGAGGTTGAGCGCCAGCTGCGCGAGAAGATGAACATCCCGGTCTTCCACGATGACCAGCACGGCACCGCGATCATCGTCGCCGCCGCCGTCACCAACGCACTGGAACTCGCCGGAAAATCGCTCTCGAGCGTCAAGATCGTCGCCTCGGGCGCCGGCGCGGCAGCCCTTGCCTGCCTCAACCTGCTCGTCGCCATGGGCGCGAAGAAAGAAAACATCTGGGTCCACGACATCGAAGGCCTCGTTTACGATGGCCGCAACACGCTGATGGACGAGTGGAAGGAAGTTTACGCCCAGAAGACCGACAAACGCGTTCTCTCCGAAACCATCGACGGCGCGGATGTCTTCCTCGGCCTTTCCGCCGCCGGCGTGCTAAAGCCGGAACTGCTGGAGCGCATGGCGGAAAACCCGCTGATCCTGGCGCTTGCCAACCCCAATCCGGAAATCATGCCGGAGGCGGCGCGTGCGGCCCGTCCGGATGCGATGATCTGCACCGGTCGTTCGGATTTCCCGAACCAGGTGAACAACGTTCTCTGCTTCCCCTATATCTTCCGCGGCGCGCTGGATTGCGGCGCAACCACGATCAACGAGGAAATGAAGATGGCCGCCGTGCAGGCCATCGCCGAACTCGCGCGTGAGGAAGTTTCAGAAGTGGCCGCAAAGGCCTATAGCGGCGAAACGCCGGTCTTCGGCCCGAACTACCTCATCCCCTCGCCCTTCGATCCGCGGCTCATCCTGCGCATTGCGCCAGCCGTTGCCCGTGCTGCGGCCGCAAGCGGTGTCGCCGCCCGGCCGATCACCGATTTCGAAGCCTATCTCGACCAGCTGAACCGTTTCGTCTGGCGTTCCGGCTTCATCATGAAACCGGTCTTCAATGCCGCGAAAGCCGCCGAAAAGAAGCGCATCATCTTTGCCGAAGGCGAAGACGAGCGCGTGCTGCGCGCCGCCCAGGTGCTGCTGGAAGAAGGCACCGGCATCCCGATCCTCATCGGCCGCCCGCAGATCATCGAAACGCGCCTGAAGCGCTTCGGCCTGCGCATCCGCCCACATACGGATTTCGCGGTGGTCAATCCGGAAGACGATCCGCGCTACCGCGACTATGTCGATGACTATTTCGCCCTTGTCGGTCGCGTCGGTATCAACCCGGAAGCAGCCCGCACCATCGTGCGCACCAACACGACCGTCATCGGCGCGCTGTCGGTGAAGCGCGGCGAAGCGGATGCGCTGATCTGCGGCCTCGAAGGCCGTTACGACCGCCACCTGCGCGACGTCAACCAGATCATCGGCAAGCAGGAAGGCGTGCGTTCCTTCGCGGGCCTCAGCCTGCTCATCACCCAGCAGGGTGCGCTGTTCCTCACCGATACTTTCGTGAATTACGACCCGACCTCCGAGGAAGTGGCGGAAATGGCCATTCTCGCGGCCAAGGAAATCCGCCGCTTCGGCATCACGCCGAAGATCGCCCTCGCCAGCCATTCCAATTTCGGCTCGCGCGATTCCGAAAGCGCCCGCAAGATGCGCCGCGCCCTGAAGATCGTGCAGGAAGCCGCACCGGAACTGGAAGTGGATGGCGAAATGCAGGGCGGTTCGGCCCTTTCGGAAGCGCTGCGCAAGCGTGCCATGCCGAACAGCGTGCTGACGGGCGAAGCGAACCTTCTGGTTTTCCCGAACCTCGATGCCGCCAACATCACGCTCGGCGTCACCCGCACCTTGACGGAAGGCCTGCATGTCGGCCCGATCCTGCTCGGCACGGCCCTGCCCGCCCATATCCTGTCGCCCAGCGTCACCTCGCGCGGCGTGGTCAACATGGCGGCGTTTGCCGTGGTGCAGGCCTCGCATCCTTCGGTGTGATAGAGGCCGCATTAACGCAATTTTGAACAGGCTGTTGCCGCATTGCGGCAACAGCTTATGTTATCTTCCCGAAACACGGATGTCGTGAAGTATAACGCCCCTGCCACCAGCCGGGGACATCGAACGGATCGAACAATTGACCCGCCGCAGCCGCATCATCGGCCTCCTGCTTCCCCTTGTTTTCCTCGCCCCGGCCGCCGCCTTCGCGGATCAGGTCTGCGATACGCTTTATGCGCAATTGCGCGAACCGCCCCGCGTCGTCGGCAATACGGCCGAGGTGCGGCGTTATGCCAATGCGCTCGCCCGCCAGAACATCGTCATCCGCAAGATCAGGAACGACCTGCGCGGCTACGGCTGCTCATCCGGCAGCGTCATCGTCTATGGCAATCCCAATGCCGGTATCTGCGCCGAGATCGGCGATGCGCTGGCGGAAGCGGAAAGCGAGCGCGACGCCATCATCCGTGACCGCGACGACGCCATGGCGGCCGCGCGTGACAACGACGGCGACATCAGGCGGCAGCGCATTCTCGCCGCCCTCGATGCCAATGGCTGCAACACCATGCCACAAACGGAAACACAATTACCTCCGCCTCCGGATGTGACGCGTTATCCCGACGCTTTTCGGCAGAATGGCCCGCAGAACGACGATGAGCCGGGACAGGCGGGGCTTTCGCCCTACCCCAACGCTGCCGCCGAGGGTGGGCTTCGCACACTCTGCGTGCGCACCTGCGACGGCTCGTTTTTCCCCATCGCGTCCAATGCCTCGCCGCTTGATTTTCGCGCCCAGGCGGAGCAGTGCGAGAAAATGTGTCCGGGCACCGAGACGGAGCTTTATTTCCATTCCATGACGGATCAGGAAACCGCCGACATGGTGTCTGCGGAAACAGGCAAGCCCTACAGGGACCTGCCAACCGCCTTCGCCTACAGGAACGCCACGGCAAAAGCGCCGGGCTGCGCCTGCAACATGGCCGCCTATCACAAGGAAATGCAAAAGCAGGAAGAGGCCGCCCGGCCGCAGCCCGAAAAACCCTATTCCGGCATCACCACCATTCCATCACTGCAAGGTGACAAGGCTGAGAAACCCACCGAACAGCGACAGGCCGCCAAGCCGCCGGAACAGCCCGTTCCCGAACGCGACTATGACCCCAACGACAGCCGCGTCCGCGTCATAGGCCCTAAATTCCTGCCCGACCAGACAGGCCGTATCGACCTGAAGAACCCGGCATTGAAGGGTATACAGCCGCAGCAGTGACATACATCGCGGAGCGAGCGCGCGCCCCTTGCTTCTTCTCCCCAAGGGGGAGAAGTCCGCGGCAGCGGGATGAGGGGGCGAGCTCTCCGTATACCGCTAGCGTTGCCCCCTCATCCGACCCTTCGGGCCACCTTCTCCCCGACGGGGAGAAGAAATACGCGGCGACGTCCCGCCTTATTCACAGGTCTCCGCTTCTATACCCCGCCCCAGCGGTTACGAAACACCAGTTCCTCCAGCGGCACGCGCTGCCGCCAGCCCTTCACCGCCAGTTCCGGCTCGTTATAGAGCGCATCGACACGGCCGAGGCAAAGCCACGCGACGATTTCGATATGGCCGGGAATATCGAGAATGGTGCGAATGTCGCTATCGTGGAAAATGCTGACCCAGCCGACACCGATGCCTTCGGCGCGTGCCGCGAGCCAGAGATTCTGGATGGCGCAGACGGTGGAATAGACATCCGTGCGCGGATTATGGGTGCGGCCCAGCACCACCTTGCCGCCGCGCGTCGGATCGCAGGTGACGCAGATGCTGAGCGGCGCCTTGCGGATGCCTTCAAGCTTGAGACTGCGATAAAGCGCCTGCTGCTCGCCCGTGAACATCGCCGCCGCCTCCTCATTGGCGCGGCTGAAAGCCACGAAGGCCGACTGACGGATCGCGCCATCGGTGATGAGGGTGAAATTCCACGGCTGCATGAAACCGACCGAGGGCGCGGAATGGGCCGCCTTCAAAAGACGCTCCACCAGATCGTCCGGCAGCGGGTCCGGCAGGAACTGGTCGCGCACATCACGACGGGTCTCGATGGCGCGGTAAATCGCCTCGCGTTCCTCACCGGAAAACGGGCGGGCGGGCGAGAGCGCGTGATCGAACGAACTGGCGCCGGGCGGATTGTTTACGGACGAATCGGCTGGCATCGTTTATCCCCAACAATGCGAAGGCCGGGCGCAAATGCGCACCCCGCCTCGACAACAACCTGCCGCCGTCCGCGCGGTTCGGTCTATCCCGTCAGGCCGGTCTTCTGACTAGGCTTCATCCGCCCTTTTCGCCTTCCCGAATTGCTTCAGTGGCTTTAAAAAAGAACGTCCGCCTCACAGCGCTGGGCACGTTCCGGTCTTTCACCGGATTCCCGATTCTCCCGCCGCAAGGGCAGGCACCTGACAGGCAAGCTATGGGCAAAAAAGTTTGCGAATGCAAGCATCCTGCCGGTGGTGCGGCAATGTGGCCCGCCTCACCCCCATCATTCCACCGGAAAATACCGGACATAAGCGAACTCATCCCCATCCGGTGACCAGTTGGGCGAATTCATCGTTCCCTGCCCGCCGAAAAGTTCGAATAGCGTCTCGACATTGCCGCCATCCATATCCATCAGCCGCACCCGCACATCGAGATCGCGCGGATGGTCGAAAACGTCGCCGTCATAGGAAATGAACACCACCTTGTCTCCCTTGGGAGACGGGTGCGGAAACCAGTCGCCATAGGGACTGTCGGTAATGCGCTCGACGGCGGAGCCATCCACCCGCACGCGCCAGATCTGCATTCGCCCGGTGCGGCTGGAATTGAAATAGATCCACTCGCCGTCAGGCGAATAATCCGGCCCGTCATTGCGGCCCTCGCCATGGGTCAGCCGCGTCTCGACGCCGCTTGTTATATCCATCGAATAGATATCGAAGACCTGATCGCGAATGCCGCAATAGGCAAAACCTTTCCCATCCGGCGACCAGCCATGCCAGTAAGAGGGAAGATTTTTCGTCATCAACCGCGGCGCGCCGCCCGTCGAGGCCATGAGATAGATGGCGCTCTTGCCAAATTCCACCTTATCGGAAATGGCGTAGAGCGATCCATCCGGCGAAATACCGTGATCATTGTTGCAGAGCGTGGCAAAGCCGGTATCGACCTTCTCCGGCGCGATATCACCGGCAAGAGACAGGCGGTAAAGCAGACCTTCGCTGTTCAGCAGCAGATATTTTCCATCCGGCGACCAGTTCGGCGCTTCGAAGAGATCAGGCGTCTGCCACACCACCCGCATCTGCCGGGTGCGGATGTTGAAGATTTCGATGGAGCTGCGCATTCTGCCTCCCGGGCGTGTCCGTGTGTCGTTCAAAGCGCCCGGCAATGCAGACATTCCGTTTGCATCCACCATCGCCTCGATTATGATCCTAGGGCGGCAGGCACCGTCCTGCAAATTCAAACCGGAAAAAACGCCAGCGCTCCGGCACCGTCCGTGACCCTTGCCGTTTCTCCTAAAACCGAGGTTCCGCGATGAATACCATCGCCGATCACGGCATCCGCTTCGGCCGGATCGCCGCAATGCTTCCTGTCAAAAATATCGAAAAAGCCCATGACTTTTATGTCGGTGTGCTGGGCTTCACAAAAACCTTCGAAAACGGCACTCCCGTCGGCTTCATGATCCTCAAACAGGGCAATGCCGAATTGCACTTGACATTGCAGCCCACACATAAGGCAGCGCCCTTCAACGTGGCGCATATGATGGTGAGCGATGTCGATGCGCTTCACGCACTTTGCAAGAGTGAGGGCTTGCGCATCATCAAGGGCCTGCAGGACAAGGATTACGGCCTACGCGCCTTTGTGTTTGAGGACCCGGATGGCAACCGCATCGATGTGGGGCAGGCTATTTAAGACAAGTGAACGGCGCGGGGTTTTCTCCGCGCCGCTTGTTTAATGTTGTGGAACGAGCGCATGCCCCTTGTTTCTTCTCCCCGCCGGGGAGAAGTCCGCGGTAGCGGGATGAGGGGGCAAGGGTAGTGAGTTACGGCAACGTTGCCCCCTCATCCGACCCTTCGGGCCACCTTCTCCCCGGCGGGGAGAAGAAACGAGCGGCAACGCCGGGCAAAACATCCGCTACCAGCGTCTTCCTTCAATCACCGATCCCGAAACCGGTTGGTGATCGGATAACGCCTGTCACGCCCAAAGTTCTTCTTGGTGATCTTCACCCCCGGGGCCGATTGCCGGCGCTTGTATTCGGCGAGATAGAGCAGATGCTCCACCCGGTGCACGGTCGCCACATCATGACCGCGCGCCAGAATTTCCTCGACCGACATTTCCTTCTCGACAAGGCATTCCAGAATATCGTCCAGCACCGGATAGGGCGGCAGCGAATCCTGGTCGGTCTGGTTGGGGCGCAATTCGGCCGACGGGGCCTTGGAAATGATATTGGCCGGGATCACTTCGCCGGAAGGGCCGAGCGCGCCCGGCGGCACATGGGCGTTGCGCCAGCTGGAAATGGCATAGACCTGCATCTTGTAGAGGTCCTTGATGGGGTTGAAACCGCCATTCATGTCGCCGTAGAGCGTGGCATAACCCACCGACATTTCCGACTTGTTGCCCGTCGTCACCACCATGGAGCCGAACTTGTTCGAGACGGCCATCAAAATCGTGCCACGCGTGCGGCTCTGCAGGTTTTCCTCGGTAATGCCCTCTTCCGTGCCTTCGAAGAGATCGGAAAGCGCCGAGAGGAATCCTTCCACCGGCTCGACGATCGGCACGATGTCGTAACGGCAGCCCAGCGCCTTGGCGCAATCGGCCGCATCCTTCAGCGATTCTTCCGAAGTATAACGGTAAGGCAGCATGATGCAGCGCACCCGCTCCTCGCCCAGCGCATCGACGGCAAGGGCGGCACAGATCGCCGAATCGATGCCGCCGGAAAGGCCGAGAACCACGCTCTTGAAGCCGTTCTTGTTGACGTAATCACGGAAGCCCAGCATGCAGGCGCGGTAATCCGCCTCCTCGCCTTCGGGAATCTTCGAGAAAGGTCCGCTGTCGCAATGCCAGCCGTCTGCCGTGCGTTTCCAGTCGGTGACGGCAAGTGTGGCCTCGAACTGGCTCATCTGGAAGGCAAGCGTCTTATCGGCATTGAAGCCGAAGCTTGCACCGTCGAACACCAGCTCATCCTGCCCGCCCAGCTGGTTGGCGAAGACGAGAGGCAGGCCGCTTTCGATAACCTGCCGCAGCGCCACCTGATGCCGCACATCCAGCTTGCCGCGATAATAGGGCGAACCGTTCGGCACCAGCAGGATTTCCGCCCCGCTTTCGGCCAGCGTCTCGCAGACACCCATATCGTTCCAGATTTCCTCGCAGATCGGAATACCGATCCTGACCCCACGGAAATTATAGGGACCGGAAATCGATCCTTCGGAGAAAACGCGTTTTTCGTCGAATTCGCCGTAATTGGGCAGGTCGATCTTGTCGCGCAGCGCGATGATCTTGCCGCCATCCAGAAGCGCCACGGAATTGTGCCGGCCCGCCTCACCCTGTCGCGGAAAACCGATAACGACGCCCGGCCCGCCATCGGCAGTTTCCGCCGCCAGCTCTTCCACGGCTTTCAGGCATGCTTTCAGGAAAGCTGGCTTCAGCACCAGATCTTCCGGCGGATAGCCTGATATGAACAGCTCGGTCAGAAGCAGAAGATCGGCGCCCTGCGTCGCCGCATCGACCCTTGCCTCGCGCGCCTTGGCGAGATTGCCCGCCACGTCGCCAACGGTGGGATTGAATTGCCCGACGGCAATCCGGAGATGGTTCTCTATATCGTGTCTGTCGCTCATGGCTTTTCAATACCGCGCCCGTGGCCGCTCCGCAACGCGGCAATTGCATGGCGACGCCCGTTACGCTTCGGCCGCGCGCGTTCACGCTAAGGTTATCGCCGCACCGGCCAGACTCTTCAAAGTTCATGTCGCGTTCATCGCGCTTATGTGACAGTTACATGACACTTTTGCGACACCCGATTCACCTCCCCGGATCGGCCGTGCCGCCTGCAATACCGGAGTATGGGTTTGAGAGATTCGGCGCCAAAAACAACGGCTTCCGAAAAGGCTGGTTTTGTCTTTTCGCCTGCATGGACAAGGAGCCTTTCCAAGCTTTCGGGCATCGCCTATCCGCTTGCCAATCTGACAGTCGCGTCCGTCGTGCTGGTTGTGGCGCTGGAGTGGATCGCCCGCGGTTCGCTCACCGATGTCGGCGCTTTCCTCACCTCCTCCGCCCGCCCCGGCATGACCACCATTGCCGCCGTGCTTGCCCTTCTCGTGGCGCTGGATGCCCTTCTTGGCAGGCGTTACCTGTCGCTGATCGCGCTTGCGCCGCTCTGCGCGCTGACGGGGCTGATTTCGGCACAGAAACAGACCTATCTTTCCGATCCGCTTTATCCCTCCGACCTGCTGTTCGGCCGGCAGATCCTCGAGCTTCTGCCGACCATGCTGAAGGCCCAGCCGATGACGGCAGCCCTCGTCGCCCTCGGCATCTGCGCCACGATTGCGGCACTTACGGGCCTCTGGCTGCTGGCGCGCCGCCACTCACCGGGCTTGAGCTTGCGCGAACGCGCCGCCGGTCTCGCGATGGCGCTGCCGCTTCTTGCGGGTCTCGCCTCGCTTATGGACTATTCGCATTATTCCTGGGTGCGCGATCGCCTCAACATCATTCCAATGATGTGGGATCAGCAGGAAAATTACCGCCATAACGGCTTCCTGATGGCCTTTGCCTTCAATATTCCGATGGCCAATGTCTCGGCGCCGCAGGGTTACGGCGAAAACACCATTGCCGACCTGACCTCCGAGCCCGCCGCCTTCGCCCCCAACAAGGGCGATTACCCCGATGTCATCATGCTGATGAGCGAATCGCTGTGGGATCCGACGCGGCTGGAAAATGTGAGCCTCTCCGCCGATCCCATGCCGACGATCCGCGCCAAACAGTCCGGCAACGTCTTTTCCCCGGAATTCGGCGGCATGACGGCGAATGTGGAATTCGAGGCACTGACCGGCTTTTCCAACGCCTTCCTGCCCTATGGCAGCATTCCCTATCAGCAATATATCCGCCGCCCGGTGCCCTCGCTCGCCAGCTTCTTCCGTGGCGAAGGTTATTCCGCCATCGCCATGCACCCCTTCCAGGAATGGTTCTGGAACCGCAAGCAGGTCTACAGGAATTTCGGCTTCGAGGAATTCCGCTCCGAAGAGACGCTGCCAACCATGGAAAAACGCGGCAACTTCGCCTCCGACGATGCGCTGATGGACGAGATCATGGCGACGGCCGAAAAGGCGCAGAACCCGCTCTTCCTCTTCGCCGTCACCCTTCAGGGACATGGTCCCTACGAGGCGACCCGTTACGCCGAAAACACCATCGGCGTCGAAGGCGATCTATCCGCCTCGGCCTCGCAGGCGCTCGCCACCTATTCGCAAGGGGTGGCGGAAGCTGACGAAGCGCTGCTGAAACTGATGCGCTGGGCGAAGAAGCGCGACCGTGAAACCATCGTCGTCCTCTTCGGCGACCATCTGCCGCCGCTCGGCCAGACCTTCGTGGAAAGCGGCTACATGCCGGGCATGGTGGCCAGCCGCCGCGCGCCGCTGGAGGTGATGAAGAAGGAACACGAGACGCCGCTCGTCGTCTGGTCCTCAAAGAAGGGCGTGCGCAAGAATATCGGCACCATCAGCCCGGCGCTTTTGCCCTATCACGTGCTGAAGACGGCGGGCTTCTCCGATCCCTTCTATACCGGCACGCTTGGCGACGTGCAGCAGGCCTTTTCCGTCATCGACCGGCATATGCTGGTGACGACCGACGGCAAGGCCCTGCCCGACTGGTCAATTGCCCCGAACGCCGTTCCCGACGTGGTGCGCGACTACCGCCTGCTGCAATTCGACATGATGTTCGGCCAGCAATATGGCCGCGAACGCTTCTTCCCCGGTTTCAACTGGCTGCACGAAGGCGCGCCCTCGGTCTGATGTTTTTCGGCGGGGACGCCTGAACCGCATGGCGGTGGAAATCGTTTGAATTCCACCGCCATGCGGGTTTATCTCGGGATAACATCCGCATCGCCCCATCAGAACCGGAGACACACCGTGTCAGATATCTCCGACTATATCGTTTCGCATTTCAAGCGTTCCTCTCGCGAAATCGGCGAAGTGGAGCGGCGCATTCTGGAACTGTCGCACCAGAAGAAACTGATTTCGCGCGACACCAATGCGGAATTTTCCGCTGGCGCGAGTTTCGGCGACAGGCTGGCCGACAATATCGCCAAGGTCGGCGGTTCCTGGGGTTTTATCCTCGGTTTCTGCTTTTTCCTGATCTTCTGGGCCGTCATCAACACCATCATCCTGACGACCGGCGCCTTCGATCCCTACCCCTTCATCTTCCTCAACCTGCTGCTTTCCATGCTGGCGGCCATTCAGGCGCCGATCATCATGATGTCGCAGAACCGCCAGGCCGCCCGCGACCGTTTCGAGGCCGCCAAGGATTATGAGGTGAACCTGAAGGCCGAGCTTGAGGTTCTTTCCCTGCATGAAAAGATCGATGTGAAAGTGCTGGCTGAACTGGCCGCGCTCCGTCAGGACCTTGCGGCACTTCACCGCCATGTCACCCGGAAGGAAGACTGACGCCGCTTACCCCCCTCTGCCCTGCCGGGCATCTCCCCCTCAAGGGGGGAGATCGACTCGCGGGCAGGTTTCGCCCATCTCTACATTTGCGAATGAACTGGTGGTCGCGCCTCCTGCCGATCTCCCCCCTTGAGGGGGAGATGCCCGGCAGGGCAGAGGGGGGTAAGCCCCACGCACCTCTGCCCTCCAGAAATAGCACAACCTCCTGAAACCCCACCCCCAGTTACGAATCCGTCAGATTCTTACGCTACAGATTGACGCAGGCGTTTGTTGCATTGCACTCTTGCGGGCAAGGCTGAAGGGGAATCACTCCCCATCGTCAAAATGGCATCATGACCATTTCGCAGCGACGCCATGCCGGATGCGACATCCGGTCATCGCAATAATTCTGTTCCGGGGTTTTTCATGCACCAGTTCGATCTGATTGTTGTCGGCAGCGGTCCGGCGGGAAGACGGGCCGCCATTCAGGCCGCCAAGCTCGAAAAGAGGGTTCTGGTCATCGAGAAGGGCAGCCGCGTCGGCGGCGTTTCCGTGCACACCGGCACCATTCCATCGAAGACCCTGCGCGAGACGGCGCTCAATCTCACCGGCTGGCGCGAGCGCGGTTTTTACGGCCGCGCCTATCGCGTCAAGCAGGAGATCGATGCCGAAGACCTGCGCCGCCGCCTGCTCATCACGCTGGATCACGAAGTGGAAGTGCTGGAACACCAGTTTGCCCGCAACCGCGTGCAGCACATTCGCGGCACCGCGAGCTTCATCGACGCCAACACCATGAAGGTGGTGAAGAGCGACGGCGAGATCATGACCGTGACGGGCACCTCCATCCTGCTGACCATCGGCACCCGCCCCTACCGGCCGCCGCATATTCCCTTCGATGGCGAAGCGGTGCTAGATTCGGACGAGATTCTCGAGATCAAGGAACTGCCGCGCTCCATGGTCGTCGTCGGCGCCGGCGTCATCGGCATCGAATATGCCACCATTTTCAGCGCGCTCGATACGCAGGTGACGGTGGTGGAGCCGCGCGAAACCATGCTGGAATTCATCGACAAGGAAATCGTCGAGGACTTCACCTATCAGCTGCGCGACCGCAACATGAAGCTGATCTTCGGCCAGAAGGCGGAAAAGGTGGAGCGCGACGAAAGCGGCAAATGCCTCGTCTCGCTCGGCAATGGCCGCGTCCTGAAGGCGGAGACCGTCCTCTTCGCCGCCGGCCGTGTCGGCGCCACCGATACACTCAATCTTTCGGCCTGTGGGCTGGAGGCCGATAGCCGCGGCCGCCTGAAGGTCGATCCCGAAACCTTCCAGACCTCGGTGCCGAACATCTATGCCGCCGGCGACATCATCGGTTTCCCGAGCCTTGCCTCCACCTCCATGGAACAGGGCCGCATCGCCGCCCGCCACGCCGTCGGCGCACCGGCCGGCGAACCGCCGCAATTCTTCCCTTACGGCATCTATGCCGTACCGGAAATTTCCACCTGCGGCCTGACGGAAGAAGAAGTCATCGAACGCGGCATTCCCTATGAATGCGGCATCGCCCATTTCCGCGAAACCTCGCGCGGCCACATCATGGGCCTCGACAGCGGCCTGTTGAAGATGATCTTCTCGCTCAAAACCCGCCGCCTACTCGGCGTCCACATCGTCGGCGAAGGTGCGACCGAACTGGTGCATATCGGCCAGGCGGTGCTGAACCTGAAGGGCACCGTGGAATATTTCGTCGAGAATACGTTCAACTATCCGACCCTTGCCGAGGCTTACAAGATTGCCGGGCTGGATGCGTGGAACCGCATGGGTGAGATCAAGAAGGATTGAGCGGAGTATTCGGCAGCACTGCCAAATGCCATGCGGCCGCTCGTGGTAAGGTCGTAGCTTCCTCTCCCCGTCACCCCGGACTTGTGTGGACGTATTGTGGTTTACTTGATGCATAGGCCGGGATGCGCATCCCGGCCTATGCAGGCAGGCGGCCGTATTTCCGGAC
>NZ_JBNWBW010000044.1:0-20422 GCF_053522725.1 Agrobacterium sp. 16-172Ci
CGCAACAATCCGGAAGCTCGTCACTATCCTCAACGCCATCGCAAGGACAGATCCAGCATTTGCTTGATCATCCACGGTTGCTTGATCCGGCATCCAGTCACGGCGCGTCCGCGCCGTGAAAGAGTCTTTGGCGATCAAGGACTTGATCGCGCTGGACCCCGGATCTAGTCCGGGGTGACGAGCGTTGAATTTGGCCGGTAGCTATTACCTGCCAATCACAGATCCGGGCGACGGAAGTCGCCCGTCTTGCCGTCCATCACCCACAATTCGCCGGTCGAAATATCGAACCATGCGCCGTGCAGCTTCACCTTACCGGCGGTTTCCTGTGCCTTGACGAAGGGGAAGCCGCGCAGGTTGGCGATGGAGTTGCGGATGGAAACGCGCTCCAGTGCCGTCTGCCGCTCGGAGGCGGTCATCACGTCGTTGCTCTGGATTTGCGAGGCGGCCGACTTGACCATGTTCATCCATTTACCGATGAAATCGCCGGGCGACAGCGGCTCGAGATTGGGATCGAGCGCTGCCTGGATGCCGCCGCAGCGGCCGTGGCCCATGACGACGATATCCTTCACCTTCAGAACCTGTACGGCATATTCGATAGCCGCGGAGGTGGCGTGATACTGCCCGTCCGGCTCGAAGGGCGGCACCATGTTGGCGACGTTGCGGACGACGAAAAGCTCTCCCGGTCCGCAGTCGAAAATGGTTTCCGGCGCGGAGCGGGAGTCACAACAGGCAATGAACAGGGTCTGCGGCTTCTGTCCGGTGTCGGCGAGAACGCGGTATCTTTCGCGCTCGTCGACATAGCGACCGTTCATGAAGTTCTTGTAGCCGTTGAGAAGGTTTTCCGGAAAATCTTTCATCTATCGCAGTACCGTTGTGGTTGGACCGAGATCAAGAAAAGAACTCGGTGCGTTGAAGACCAATCCTTTGGAGCATTTTCGCCTTTCTTCGAACCGCGAAACCGCTCCAACTCCTTGTTTGTCGCATTTCCGGACGGAAAACCGAGGGCCACTTTTCCTGGAAATGCTCTAGCCGCTATTTGCGCTTGGTGCGCGAAGGATGCAAGAGATGACGCATCTGCACCATGGCCATGGGTGTGGAGAGGCTGGAAGAGTCCGTCTCCAGCGTCAGTTCGTTCATGTCGCGTTTTTTGGTGCGGGCCAGCATTTCGAAGACGCTGGCGGTTGCGAGCTGCAGCGCCTTTTCGTCATCCATGCCTTCCAGCAGGCGGGCGAGGAACAGCGCCGACATCAGATCGCCGAGGCCGTTCGGCGCATTCTCAATGGCGCGATGTTCGGCAAGCAGCGCGTGGCGGCCGCTGAGATAAAGATTGCCGGTGCCGCCCGTCATCATCGGCACGGCCGAGGTGACCAGCATTTTCGGCGGGCCCAGCGCAAGTGCGGCATCCATGATGGCATTGTTGGTCTCGAGCTCCGCGCCGCTCATCCAGGCGAGTTCATAACGGTTCGGCGTGGCGACGGTGGCAAGCGGGATGAGGTGATCGCGGATGGCTTCTGCGGTCTCGAGCGGAATGTAAAGCCCGCCCAGATCGCCCATGACCGGATCGCAGGCGTAAATCAGCGACGGGTTCTTTTCCTTCAGATTGCGGATCAGCCTTGCGACGGAGCGAACCTGCGCCGCACTGCCGAAATAACCGGTCAGAACAGCCTTGACCTCGCCGATCCATTTGGCGTTTTCGAGGTCGGTCATGGCCTTGTCGAAATCGTCGTCCTGAAAGCGCATGCGGGTGGAAGGGCCGTGGCCGGGATGCCAGGGCATGACGATGGTGGGCACCGCCCAGACGGGATAACCGAGTGTCTCCAGCGCAAAGACAGCGGCGCGATTGCCGACGGAGCCACGCATGACATGGCTGGAAATGACGATGACGGCGCCCTGTGTATTTTCCTGCATCACGGCCTTCTTGCTTTCAAACGAGGCAGAAAGCCCGCAAGTGCACCCCGCCTTGCCACTGCCCAAAGATCAAGATGCGCTCTCATGACATATCGCAAGGCCGGTTTCCACCGTTAATCCCGCAAGGGTCTGTCCCGCAAAAGCATGGCGCGGTCAGGTTCTTTGTCTCTGCCAGCGCTGCCTGCCTGTCATTGCGAGATTGCCGAAGTACTCTATAGTTGTACCATGCTCGATCTCGTCATTGCCTATTGGCCGCATATCCTTGCCGTTCTCTCGATTTTGATGGGAAGCGTGGCCGCCGTGCATGCCACGATGACGAAGGAGGAGGTCCGCTCCGCGCTCGGTTGGGTCGGCGTCATCGTGCTGTCGCCCATCGTCGGCGCGGTCATCTATGCCATTGCCGGCATCAACCGCATTCGCCGGTCCAACATCACGCAGCAGCGGTCCTTCATGCAGGACGAGATCATGGATCGCGTGGCGCGTCTGGATGCCAGCGGCGAGAAGATAGCCGCGCGCTTCGGACGCCGTTTCGAGGCGATGAAGACGCTGGGCGACCGGGTGACGCGCCATGCGCTGACGACAGGCAACGGCATCGAGCCGCTGGTGACGGGGGATGCCGCCTATGCCGCCATGCTGGAGGCCATCGACGAGGCGAAGCGGTCGATCATTCTCGAAACATATATTTTCGACAATGACCGGATCGGCGCCCGCTTTGTCGCGGCGCTCGAAAGGGCGAAGTTTCGCGGCGTGGAGGTGCGGGTGCTGGTGGATGCGGTGGGTGCGCGTTATTCGGTGCCGAGCATCCTGCCGACACTCAGGGAAAAGGGCATCGTCTGCGATGTCTTCAACGGCAATGTCATCATGGGGCTGCGGCTGCCCTATGCCAATCTGCGCACCCACCGCAAAATCCTTGTGGTGGACGGGCGAATCGCGTTCAGCGGCGGCATGAATATTCGCGAGGGTTTCACCCAGGAATTCGGCGGCGAAAGCCAGTCGCACGATACGCATTTCAAGATCACCGGGCCGGTTGTATCGGATTTTTTCTCCATCGCGGCGGAGGACTGGCGTTTCACGACAAGGGAGCTTCTGGATGCGCCGGTCTGGGATATCGCCATTCCCGATGGCGTGCCGGGCTCGCAGATCGTTGCCCGCGTCTGCTCCTCCGGGCCGGACAAAAGCATCGAGACCAGTCACAAGATGCTGATGGGTGCGTTTTCCGTCGCGCGCTCCTCCATTCTCATCATGTCGCCCTATTTTCTCCCCGATCGGGAGCTTATTTCGGCGCTCATAACCGCAGCAAGACGGGGAGTTGTTGTCGATATCATCGTGCCGAAAAGCAATAATCTGGTGCTTGTGGACAGGGCGATGACGGCGCAGTTCGACCAGATGTTGAGGAATTACTGCCGCATCTGGCGGGCGACGGGGGCTTTCAATCACTCCAAGCTTCTGGTGATCGACGGACGCTGGAGCTACATTGGCTCTTCCAATCTCGATCCGCGTTCGCTGCGGTTGAACTTCGAGATCGATCTCGAAGTTATGGATGAGGAATTCGCCGCGACAATCGGCGAACGCATCCGGGATGCACGGGCAACCGCCTTGCCCGTGCGGCTCAGCGAACTGAATGCGCGGCCATTCGTTGTCCGCTTTGTGGAGCGTGTCCTGTGGCTCGCTTCGCCTTATCTTTAGAGTGCGGTGCGTCCTACAGGGCGCTGCGCGAGACCGGAGGCATCGACGCGTGAAAAAGAACGGTTTGCTGGATGATGAAAAAACGGCCTTGACGAAAAACACCAGCCTGTCCGCCTTCGTCATGCAATCGCTGCGCGACCGCCGCCAGCGCCAGAATGCGGCGCCAGCGACGAAAGATCATTCCTTCCCCGTCATCGCCTCCTACAATGTGCATAAATGTGTCGGCCGCGACCGCAAGTTCGATCCGGATCGTACCAGCCGCGTCATTCAGGAAATCGGCGCTGACATCATCGCCCTTCAGGAAGCGGACAGCCGTTTCGGCGAGCGTACCGGCCTGCTCGATCTCGCGCGGCTGGAGCGGGAAAGCGGTCTCATTCCCGTGCCCGTGCAGGCCGGCGTGAAGGCGCATGGCTGGCACGGCAATGTCGTGCTGTTCAAGGAAGGCGCGGTCAGGGATGTGCATACGCTGAAATTGCCGGGGCTGGAGCCGCGCGGCGCGCTCGTCGTGGAGCTGGATCTAAAGCGGGGCGGCACGCTGCGGGTCATCGCCGCCCATTTCGGGCTTCTCAGACATTCCCGCGCCCAGCAGGCGAAAGCGTTGATCAGCCTTCTCGAAGCACGCAACGAATGCGCGACCATCCTCATGGGAGACCTGAACGAATGGCGTCTCGGCAACGGGTCGTCGCTCAATACGTTCCGGGATGCTTTTGGCGCTTTGCCGCCGGCGGTGCCGAGTTTTCCGTCCAACCTGCCGGTGCTGGCGCTCGACAGGATCATCGCCAATCGTGAAGGACTGATCGAGCAGGTGGAGGCGCATGACAGCGCGCTGGCGCGCATCGCCTCGGATCATCTGCCGCTGAAGGCGGCGGTGCGGACCGACCTGCTGCCGGCCTGATCCGGTCGCGTCATGGTGTGCCTCATAAAGGCGCCAAAAGGCCGGATTAAACCCGTTGCGCCACCGTCATGTGGCTGCGCGAGCGCGCTTCAAGCAACGACGTGCGAATGGCTTCCATCAGCCGCTCGCGATTATTTCTGGTCTTGCCTCTGTCGAGATTTTGCGCGGCAAGCGCGAGATCGAGACCCTCATGCATCACTATCGAATAGGCAACGGTCGTTGCCCAGTTTTCGTAGTCCTGCTCCATCATGTCGCCCCTGAACTAAATCATTTAGTCCGAATCACCCTGTTCTTTAAAAATACCACAAAATACAAAGCATAAAATAGAATTGTTTCTTTTGATGTTCATCAATATGGCTGGATATATTGCATTTCTGACGCCTCCGATGCGGCGTAAATTATCTAGTGTTGCCTTGTAAGTATTTGAAACTGATTCTATTTCAGAAAACCCGCATGAACGTTTTGTGTCATAAAAAACGCCGCGCATCGGGGGATGCGCGGCGGGCTTGCTTTGAAGGTGGCGGTGGATGGGAGTGCGGTCTCAGCCGGCCTTTTCGAGCTTGTAGTCCGAATTGGCCGGTTCTTCCTGCTTGTGCTGGATGAGCGGACGATTGCCCGCCAGCCTGCGCACCAGCACGTAGAAGACCGGTGTCATGAAGATGCCGAAGAACGTTACGCCGATCATGCCGGAGAACACCGCGACACCCATGGCCGCACGCATTTCCGCACCTGCACCGGTGGAGACGACCAGCGGCACCACGCCCATGATGAAGGCGAGCGAGGTCATCAGGATCGGGCGCAGGCGAAGCCGGCTTGCCTCGATGGCCGCCTGAAGCGGCGTTCGTCCTTCGAATTCCAGCTCCCGGGCGAATTCCACGATCAGGATCGCGTTTTTCGCCGAGAGGCCGACAAGGACGACAAGGCCGATCTGCGTAAAGATGTTGTTATCCCCTCCTGTCAGCCAGACGCCCGTGAGGGCCGCAAGCACACCGAGCGGGACGATCAGGATGATCGCAATCGGCAAGGTGAGGCTTTCATATTGCGCGGCGAGCACGAGATAGACGAGCAGCAGCGCCAAGGGGAAAACCACGATGCTGGAATTGCCGGCCAGAATCTGCTGGTAGGTCAGGTCCGTCCATTCGTAGTCGACGCCTGCGGGCAGGGTTTCGGCAAGGATTTTTTCAATCGCCGCCTGCGCCTGTCCCGAGGAGAAGCCCGGTGCCGGACCGCCGTTGATATCGGCCGCAAGGAAGCCGTTATAACGGTTGGTGCGCTCCGGTCCCGTCGTCGCATTCACCTTCAAGAGCGTCGACAGCGGGATCATCTGACCCGATGCGGAGCGAACCTTCAGGCGGCCGATATCTTCGGCATGCGCGCGGAACTGGGAATCCGCCTGGACCCGCACGCTGTATGTCCGTCCGAAAGCATTGAAGTCGTTGACATAGAGCGAGCCGAGATAGATCTGCAGCGTCTGGAAGACGTCGCTGACGGAAACGCCCAGCTGTTCCGCCTTGGCGCGGTCGAGATCGGCGAAGAGCTGCGGCACGTTGATCTGGTAGCTGGAGAAGATGCCCGCGAGTTCCGGCGTCTGATAGGCCTTGCCGATCACTGCCTTCGTCGCTTCATCCAGCGTCTGGTAGCCGTAGCCGGCGCGGTCTTCGATCTGCAGCTTGAAGCCGCCCGTCTGGCCGAGACCGTTGACCGGCGGCGGCGGGAACATGGCGATGAAGGCATCCTGAATGCCCGCATATTTCTGGTTCAGCTGCATGGCGATGGCGCCGCCGGACAGTTCCGGTGTCTTGCGTTTTTCGAAGTCATCGAGAACCGCAAAGACGATGCCGGAATTGGAGCCGATGGTGAAGCCGTTGATCGACAGGCCCGGGAAGGCGATGGCGTGGCTGACGCCGGGTGTTTCGAGCGCGATATCGCTCATCCGCTTGATGACGCTTTCGGTGCGGTCGAGCGTTGCGCCGTCCGGAAGCTGGGCGAAGCCGATCAGGTACTGCTTGTCCTGCGCCGGTACGAAGCCGCTCGGGACGGTGGTGAACATGCCGTAGGTGGCGGCCACCAGCGCCATATAAACCATCATGACAAGGCTCTTGCGCGTCACCAGCCCGCCCACGGTCTTGCCGTAGCCGTTGGAGGCCGCACCGAAGGCGCGGTTGAAGCCGCGGAAGAACCAGCCGAGGATTTTATCCATGAAGCGGGTCAGCCAGTCTTTCGGTGCGCCGTGTTCCTTCAGCAGCAGGGCTGCAAGAGCGGGCGACAGCGTCAGCGAGTTGATGGCCGAAATGACGGTGGATATGGCGATGGTCAGTGCGAACTGCCGGTAGAACTGGCCGGACAGGCCGGAGATGAAGGCAAGCGGCACGAAGACCGCGACCAGAACCAGCGCAATCGCGATGATCGGGCCGGACACTTCCCGCATCGCCTTATAGGTGGCGTCACGCGGCGAGAGCCCGTTTTCGATATTTCGCTCGACGTTTTCGACGACAACGATGGCGTCATCCACCACGATGCCGATGGCGAGCACGAGACCGAACAGGGTCAACGCGTTGATGGAGAAGCCGAAGGCATACATGACGGCGAAGGTGCCGATGATCGAGACCGGAACGGCGATCAGCGGAATGATCGAGGCGCGCCAGGTCTGCAGGAAGAGGATGACGACGAGCACCACGAGGCCAACGGCCTCGAGGAGTGTATCGACAACCTTTTCGATGGAGGAGCGCACGAATTTCGTCGTGTCGTAGACGATCTCGTATTTCACGCCATCGGGCATTGCCAATTGCAGATTGTCCATCGTGGCGCGGACATTGTCGGCGATTTCGATGGCGTTGGAGCCGGGGGCCTGAAGCACGGCGACAGCCACGGCGGGTTCGCCGTCCAGCAGCGAGCGCAGTGTGTAATCGGCCGCACCGAGTTCGATGCGGGCGACATCGCGCAGGCGGGTGATTTCACCGTTCGCGCCGCTCTTGACGATGATGTTGCCGAATTCCTCCGGCGTCGTCAGACGGCCCTGCGCATTGACGTTGAGTTGCAGGTCGACGCCGTTCGGGCTTGGCGAAGCGCCGATGACGCCGGCTGCGGCCTGTACGTTCTGCTGGCGGATGGCGTCGGAAACGTCGCTTGCGGCCAGATCATGCTCGGCCACCTTCTGCGGGTCGAGCCAGACGCGCATGGAATAGTCACCTGCGCCGAAGACCTGCACTTGGCCCACACCTTCGATGCGGGCGAGGCGATCCTTGACGTTCAGCGTCGCATAGTTACGCAGATAGGTGATGTCATAGGCGTCGGTCTTGGAGACGAGGTTGACGACCATGATGAAGTCGGGCGAGCTCTTGACGGTGGTGATGCCGAGTGCGCGCACTTCCGCCGGCAAGCGCGGTTCGGCCTGCGACACGCGGTTCTGCACCAGCTGCTGCGCCTTGTCTGGGTCGGTGCCCAGCTTGAAGGTCACGGTCAGCGTCAGCACGCCGTCGGACGTCGCCTGGCTGCCCATATAGAGCATGTCCTCGACGCCGTTGATCTGTTCTTCCAGCGGTGTCGCGACGGTTTCGGCAATAACGGTCGGGTTCGCACCGGGATAGGTGGCGCGCACGACGACGGATGGCGGAACGACTTCGGGATATTCCGAAATCGGCAGGGCGCGCATGCCGAGTAGGCCTGCCACCACAATCAGGACCGAAAGCACGGCAGCGAATACCGGCCGGTCGACAAAAAATCTGGAAATATTCATATCCAGTCCCTCTCCGGGTCTTTGGGAATGCGAAGGCCGTTCCGGCGGCAATTCTGCCGCCGGTGAAGGCCGGTTCTGTCGGAAGGGGCGTCTCGCGGGAGGCGGGACGCTTACTGATCAAAGAGGCGGGCTACTGCGAAGCAGCAACCTTGTCTTCCGCCTGCGGTGCGACGGTGGCGCCGGGACGAATGCGCTGCAGGCCGTTGACGACGATGGTATCACCGGCGGCAAGGCCGCTTTCGATGATGCGCTGGCCATCGGCCGGTGCGCCCGGCTTGATCTGGCGGTAGCTTACCTTGTTTTCGGCATCGACCACGAAGACGAAACGCTTGTCCTGATCCGTGCCGATGGCTCGGTCGCTGATGACGATGCGGTTTTCCGGCTTCGGTTCACCCATGCGCACCCGCACGAACTGGCCGGGAATGAGCCTGCCGTCCGGATTTTCGAAGACGGCGCGGACACCGATGGTGCCGCTTGCCGAATCCACCTGGTTGTCGATCAGGTGCAGCGTGCCCTTGATCGGCGTGCCCTCATCCGAAAGCGTGCCGATTTCCACCGGGATCTGTTCGAGAGCGGGCAGGGCGCCGTCCGTCTGCGGCAGTTCGGCAAGCGCCTTGGCCACCACGCCTTCGCTGGCGTTGAAGCTGGCATAGATCGGGTTGACCGATACCAGTGTCGTCAGCGCCGGCGAGGTGGATCCGGCGGCGACGAGGTTGCCGGCGGTGATTTCGATGCGGCCGACGCGGCCGGAAACCGGGGCGAGGATTTCGGTATAACCGAGATCGAGCTGAGCCGTGGTCAGCGCTGCGCGGGCGGCGCGAAGCTGGGCTTCGGCATCCGCAAACGAGCTTTGACGCTGGTCGAGATCGCTCTGGGAGATGGTGCGATTGTCGGAAAGCCTGCGGCCACGGTCGAGTTCCGTTTTGGCAAGGCTGACCTTGGCTTCGGCGGAAGCAACCTGGCCTTCAGCACCCGCAACGGCGGCCTGATAAGGGGCCGGGTCGATGGTGAAGAGAGGATCGCCTTCCTTCACCAGCGCGCCTTCGCGGAAATGCACGGCCTTGATCTGGCCGGCGACGCGGGAGCGGATCTGCACCCGGTCAACGGCTTCGAGACGGCCGGAAAACTCTTCCCAGCGCATCACGTCGCGGCTTTCCACCTTGGCGACGGTAACCGGGATTGCCGGTGTTTCAGCAGGCGTCGAAGCGGCCGTTGCATCGCGGCTGGTGGGGAGGTCGAAAAACAGTGCTGCTGCTGCAACGGACATGGCAAGCCCGATGCCGGCACCCGTCAGGGCCCGGCGCTTTGTGTTCAGCGTCATGGGTATCTCCTTGGCCCCCGATAGGGAGCAGGTCGTTCATAAATAAATGCGAATTTTCAGTGTTTTAACTGGTCAACGAAGGTCTTGAACTCCGAACAGACGGATGAGACCCATCCGCCGCCCTCTCCTTGATAAAGCCCCGTCCAGCCGACGCCGGCGGGGAAAACATGCTGCCGGACGCTGACACCGGAGGCGATGAGGCGGTCTGCATAATTGACCGTTTCGTCGCGCAGAGGGTCGTCCTCGGCGGTAAAGATCAGCGCCGGTGCCACCCGGTTCAGCCGCGTGCACTGGCAGGGCGCGGCATAGGGGTGGAAAAACCCGCACGCCTTGGCAAGGTAATGGCTCCAGCCATCGGCCCAGCGCTGGCGCATGCCGATCCTGTCCGCATCGCGGAAGGATTCCGTCGTCATCATCGGGTCGATCATGGGCGACAGAAGAATCTGGCCTGCGAGTTTGCCCGGCATGCGGTCGCGGGCCTTCAAGGCAAGCCCCGCCGCCACATTGCCGCCAGCCTCTTCGCCGGCCACGAACAGCAGCGATTTCGCGCCGCCATAATGCTTGCGGTCCCGGCTCAGATGATCGAGCGCCTCATAGGCGCAGTCGATGACCATCGGAAACTCGTTGCCGGACGGCTTGCTATAGTCGGCTTCCACGACCACTGCGCCGCTTTCCGCGAGCGCGCGAGCCACCGGAAGCTCGGGGCAATTGCCGCCCGGCTCAAGGCCGGGTTCCAGAAACGATCCGCCACGCAGATAAAGCACGACAGGCGGATGGCTGCAGAGGCAGGAACCTTCATAACGGCGCACGGAGAGCTTCGACGCGGACGTCTCGCTACCCATATTTTCCCAATGCGCGTTCATGACTCCAGATCCTTTGCCCGCCACTTAAAGCGTGTTGCGATCCTTCGGATACGCTCCTGCGCTTTAAGTTTTTATCTTGCCGCATGTCGTCACCGCAAAACCGCAACGCACTTTGCGCGACATGCTTCAAGGCGGATCATATTGCAAAATCTGAAATCCATATTATTGTTCGGATCGAAACGATCAAGCATGCAAATTTGAAAACACTATTCCGAAATCACGGATAATCATATCTCCGAGGCAGTGAATGGATCAGCTCTCCGCCATGCGGGTTTTTACGCGGGTCGTGGAAACCGGCAATTTCAGCCGCGCCGCCACCGCGCTGAACATGCCGAAAACCACTGTTACCAATATGGTGCAGGCGCTGGAGGCGCATTTGCACACCACACTTCTTAACCGCACCACACGCCGGGTGATGCTGACAACGGACGGCGCTCTCTATTATGAGCGGGCCTCACAGATTTTATCGGAAATCGAAGAACTTGACGGTAGCATGTCCAGCGCGCAGGTGCAGCCCTCCGGCCGGTTGCGGGTGGAAATGGCCGGTGTCTTCGCGGACCTGGTGGTTATCCCACATCTTTGCGAATTTTACCAGCGTTATCCGCAAATCCGTCTCGACCTCGGTGTCGGCGACCGTCTCGTCGATTATATCGCGGAGAATGTCGACTGTGCGCTGCGGGTCGGCGTGCTGCGCGATCAGTCGCTGATTGCCCGTAAAGTGGGCGAACTCCGGTTCGAGACATTCGCCTCGCCGTCCTACATCGAAAATTTCGGTATGCCGCAAGAACCGGAGGATCTGGAGAAGGAGCATTATTCGGTGGGCTACCTCAATGCCACCACCGGCCAGATCATGCCGGCCTCCTTCGACAATGGCGTGCGCAGCGTCGAGCTGACCCCGAATTATGTCGTCTCGGTCAATGACAGCCGCACCTATCTCAATGCGGCGCTGGCCGGCATGGGCATCGTGCAGCTTCCCGTTTTCATGGTGAGGGATGCGCTTTCGCGGGGAGAACTGGTGCCGGTGCTTTCCGAGTGGCGGCGCGAGGCCATGCCGATCTATGTGGTCTATCCCCAGACCCGGCATGTAACCAACAAGGTCCGCGTTTTTGTCGACTGGCTGGCCAAGCTGGTGCACGGCCTGGTGTGAGGCGGCCAGTCACCGCCCGACCCTTGCTGCGACAAAATCGATGAAGGCGCGAACGCGGGCGGCCAGGTGTTCGTGACCGGCATAAACCGCGTGGATCACTTCCATCTCCTCGGCATTATAGTCTTCCAGCACCGGTACGAGCAGGCCCGCCTCTATATCAGGCTCGATATGAAATTCGCCGACCCTTCCCAGCCCCAGACCCGTCAGGCAGAGCCTTCGCATGGCCATGCCGCTGTTGACCGAGACATTGCCTGTTACGGGCAGGCGGTAGACTTCCGTGGAGCCGGGGTTGCGAAAGGGCCATTCGTTGAGGCTGCGGCTGAAATTGAAGCTGAAGCAATTGTGCCGCGCCAGATCCTGCGGTTTTTCCGGCATTCCGTGTCGTTCGATATAGGCGGGGGAGGCGACGATGACGCGGCGGACTTCCTTCAGCTTTCTCGCCTTCAGGGATGAATCTCCCATCGCGCCCGAGCGGATGGCGATATCGGTGCGTTCCTCGATCAGGCTGATGACGCCGTCGGTCAGCGAGATATCCAGCTCGATTTCCGGATAAAGCGACAAAAATTCCGGCGCAAGCGGCAGCAGATAACGTTCGCCGAAGCCCAGCGTGGTGTTGACGCGCAAAAGGCCGCGCGGCACCACCTTGCCGCCGCTCGCCACGATCTGCTCGGTCTCGGCTATATCGGCGAGAATGCGCCTTGCCCGCGCAAGATAGACTTCGCCCTCCGGTGTGAGCGTGACAAGCCGGGTGGAGCGGGCAAGAAGCCGGGTGCCAAGGCGGTCTTCGATACGGGTGACAAGCTTGCTCACCGCCGAGGGTGAAAGCTTCAGCCTGCGCCCGGCGGCGGAAAAGCTGCCAAGTTCCGCCGCCGCCACGAAGACTTCCATTTCTCCGGCCCGATTGTCCATCGCCGCACCACCTGTGAAATCAATTCAAAGGTATTTATCCACCCTTGCCGATTATCATGCAAGTCCCCTTCGCCCATATTGCGTCCATGGATTTGATCCAACCGGATAGCATCGCTATCCAAATGATCCAACCGGACGGCGTTGCTGTCCAGAACGCCCGCGATCCCGCTCCGGGCGAAGAGGTATTTGTCATGCCATTGGCCATATTTGCCCTGACGATCGCGGCCTATGCGATCGGCACCACGGAGTTCGTGATTGTCGGTCTTCTGCCGACGGTCGCGACCGATCTTCACATCACCCTGCCGCTTGCCGGCCTCATCGTCAGCGTTTATGCGCTGGGCGTCACCTTCGGTGCGCCGATCCTGACGGCGCTAACCGGCAGGATCGAAAGAAAGCCGCTGCTGCTCGGCCTGATGGCCCTGTTCATCATCGGCAACAGCGCGGCGGCCCTGTCGCCCAGCTATGAGATGCTGCTTGTCGCCCGCGTCATCGCCGCCTTCGCCCATGGTGTCTTCTTCTCGGTCGGCTCCACCATCGCCGCGGATCTCGTGCCGGAAAATCGTCGCGCTTCGGCCATTGCCATGATGTTCATGGGGCTGACGGTCGCCATCGTCACCGGCGTTCCGCTCGGCACCTATATCGGGCAGGTCTTCGGCTGGCGTGCGACCTTCTGGGTCGTTGCCGCCCTTGGCGTCATCGCCTTCTTCGGCATTGCCACGCTTCTGCCGAACACGCTCAAGAAGGCGCCGCCGGCGAGCCTCTTCGATCAGGTCCGTGTTCTCGGCTCCGGTCGCCTGCTCATCGTTTTCGCCATGACCGCGCTCGGCTACGGCGGCACCTTCGTCGCCTTCACCTTCCTTGCGCCGATCCTGCAGGATGTCACCGGCTTTTCCGAAAAGAGCGTCAGCCTGATCCTCGTGCTCTATGGCATCGCCATTGCGGCCGGCAATATCGGCGGCGGCAGGATCGCCAACCATAACCCGGCCAGGGCGCTGATCGGCCTCTTCCTGGCACAGGCCATCGTGCTGCTCGTCTTTTCCTTCACCGCCTTCTCGCCGGTGCTGACGCTCATCACGCTTGCCGCGCTCGGTTTCCTGTCCTTCGCCAATGTTCCCGGCCTGCAGCTTTATGTGGTGCAGCTTGCCAAGGAACATCGCCCCGGCGCCGTCGATGTTGCCTCGGCGCTCAACATCGCCGCCTTCAACCTCGGCATCGCCATTGGCGCATGGCTTGGCGGTCTGGTGGTGGAATCGCCGATGGGTCTTGCCGCAACCCCGTGGGTCGGCGCCATCCTCGTCGCCGTGGCCCTGCTCTTGACCCTCTGGAGCAGTACGCTCGACCGCCGCGCCGCGCTGACCCTGAAAACCGCCTAAACTTTTCATAAAATTCCCGGCCGCTCCCAAGTCGGCCGGGCCGCTTCAAAGGAGAAAATATATGTTTGATGTCACCGCAAATGGCGCTTCGATCCCGGCGCTGGGTTTCGGCACGTTTCGTATTCCCGGTGCCGATGTGCTGCGCATCGTTCCCCATGCGCTGAAAGCCGGGTTCCGCCATATCGATACCGCCCAGATCTACGGCAATGAGGCCGAGGTCGGTGAAGCCATCGCTGCTTCGGGCGTGGCGCGCGGCGACGTGTTTCTCACCACCAAGGTCTGGGTCGAGAACTACAGGCATAATGCCTTCCTCGCCTCCGTGGATGAGAGCCTGAAAAAGCTGAAGACCGATTATGTCGACCTGCTGCTGCTGCATTGGCCGAACGAGGCGGTTTCGCTTGCAGAACAGATCGGCGCGCTGAACGCGGTAAAGGAAGCGGGCAAGGTGCGCCATATCGGCGTTTCCAATTTCAGCACGGCGCTGATGGCCGAGGCGGTGAAGTTGTCCAAGGCCCCGATCGTGACCAACCAGATCGAATACCACCCCTATATCGATCAGGACGTGGTTATCGCCGCGGCAAAGGCCGCCGGCATGTCGGTGACGGGTTATTACGGCATGGCCGATGGCAAGGTCTTCACCGATCCGGTGCTGAAGGAAATCGCCGCAGGCCGTGGCAAGTCGGTGGCGCAGGTGGTGCTGCGCTGGCTCGTGCAGCAGCAGCGTGTCATCGCACTGTCGAAGACGGTCAGCGAAGCCCGCGTCGATGAAAATATCGCCATCTTCGATTTCGAACTTTCGGCCGATGAAATGGCGGCGATCCGCGCGCTTGCCAGGCCGGATGGCCGCATCGTTTCACCGGAAGGGCTTGCACCCGTCTGGGACAAGGCCGCCTGATAATAAGAGCCGGGGAGGGAACGCCCTTCCCGGTTTGCCCGTGCGTGGGAAATCCTCGCGCGGCAATGCTGCTCACAGCCCATGGAAACGACGCGTTTCACATCGGGTGCAGTGAAGATTTATCTGCCTGTTCTGGAAATTTGGAGCGGGCGAAGGGATTTGAACCCTCGACCCCAACCTTGGCAAGGTTGTGCTCTACCCCTGAGCTACACCCGCTCAAATCCACCGGTCCGGGGTAGTTCGCTGAACCGTGGGCCGCCGAAGCGGCGACGGGTGCTATATCGCTCAATCGTTTTTGGAATGCAACAGTTTCTTTTGTGGTTTCGGTGGAAATCCGCCTGTCTGCGGATTTATCCGAAATCTGGCGGCCATCACGAGCTGACGACCAGGGAATTTCCGCTGAAGATATTGTTTCAGCTGGTTTTTATCCCCCTGCCATGGGGTGGCGGCCGGCGGGAACGCCAGAAAATAACCTATTTACATTTGGTTAAAATCTGATTCGACAAGTGATTCGTTCGGGTGTACAAATTCCCTGTCCACAAGAAAAATCAAAACGATATTGGGAACGATGTTTGGCATATCATCATCGGGAGGATGAGCCTTGTCGTACGCAGCTTTTGAACGGGTTGGCGCACAATTGTCGCCGGAGCAGATCACCGATCTGCAGACTATTTTCGATGGCGTATGTTTCGAATGCTTTCAAGACCGCAGCAGCCATGTTGCCAATGAGTGCGCGGCGGTTTTGATCCGTAGCGCCCAGCGCGGCATTCTTGACCATGAGATGTTGCGCGATATCGGTCTTGCGGTTTTACGTCGGCACTGATTGCGCCATATGACAATAAAAAAGCGCCCGAGCATCTCGGGCGCTTTCGTGTGTGTTGTGGCGAGAACCGCTTCCGGCTCAGCTCTTTTCCTGCACATGCGCTTCGAGGAACCAGAGCGACTTGTCGAGATCGCGCGAGGCGGCGGTGAAGATGTCCGCCGTCGTCGGGTCGCCCGCCTCGTCGGAATCGTCGATAGCCTTGCGGATCATGTTCGCGACTTCGCCATAACGCTCGATCAGCTCGTCCAGATGGTCGTGGATCTTGTAGATATCGGTCGGATAGGCCTTGAGCTTCGTCGTCGAGGAGACTGATTGCAGGCTGCCGAGCGCCGTGCCGCCAAGCTGGACAACACGCTCGGCAATCGTATCGCCATGATTGTCGAGCTGGGTGCGGAAAGTGTCGAGAAGTTCATGCACGGCGATGAACTGCGGGCCCTTGAGGTTCCAGTGCGCCTGCTTGGTGATGAGCGCAAGGTCAATCACCGAGGCCAGGGATTCGTTGAGAATGCCGATCACGGTCGACTTGGCGTTGGAAGGCAGGTCGTTCTTCGTCTTGTGCGTCTTCATCGATGTCTCCTGAAGTTGCGGACGGAATGCCGCTTTGGAAAAGTCCGTCGTTTAACGTCCGGGCCTGAGGCCCTGTTCCATGCTAAGCACTGGGACAGCGAAAATCCTGCACAATCATCATGTCATTCGTAAAACAGGCAGATGCGCCGGCCGTCTATCTCATTGACGCGGATCGGCATGTCATAGATGTCCTTGAGGACATCCGGACGGATGATCTCTTCCGCCGGCCCCTGATGGCAGATGCGGCCTTCGCGCATGGCGATGATGGTGTCGGAATACCAGGAGGCGAAGTTGATGTCGTGCAGCACCAGAACCACGGTCTTCTTCAGCTCGTCAGCGGCGCGGCGCATGATCTTCATCATGCTGGAGGCGTGTTTCATGTCGAGATTGTTGAGCGGCTCGTCGAGCAGCACGTAATCTGTATCCTGGCACAGCACCATCGCCACGAAGGCGCGCTGTCGCTGGCCGCCGGAAAGCTCGTCCAGAAACCGGCCGGCAAGGGCTTCGAGGTGCAGATATTCCAGCGCCCGGTCGATATGGACCTTGTCCTCGATGGTGGGGCGGCCTTTGGAATAGGGGTAACGGCCGAAACCGACGAGGTCGCGCACCGTCAGGCGCGAAGAGATGTGGTTGTCCTGCCGCAATATCGAGAGCCGCTTGGCCAGCGTATCGGATGGGGTTTTCGTAACATCCAGACCGTCCACCGTCACTGTTCCGGCATCCATCGACATCAGCCTTGCGACGATGGAAAGCAGCGTCGATTTTCCCGCACCGTTCGGCCCGATGATGGAGGTGACGCCACCTGCCGGAATGGAGACGGAGACGCCGTCAACGACGAGGCTGTCGCCATAGGATTTGCTGATCTGACTGGCGATGATCATCGCGCACCCCGCTTCAGAATAAGACCGATAAAGACGATACCGCCCAGAAATTCGATGATGATCGAGAGCGCCGTATCGAAGGCGAAGACCCGCTCCAGCACCACCTGACCGCCCACGAGGCAGATCACGGCGATGAGGATCGCCGCCGGCAACACATAGGCGTGTTTGCCATTGCCGGTAAGATAATGGGCCAGCGCCGCGACCAGCAGCCCGAAGAACATGACCGGGCCGACGAGTGCGGTCGAGACGGCGACCAGCACGGAGACCAGCACGAGGATGATGGTGACCGTGCGCTTGTATTCGACCCCCAGGCTGATGGCCGTGGCGCGGCCGAGCGAGAGGACGTCGAGCGTGTGCATGAGCCTGAGCCCGATGATGGTCACCACGCCGATGATGACGGCGGAGACCGCAAGAAGCGTCGGATCGATGGAATTGAAGCTGGCGAACAGCACATCCTGCAGCACCGTATATTCATTTGGGTCCAGCACGCGCTGCATGAAACCCGAGAGGCTGCGGAAGAAGACGCCGAAGACGATGCCGACCAGCACCAGAAGATGCAGGCTGCGTTCCGCGCCGACGAAAAGCCAGCGATAGAGCAGGGCGGAAAAGACGACGAGCAGGCTGGTTTCAGCGAGAAACTTCAGCTGCGGATCGATCATGACGACGGTTGCAGAGCCGAAGACGAAGATCAGCCCGGTCTGCATCAGCACATAAAGCGAATCGAAACCCATGACCGAAGGGGTAAGGATGCGGTTGTTGGTGACCGTCTGGAACAGCACGGTTGAGACCGCGATGGCATAGGCCACCAGCAAGAGCGACAGAAGCTTGATGCCGCGAAACGGCAGTACGAAGCTCCAGCTGCCCTTGGCGCCGAGCGTCATGAAGGCGGCCATGGAGATGAGCGCGAATGCCGCAAGCACGAGCAGAACGGTTTTTGCACGCCGGTCGGGATGTCTCTCAAGCATGGTGGCGTTTCCGCAGCAGGAGATAGAGGAACAGCGCGCTGCCGATGACGCCGACCACGGTTCCGATGGGTATTTCGTAAGGCGCACGCACGGTGCGGCCGATGATATCGCAGGAAAGCACGAAGACCGCGCCGAGCGTCGCCACCCAGGGCACCGAGCGGCGCATATTGTCACCGATCATCAGGCTGACGACATTCGGCACGATCAGGCCGAGAAAGGGGATCATGCCGACGGTGACGACGACGACCGCGCTGACCAGCGAGACGATGGTGAGGCCGAGCGCCATGACGCGGCGATAGTTGAGGCCGAGATTGGTGGTGAAATCGCGACCCATGCCGGCCACGGTGAAGCGGTCTGCCGCGAGATAGGCGGCGATGGCGAAGAGGAAGCCGACCCACAGCAACTCATAACGGCCGCGAAGCACACCGGAAAAATCCCCCGTCATCCATGCGCCCAGCGATTGTAGGAGATCGAAACGATAAGCGAAGAAGGTGGTGACGGCGGAGATGACGCCGCCCAGCATGATGCCGATCAGCGGCACCAGCAGCACGTCGCGCAGCGGCACCTGCCGCAGGATACGCAGGAACAGCGCGGTGCCGGCGAGCGCAAAGACGGCGGCCACCAGCATCTTGCCGAAGATCGGCGTATCCGGCGCCAGCAGGGTGACGGTGAGCAGGCCGAGGCCGGCGGATTCGGTGGTGCCCGCCGTCGAAGGCTCCACGAAGCGGTTGCGCACCAGCATCTGCATGATGAGCCCGGCAATCGCCATCGAGCTTCCGGCCAGTATCAACGCCAGCGTGCGCGGAATGCGGCTGACCAGCAGCACCCGCAGTGCGTCCGCACTCGTGTCCGGTGCGAAAAGCGTTGTGAGCGAGACATTGCTCACGCCGACGAACAGGCTGGTGATGGCGAGCACCAGGGCCAGAAGAAGGGCAAGGATGAGAGACAGGGATTTCACGTTGGCGGTTTTTCGAAAATGGTGAAAGCTCCCGGCGACCCCTCAGGTTACGGTGAGGCTACAAACCTCTCTCCGTCATCCTCGGTCCCCGGAACAAGCCCGAGGATGTCCTGAGGATCCGCAACCTATTGATTTTACGATACCTTGGTAGATCCTCGGGTCAAGCCCGAGGATGACGTCGAGTATGGAGCAGCCTTCAGAAGCGGATGCCTGGAGGCTTTTACGATTTCTTCTCCGAGACGGCCTTGTAGACCTGATCGAGCAGGGTGGAGAGCGCCGTATAACCGCTGCTGACGATATAGGCCGCCTGCGGATCGAGATAAACGATCTGCTTTTTCTTCCAGGCATTGGTCTGGTGCACCAGCTCGTTGTCCAGCACCTGCGCGGCCGCCTTGCCCGGATCGGTGGCGCGGCCGATGCCGGCGTCGCGGTCGATCACGAACAGCCATTCGGGGTTGACCTCGGCCAGATATTCGAAGGAGACGACATCGCCACGGTCAAAACGGTCGTCGATGTCGGCTGCGACCGGCTTGAAGCCGATTTCGGTGTGCAGCCAGCCGGTGCGCGAACTGGGGCCATAAACGCCGACCTTGCCGGCATTGGTGACGAGGATCATCGCCGTGCCGGAATTGGGCGCGATTTCCTTCAGCTTCGCCACTTTTTCATCGATGGCGGCATCAAGCTTCTTGGCTTCTTCCTGCTTGCCGAAGATATCGCCGAGCTTGGTGATGTTGGCTTGGACGCTGCCGATGAATTCCTTGGAATCCACCGACATGTCGATGGCGGGCGTGATCTTCGCAACGTCCGGATATTTCGCGCGCGAACGGCCGCCGACGATGACGAGATCGGCCTCGGCCGCATTGATCGCCTCATAATCAGGCTCAAACAGCGTGCCGACCTTCAGATATTTGCCGTCGGCATATTTCTGCAGATAGGTGGGCAGGTTAGAGCCGACGACACCGGCGGGCTCGACGCCGAGCGCATCGAGATTGTCGAGCGAGGGAATATCGAGAACCAGAACCTTCTTCGGCGCCGCCTTCAGCACGGTCTCGCCCTGCGCGTGCTTGATCGTCATTTCTTCGGCACTCGCCGTCATCGCGCCGAGGCTGAAGGCCGCTGCCGCCAGCAGCCGAACGGGGAAGGTGAAGTTGATGGCCACTTAATATGTCCCTTGCAATATGGTTCCGAGCCGGCGGACGTGATCCCGCCGGGTTAACTTGATGTTGACGATCAGCTTTATTGGCAAGGTCGGCGGAAATCAAAATTATGTTTTAGAACGGTTCTGAATTGCGGTGAGCGGGAAATGTGCGGGTGGAAAAGTATGGCCTGCAGTCTGTCCGGACGTCATCCTCGGCCGTTGAACAAAATCGACAGGTCGCAGATCCTCGGCACAAGGCCACTGCTGTCCGGTTTAAATTTGGTGGACATGGCGCACGGTGTTGATTCTACTCGTATTCGAGCGTTTGGCGACGATCTCGGACACGAAAGAGGAGCA
>NZ_JBNWBW010000045.1:0-19491 GCF_053522725.1 Agrobacterium sp. 16-172Ci
AACCTCAATGGGGGAAATGACTGTAGCGCATGACATAAGGTATAGACTTAAAGCTAATCAGCAAATCACGGCAGACGGCCTTCGGCGGAGGGTTACGTTGTACGCCCGCATTATCAAGAAAGAGCCGACCGAAAAGTCCCTCTGGATTGAACACGAGTTCTGCAAGATCATTGCCTTGCAGGAGCGACACGGCTTCGCCTTTAACGAGGACGAAGCGGTCAAGCTCTATAACCAACTCGTCAAGCGGCGGCTGGAAATCTCTGGCGAGCTACAGGAAGCGTTCCCCCCGGTCGAGAAGACCGAGGTGTTCATTCCCAAGGTGAACAATCGCCAACGCGGCTACGTGAAGGGCGAACCTTTCACGAAGAAGTGGATGGTCGAGTTCAACCCATCGTCCAGGCAGATGATCGCAGATCGTCTTCAAGCGATGGGATGGGTTCCTCAGGAGTTTACCCCCTCAGGTCAGCCAAAGATCGACGAAACGATCCTTCAGGCCCTCCCATATCCCGAGGCCAAGGTTCTCGCTGAACACTTCCTCGTAGAGAAACGCATAGGCCAGTTGGCCGAAGGCGATCAGGCTTGGCTCAAGCTCGTCAGAAAGGGACGCATTCATGGCTCAGTCAACACCAATGGTGCGGTCACTGGGCGCTGCACTCACAGTAACCCGAACGTGGCTCAGGTGCCGCGTGTGGGAAGTCCTTACGGAGCTGAATGCCGCGCTCTATTCGCCACGACCGCACGTTGGGTTCTGGTTGGTGCGGACTTATCTGGCTTGGAGTTGCGGTGTCTCGCTCACTTCATGGCCCTCTTCGACGGGGGCGAATACGGACGTATCGTCCTCGAAGGTGACATCCATACCGTAAACCAGAATGCTGCCGGTCTGCCGACCCGTAACGACGCCAAGACCTTCATTTACGCTTTCCTCTACGGGGCAGGCGATCAGAAGATTGGAAGCATCGTTGCTCCCGATGCCTCGCCTGAGGAACAGAAGCGCATCGGTAAGAAGCTCAAGCGACAGTTCCTTGCGAAGACCCCGGCATTGCGCCGCCTTCGTGAAGTCGTCGAGCTGAAGGTTCTCGGGTTCGTCCCGAAGGCCAAGCCGCTCCTCGTCAACCCGTCATACGAACACCTATGGAGGCAGGACAGCGCCAAGCAGTGGTGGTTCAAGGGTGGTGCCGGTGGCGTGCTGATCGGCCTCGATGGTCGCAAGCTGCACATTCGCTCGGCTCATGCTGCCCTTAATACGCTCCTGCAATCTGCCGGGGCGCTCATCTCGAAGGTCTCGATGATCTTTGCGTATCAAGAACTATCCACTCGTGGTTACGTCTTCGGTCGTGACTACACCTTCGTCGCTCATATCCACGATGAAATCCAAACCGAATGCCGCCCTGAACTGGCGGATGAGGTGGGGCAGATCGTCGTTCAGGCCATGCGGGATGCGGGAACCTTCTTCGCCTTCGGTTGCCCGATTGATGGCGAGTTCAAGATCGGAAACAACTGGAAGGAAACCCACTGATGATCGAGGTTTTAACTCGGGCCTTGGAGGAACCCTTCAAGACCAAATCCAACTTCGCCCGTGAACACGCCGATCTGGTGGCTATGGCTGCCAGTGATGGCTTCATCACGACCCGCGTTGCTTGCGGCCTTTACTCCCGCAAATGGCTGATCACACCGACCGGCCTGTCCCATCTCTACGCGCTGACGGGACGAAACCATGACTGAGCGAATGGCCGTCGCCCTTTCGGCGCTGATCATTCTCGCCATCACCCTGAACGTAATCGACCTCTTTATCTAACAGGAGAAGCCCCATGAAGCGTTGGGTTACCTTTGGCCGCACCGAAAGCGGCGACACAATCGTCCCTATCATCTGGGACACGCAGCCTCCTGAAGAGGCCGTCAACGAAGCCTACGAGGCTCTTTACCCCGATGAATACGCCTATGTCGGTTTCGTTCTCTGGACGGCGATGCAGGCAGAGGAGGCCGTTCTTGTCTAAGCGCACCCTCCTCATCGACGCTGACGTGGTGGCCTATGTGGCCGCTTCGTCCTGCGAGGTGGCGACACACTGGGGAGACGGTTACTGGACTTGGCATGTCGACGAAAACGAGGTGAAGGCCAAGGTCAAAGACCAGATCGATGAGATGATGGCGTCACTGGACGGTGACGAATACAAGCTCTGCCTCACCGACAGTCTCGGCAACTTCCGAAAGTCCGTCCTCGCCACCTACAAAGGCAACCGTGCCAGCATCAAGAAGCCCCTTGTTCTCATGAGGATCAAGGAGTGGATGATCGAAGAGTTGGACGCGTATTTCCGCCCCGGCCTCGAAGGTGACGATTGCATGGGCATCCTCGCCACCATGAAGGGCGGTACTCTCAGCTCTCATGAGCGGGTGATCGTGTCCATCGACAAGGACATGAAGACCGTCCCGGGATTGTTTTGCCGGAATGTATCCACTGGTGAAATCCTCAACGTCAGCGAAGCTGAGGCCGATTACTGGCACCTTTACCAGACCCTCACGGGAGACGCGACGGACGGCTATGCCGGTTGCCCTGGCATCGGTCCCGTGGCCGCCGAGAAGCTCCTTGGCCCCGTCAGTGATGCCGCCAATCTCGACCTGCTCGGGACGTGGGCGCGCATCGTGGAAGCCTTCGAAAAGAAGGGGCTGACTGAAGCTGACGCCCTCACACAAGCCCGCGTGGCCCGCATTCTCCGGGCCTCTGACTACGACTTCAAGAAGAAGGAGCCAATCCTATGGCGTCCACAGTAAACGGGATGGTTCTTCGCTGTACCGGCTGTAGCTCAACCATGACCGAGGACGAGCTTCGCGAGAAGAAGAAGACAAACCCTTTGCTGCGCTCGTGCTGCCCTGAGAGGAACATGAGATGGCAGCCCAAGGGGAAGCTTGTCGCGCTCTACAGTGACGCGGCGGGCAGTGGTAAATCTGAAGTCGCCAAGGTGCTGATCGCTCAGGGCTACGTTAACGTGAAGTTCGCTGGTCCATTGAAGGACATGGCGCGTGGCCTCTTGAAGTCTATGGGCTTTGAGGCTGAGACCGTGGAGCGGATGATTGAGGGTGACCTCAAGGAAACCGTCATCCCCGGCTTCAAGACTGTCACGCCGCGTCAGATCATGCAGACACTTGGCACCGACTGGGGCAGGGAAGCTATCGATCAAGACCTCTGGACGAATGTGGCCCGAGCAAAGATCGAGAAGCTCCGCAACAAGGGCGTTAATGTCGTTGTAGATGACCTCCGTTTCCCCAACGAGTACGACCTCGTAAGGGGGCTTGGTGGTTTTGCGGTCAAGGTTGTCCGACCTGACCCTTCGCGGGAAGCAGGCGGTGCCTATGAAGGCAAACTCCGAGGTCACGAGTGGCATCATCTCATCTTCAACACGGGCAGCCTCTTTGACCTGAAGGGCAAGGTGCTGAGCTTTGCGTCCTACATTCAAGACGTTTAACCAATTGTAATCACAGGTGGATCAAATGAAGTATCTTTCCAGCCTTCTGGCTCTCGCCCTCGTGGCAATTCTCTCCATCGCCCCGGCAATCGCTGAGGCCAAGTCCTTCGGCGGCTTCCGTGGTGGCAGTTCGTTCCGCTCCTCGTCGTTCTCGTCGCGCTCCTACAGCCGACCCTCGACCTCGTATTCGCGACCGTCAACCAGCTACTCGCGTCCATCCACGAGTTACTCCCGACCGGCCCCGGCGTATCGCCCTTCGACGACCTACAATTCCAACACGGTCATCCAGCAGCGGAGCGGCGGTGGTTTCTTCAGTGGCATGTTCGGCGGCCTTGCCGGTTACTGGATCGGTTCGCAGCTCTTTGGTGACGACAAACCGGCTGAACCTGCACCCGCACCGACCCCGGCTGTTCCGACCGAAGCGGCCCCGAGCGCCCCGGCTGAAGCCACTCCGGCCCCGGCTGCCGAGGAGACCCCGAAGGCCGAATAAGTGACCCTGCAAGATCACACGAATGAAAACCTACCGAGCAACTTGAAGGTTTCCCGAAAGGGGAACCTCCTCGTGTTCGAGACCAGAACAGCGACGATCTCGATGGATTTCAACCGACGAGACGAGATCATCGCGGCAATCAAATCCTTGGGGTGAAGACCGCTCCAAGGACAACCGGCAATTACCCCACCCTTAAGGATAACTCGATGGATCGAAGCGATCTCCCGCCTATTCCGAAAGACCTCATGGAAGCCCTTGATAAAAGGTTCCCCGAGAAATCCCCCTCATTGAAGACCTCCATAGATGAGATCAGATTTGAGAGTGGGAAGAGGGCGGTCGTGAGGTTCCTCCTCGATCAATACAACCTTCAGAATGAGAAGGTGATCAAGACACAGGTTCTCAAGTAATGTGCAAACCCAAAGTCACGCAGCAGAAGGTTGAGCCTGTCGCTCAGACGCCGCCTCCTGCACAGCCAGCCGCGACCGTAAATCAATCAGCTCCCCAGACACCTGACGAAGCATCCCCCGAAGCTGCCGCCCTGAGGGCAAAGCGAAAGGGCCGCTCCAGTCTGCGCATCCCGCTCGATGCGGGGGTAGGTGGCGGCAACACGGGAATTAACGTCCCTCAGCAGTAAGGCCCCGAATGACCGGAAAAACAGCAGCCGGTCGTTACCAACAACTTTCGAATGCCCGAACGTCCGTCCTTGAACGGGCGCGCTCCGCAGCCAAGCTCACCATCCCGTCACTCATGCCCCCTTCAGGGCATTCCGAGTCTTCCACCCTGCCGACCCCGTTTCAGGGCATCGGTGCACGGGGTGTGAACAATCTCGCATCAAAGCTCCTTCTGGCGCTGCTCCCTCCCAACTCTCCCTTCTTCCGTCTAATGATCGACGACTTCACGCTGGAGAAACTTACCCAACGTGAAGGTATGAGAGCCGAGGTCGAGCGTGGTCTGAACAAGATCGAGCGCGCTTTGATGACGGAAATCGAGACCACGGCAATCCGTGTCTCTGCCTTCGAAGCACTCAAGCAGCTCCTCGTTGCTGGTAACGTCCTAATCTATCTCCCTCCCGAAGGGGGCATGAGGGTCTTCCGTCTCGACCGCTATGTGGTCAAGCGTGACCCGATGGGTAACGTGATCGAGATCGTCACCCGAGAAGACATCTCGCCTGACATGGTTCCTGAAGCCATGAAGGCGCACGTCAAGCAGAAGTCCACGTCCAACGAAAAGACCACTGAGCTTTACACTCACGTCATTCGTCAGGCCGACAAGTGGATCATCCGCCAAGAGATCAAAGGCATGACTGTGCCGAAGTCCCGAGGCTCTTATCCGATTGATAAATGCCCGTGGATTGCCCTTCGCTTCACCAAGATCGATTGCGAAGACTACGGGCGCGGCTACGTCGAAGAATACTACGGCGACCTTCTCTCCCTTGAGGAACTGCAGAAGGCCATCGTGGAAGGTTCCGCAGCCGCCGCTAAGGTTCTCTTCCTTGTGAACCCGAACGGCACCACGAGGATGACTGACATTGCGAAAGCGCCTTCCGGCTCTGTTCGCTCCGGTAATGCCGAGGATGTTAGCGTCCTCCAGCTTGAGAAGTTTGCAGATTTCCAAATCGCCTTCAAGACGATTGAGACAATCCAGCAGCGCCTATCGTTCGCCTTTCTCCTGAACACCGCTATCCAGCGGGCGGGGGAGCGCGTCACGGCAGAAGAAATCCGCTATATGGCGGGTGAGCTGGAGGATGCCTTGGGTGGCGTCTACTCGATCTTGTCGCAAGAATTTCAGCTCCCGCTCGTCCGCGTGATCATGTTCCGAATGGAGCGTCAGCGGAAAATCCCGGCGCTCCCCAAGGGCGTTGTGAAGCCTACCATCACGACCGGCCTAGAGGCCCTTGGTCGCGGCCACGACATGAACAAGCTGAACCTCTTCGCAGGTGCCGCCGTCCAAGCGGCAGGGCTGCCCCCTGAGGTCAACAAGGCCGACTTCCTGACCCGCGTTGGTACCGCTCTCGGCATCGACATGTCTGGCTTGATGCTCAGCCCTGAACAACTCGCTCAGGCACAGCAGGCCGATATGATGCGGCAGATGATGGATAAGCTCGGCCCGAAGGGCATGGACATTGTTCGAGATCAACTCAAACCAGAGGTGCAGGATGGCGCGCAAGCCCAAGCTCAATGAGCCTCAGACGGTTGATAGCGCGGCTGAAACTGCCCCTTCACCTTCTGAAGCACCCGCCGCGAAGTCAGAGCCGAAACGCACTGAACACGAAGGCGGCATCGTCTCTATCGATTACTAAGGAAACCCCACATGGCCTCATTCGGCGATGCTTTCAAGGCTGCCCGCTCAGCCGGGAAGACAACCTTTAAGTGGCAGGGGAAGTCCTACCACACGAAAACCAAAGACGAGATGGAGAAGACGAAGAAGTCTGTGCCTGTCCCGGCTGCCCGTCCCACTGGGGATGAAGGCAAGCGGTCCAGCTCCGTCTCAGGTGAGGGGAAGACCTACAAGGCTCCCGCACCAGCCACCGACGCCTCGACTTCTTCGAGCGCCGCTCCATCAACTGAAGCCAAATCTCCGGCTCCCACTGCGCGGCCTCGTCAAGGGATGCATAATCGCAAGAAGGGTGAGAGGTCGTGGCGTGATGTTGGCATGAAAATTATGCGCGGCGAAGCGCTTGATCTCCTGTGAGGTAATAATTGGAAACTGTAGTAACACCCGAAACCCAGACCCTCACTCCCGGCACGCCTGAACACGATGCGCTGATGGTCGAGAAGTTCCAGTCCCAGTCCACCACGACCGACAAGACCACTTCCGAAACCGTAGAGCGCCCCGCTTGGCTCCCCGAGAAGTTCTCATCTCCTGAAGACCTGGCTGCGTCCTACGCCGAGCTGGAGAAGAAGCTCTCCGGCGGTCAGGAAGAGAAGCCCGCAACCACCACTGAGACGCCCCTTGAAGAGGCCCGCTCGGTCGTTGACGGCGCTGGCTTGGACTTCAACGCCCTGAGTGACGAGTTCATTTCGACCGGCGCACTTTCCGAAGGCAGCTATAAGACGCTCGCTGAAAAGGGCTTCGACCGCGATCTCGTGGACAGCTACATCGAAGGTCAGACCGCGAAGGCCGATCTCTTCCGCGCCGAAGTCCTCCTCGAAGTAGGCGGCGAACAGTCCTACACCGACATGGTGACGTGGGCTGCTCAGAACCTCTCGAAGGCGGAAATCGAAGCCTACGATGCTCAGGTGGATAGCGGCAACCTCACGGCTGCAAAGATGGCCGTTGCTGGCCTGAAGGCTCGCTTCCAGCGCGACAATGGCGAAGAGCCTGATCTCTTGAACGGAGACACTGGTGGTGCCTCTGTGGAGACCTTCCGATCCACCGCCGAGCTGACCGCAGCAATGCGTGACCCTCGCTACAAGAAAGACGCCGCATACCGTGCGGACGTTGAGCGCAAGCTCGCCAAATCTTCTCTCTTCTAACAGGAGGAAACTATCACCTACCTCGCACTTCTCTGGGCGCATCTCGACGATATCTTCGCCGTGCTGTTCGCAATTCAGGCCGCACTCGTCACAATCACGCGCCTGACCCCGACCCCCAAGGATGACGCTATCGCAGCCAAGGTTCTGACCTTCCTCGAAACGCTTGCATCCGTCCTGTCCGTCAAACGGAAGGGCTTCCCTGAAGCACCCGCCAAGCCGGGACTTTACTAAAAAACCAACGCGCCTAGCCTTGGCACCCCTCGTCACAACCTAAGTTGAGATTGTGGGGGTGGGGTTAGGCGCGTCCTCATTACTACCCTGTGAAAGATGTTCGACAGTGCTGCGTGCCTCATACGCGGCTGTCCAAAGGTAATCCCCAGAACACCACTCAACAAGCTCAGCCCCGATGCGTCGGGAGAACTTTGTCGTGTCGAGTGAAGACGTTCGGGAAGCCTGATCAACTTCCAACTCTTCACAGGAAATACATTATATGGCAAACGCCAACGTTACCCGCATTGGTCAGATCAACGGTTCTGGTGATGTGGATGCACTGTTCCTCATGAAGTTCGCTGGTGAAGTCCTCACCGCCTTCGAGGAAACCAACGTCGCACTCGAACATACGATGACGCGTACCATCGATTCCGGCAAGTCGGCTCAGTTCCCGGCGACCGGTAAGGTGGGCGGTGAGTACCACGTCCCGGGTACCGAGATCACGGGCTTGAACCTGAACTCGGCTGAGACGATCATCACCATCGACGATCTACTGATTTCGCACGGCTTCATCGCCAACATCGACGAAGCCAAGCAGCACTACGATCTGCGCTCGATCTACTCCACCGAAATGGGCCGCTTCCTTGCCCGCACGATGGACAAGCACCTGCTTCAGGTAGGCGTCCTCGCAGCCCGCGCAACGAACGTTGTTGATGGTGAGCCGGGAGGTTCCGTTATCCTGACGGGCGAAGCCGGTCTGCCGTCCACCCCGAACTTCGACACGAACGGTGATCACCTCGCTTCGGCGCTGTTCATCGCCGCTCAGAAGATGGACGAGAAGGACGTTCCCGAAGAAGAGCGTGTAGCCTTCGTCCGACCGGCCCAGTACTACAATCTCGTCAAGGCCACCAACAACCTGAACAAGGACTGGGGTGGCATGGGTTCCTACGCTGAGGGCAACATCCTCAAGGTGGCAGGTATCCAGATCATCAAGACGAACCACCTGCCGAAGGCTGACCTGTCGGCTTCCACGGGTGTTGAGGCTGGCACTGGCAACAAGTACCGTGGCGACTTCTCAAAGGTCTCCGCGCTTGTCATGCACAAGTCGGCTATCGGTACCGTCAAGCTGCTCGATATGGGCATGGAGTCGGCCTACGATATCCGCCGTCAGGGTCACCTGATGGTCGCAAAGTACGCAGTCGGTCACGGCATCCTGCGCCCGCAGGCTGCTGTCGAAGTCCGCAATTCTGCGACCTAATCAATCCACCTGTAAATACATTGGGGAGGCTCCTTCTGGGGTCTCCCCTTTTTTTCGCCGTTGAGAGGCTCAATGTCCGTCCTTTCCCTCACTCCGACCACGGAGCTTGAGGCGATCAACCTTATGCTGTCCGTTATCGGTGAAAGCCCCGTGAATACGGTGGAAGACACTGGAATCGTTGACGCGGTTGTCGCCCGTCAAATTCTTACGCAATCCAGTCGAGACGTTCAGGTTGTTGGCTGGCACTGGAATACCGAAGTCAATTACCCCTTGCCCGCGTCCTTCCCTGAAGGGGAAATCGCGCTGCCCCCGAACACCCTTCGAGTGGACGCTACCGGCGACGATGCAAGGCTCGATCTGGTTCAACGTGGCAACCGGCTCTACGACCGTGTGAACCACACCTTCAGCATCGGCAAGACGATCAAGGTAGGCATCGTCCTCTTCCTGCCGTTCGATCAGCTCCCTGAGGCTGCGCGCTCATACATCGTCATCCGAGCTGCCCGCCAATTCCAAGAGCGGATGGTCGGCTCTGAGACCCTCTGGCAGTTCAACTCCCGAGACGAGGTGAGGGCGTGGTCTAACCTCCAGTCGGCTGAAGCTGAGACGCTCGACCTGAACGTCTTCCGAGACAACTCATCCGTGCGCCGAGTTACCGACCGGGTAATTGGTACCAACATCTCGGGAGTGCTCCTCTAATGGCAGGCGCGCTCGTCTCAACTACCATCCCCAACCTCATCAACGGCGTCTCTCAGCAGCCTTACGCACTACGTCTGGCAAGCCAGTCTGAAGCCCAAGAGAATGCCCATAGCTCGGTCGTTGAGGGGCTTCGGAAGCGGGCTGGAACAACGCACCGCGCCAAGATCGTCGATGCCCCTTCAGGTGAGCTGTTCACCCACACCATCAACCGCGACCGGAACGAACAGTATGAAGTCCTGATCGGCGGGGGTGACCTGAAGGTTTACGACCTCAAGACCGGAACGGAGAGGGCGGTGACATTCCCGAATGGGAAGAGCTACCTCGTAGCCGCTGACCCGCGCTCAGCCTTCAAGGCCGTGACGATTGCAGACTTTACCTTCATCATCAATCGAACGGTGGTGACGCAACAGTCCGCCGATCTCAGTCCTGTAAGAGCGCCCGACGCCCTCGTTTGGATCAAACAGGGCAGTTACGGTACCAAGTATACGATCACGCTCAACGGTGCCTCCTACACCTTACAGACCCCTGATGGTTCGACGGCGGCGCATATCAACGATATCCAGACGGACGTGATTGCTGGCCGACTTATCTCCGGCCTTCAGGGTGTGGTAGGCGGCTTCTGGTTCTCCCAGAATGGTTCGAGCATCCTCATCGGTCGCAACGATGGCGGCAACTTCAGCATCTCGATCAGCGATAGCCAGGGCGATCAAGCCACGAAGCTGGTGAAGGGCAGCGTTCAGCGCTTCTCCGATCTCCCCGCTAAAGGCTTCGACGGCTTCACTGTCGAGATTGCCGGCGATCAGTCCTCATCCTTCGACAACTACTACGTCCGCTACAGCACCTCGACAGGTGCCAGCTCGGGCGTCTGGGTGGAAGGCGTGAAGGGTGGCGAGAACATCCGCCTGAACAAGGCGACGATGGCCCATGCACTGACCCGAAATGCGGACGGTAGCTTCACCTTCAAGCCTGTCGATTGGATCGAGCGGAAGACAGGTGACCTCGATAGTAGCCCGATGCCTTCGTTCGTCGGGAAGACGCTGAACGATATCTTCTTCCACCGCAACCGCCTCGGCTTCATCGCGGATGAAAACGTGGTCTTCAGTCGGTCTGGCGACTTCTTCAATTTCTTCAGATCGTCGGCCACTCAGGTTCTCGATACCGACCCCATCGACGTGGCCGTATCGCATATCAAGGTCTCGATCCTCCAGCACGCGCTTCCCTTCAATGAGACGCTCTTGCTGTTCTCGGAGCAAACACAGTTCCAGCTCGGGGCCGCCGATCTCCTGACGCCCCAGACAATCTCGATCAACCAGACGACAGAGTTTGAATGCTCGCTCAAGGCTCGGCCCGTTGGCGCTGGCCGGAACGTCTACTTCACGTTCAACCGGGGCAGCTTCTCTGGCCTGAGGGAATATTTCGTGGACGGTGATACGAACACCAACGACGCCTCTGACGTGACCTCTCACGTTCCGGCTTACGTCCCAAGGGATATCTACAAGATGGCTGCCTCCTCGTCTGAGGACACCATTGCGATGATCTCGGAGACAGAGCGCAACGTGATCTACGTCTACAAGTATTTCTGGAACGAGCAGAAGAAGCTTCAGTCGGCGTGGTATCGATGGACGTTCCCCGAGACCGATAAAATCCTCTCGGTCGAGTTTGTCGAAAGTGACCTCTTCCTGATCGTTCGCCGCGCCGATGGTGTCTTCATCGAGAGTATGTCCGTTAACCCGGGCTATAAAGATGAAGGCTTTGAGTTCGGCTTGCACCTTGACCGAAAGGTCACTGAAGCGCGCTGCACTGTGGCCTATGATGCCGTTGCGAACGTGACCACGATTACGCCGCCATATAATCTGGAGGCTGGCCTTTTGACCTCCGCAAACCCCTACGAGATCATCGCCCGAAACGGCGACCCTCTGAAAAAGCCGGGGCAGATTATCCCGTACACAATGAGCGGTGGTAGTTTCAAGGTGGCCGGTAATCTCGCCAAGTTCTATGTAGGTCGATCCTTCACGATGCGCTACAGGTTCTCAACCTTCGTCATCAAAGAGGAGGCTATCGGTGGTGGTGAGATGACGGTCGGGGAGGGCCGTATTCAGCTCCGTAAGGCGAACCTCACCTACGACAACACAGGCTACTTCCGTGTGGTCGTTACGCCGTTCCGACGCGACCCGTATTCCTACGTGTTCTCAGGCCGCGTGATTGGCTCAGCCAAGAACGTCATCGGTCAGGTGGCCGTAGACGGTGGCCGCTTCAGCTTCCCCATCATGTCTAAGAACGACATGGTGACCATCGACATTGTTAATGACACCTTCCTTCCTTGCGCGTTCCTGAGCGCGGAATGGGAGGCCCTTTACGTAATCCGTTCCAAGAGGTTGTGATGCTGGAAACACGTCACTCCCGCCCCGAGGACGTGACCTATCTAGCCCCCAGACTTCGCCCTGAAGACCTTCGAGAGTTGCTCGCTGCTGGTTCCCCCAGTGCCGAGCAAGCTCTTGAGGACGGCCTTAAGCTGTCCCGTCAGTGCATTTCAGTGGTTGATGAAGAGGACAATGCAGTCGCCATGTTCGGTGTCTGCCCCTCCAATGAACCCGAACTGGGCTACATCTGGCTCCTCGGAAGCGATGAGATCAAGACAAACAAAACGAGGTTCCTCAGGCGCTCAAAGCTCTGGGTGGAAACCTTCCACGAAGAATTTCCCGTTCTCGCTAACTCTGTAGACCAGCGCAACACTGTCCACCTTCTGTGGCTTCGTTGGCTTGGCTTCAAGTTCCTGAGGACGGTCAACTCGCTCGGGCCGGGGAAAGAACCCTTCTACGAGTTCGCGAGGATTAAGAATGTGTGACCCGCTATCGATGATCGGCTTCGGTATTGCGGCTGCCTCTCAGGTCGTCAGCTACCAAGGGCAAGTCGCAGCCGCCGAGCAACAGAACCAGCTCTACCGCGAGAACGCGGCTAGGGCGAACCAGAATGCCCGCGATCAGATGTTCCAGACGCAACAGCGCATGTTGCAGGAACAGGAGGCAGCAGCCGCTGAGAAGATCGACAACACCCGCGAGGCGAGGGCAGCTAAAGCAACAGCGTCAGTGGCAGCCGGTGAGTCTGGCGTGACCGGCCTCTCGGTCGATGCTCTCATGAGGGAGTTTGATGGCCGCGCCGCTGAGGCTAACGACCGCATCGACCAGAACACCGAGTGGAGCATGACGCAGCTCAACAACGAAATGAAGGGCGTGCGTGCAAACGCTGAGGACCGCATCAACTCGGTTCAGCGTGCCGCCAAGCCGTCCTTCTGGGACGCTGGCTTAAGGATCGCAGGGGCGGGGCTGGACTCCTACACAAGCTCCAAGAACCGTCAGCTCACGAGACGAGGATAACATGGTAACACTCCCGGGCCTCAGGCCAATTGATGAAGACCGCCGAAGCTCGGAAGCTAAAGGTGCGAAGAGCCGCGTTCAGACACCCTCCAGCTCGAACATTCGCAAGCCTTCGCTGCGGCCTGCCGCTTCCCCGGTGGACACCTACGCTCGACCGGAGCAAGCCCCTATCGGTTCGAATGGTCTTGAGGCGCTGGCCCAGTCGTTGGCTAGCATCCAGCCGAGCATCCAGAACTTTATCGGCGTGCAGGCTAAATCTAAAGAACAGCCGATTGATGCTGATTATGACACGGCTCGAACGGCGATGCTCGGCATGTCTCCAGAGGAACGGGCGATTGCCATCAAAGACGGTAAAGTTCCGGCGCTGACCACTTTGGCGGGCCGTGAAGTGGCCGGTGAGCGTGTCGCCTACGACCGCTCGCTTGCCATCATGGAAGCCTATAACACCTCCTTTGACAAAGGCTCGGGCGATATAGACGCGTTCCTGTGGTCTCAAATCAAAGAGGACTATGAGAAGTACGGCAGCGACTCCGTATTCATGGGCGCTTACTCGAAACAGATCACCGCAGTTACCGACCGACTGAGAGGGCAGGCCGTTGACGACCGCTCGACCTTTGAGATGGAGAAGCGGACTGGTGATGTTTACGAGAAGTGGTCCGCAAAGGCTTCCTTCGAGCTGGCCGAGGGCAAAGCCCCTGAGGATATCGTGAAGGACACGTTTTCCGACTTCGGTAAGAACCGTGACCTCCTTCGACTGCCCTTCGATAAGCAGCAAGAGATGGTCCTTCAGCTTGCCGATCAGGCAGCCACCCGTGGTGACCTCGCCCTGGCTAAAACCTACCTCCAGTTCGAGCGGCAGGATGGCCCCTACAAGGGCAGCCTTCTGACTGACGCTAAGCTGGCGAACAAGGCGAACGATCTCCTGAGCCGTATCGACACGGCACAGCAGAAGATCAACCTTGCCCAGACCGCTGAAGAGGCCGAGGGGCAGCTTGGTACTGAGCTTGACGATGCGTGGCAACGGGGCGAGATCAAGTTCCGCTCTCCTGTCTCGATGCCGACCAAGACTGGCGCGACGAAGGAGGTTTCCGCTGACGATCAGGAGAAGCAGGCCGCACAGCGTGCGCTTGATCGCAGCCGTCAGGTTGCCGCTGAGCGGAAGGAAAACCCCGAGCAGACGACCGAGCGGGAGCTTGAAGAGTTCGCCTCGAATGGTGTGAAGCAGCCTGAATGGTTTCGTGTCATGGATGCTGGAGCCAGCGCCGCCACGGTCCCGAATGTCAGCCTCGATCAGCCGCCTGACGTGCTCGTTCAGGGCTACCAGAAGTACCGCGAGCTGTATGGTAAGGCCCCGGTCTACCTTGAACAGAACCTCAACTCCAAGGCCGCTGATTTCTACGAGATGGTGCGCGTGGGTGAGGAAATGGGATGGGACCAAAGACTGTCCATGTCGGTAGCCATGAAGGCGAGTGCCCCCGGTGCAGCTCAGGACGAAGCGACGCAGCGCGCCCAGTTCCAGAAGCTCAACGCCAAGGTTGCTGACGTGGTGTCTAGCAAGAAGAGCGGGGGCCTGTTTGGTACCGGACTTTTCGGCACGGCCCCTGTCAATGAGGGAACCGTGAAGACAGAGCTGAACCGATACGCTCAGCTCTACATGAAGATGGGCCTTGGAGAGGATGACGCCATTGAAAAGGCTTCAGCCCGCTTCGAGAAGAACTACTTCAATTTCAACGGCACGCTGATCAAACGTGATGAGCGGATGCCCCCGAACTTTGAGAGCTACGCACAAACCGCTGTCAGCTCTTTCGTAGCCAAATACGGCGAACAGCTCCACGTCGATGAAGGCGATCTTTCGCTCCTTCAGGACGGCACCTCGACCGGCTCATGGCTCATCTGGAACCCCTCCACAGGCTCCACTTATCCAACATCAATGTTCCCTGAATCACTCGTCACCTACCGCTCCATGGCCGCTGCAAAGCAGGCTGAGAGGCAGAAGGCCGAGGACGCAGTAGTCGAGAAACACTCGCAGCGAAGGGGGAAGTAATCACAGGAGACATGAATGGCAGATATCAAGGCCATCATCACAGACGCGGCAAACCGCTACGGCGTTGACCCCGAGACTGCCATTCGCATGGCTCGCATTGAGAGCGGTTTGGACCCCCGCGCCCAGAACAAAAGCTCATCCGCTGGTGGCCTCTTCCAGTTCATTGACGGGACGTGGAAGGGCTACGGGCAGGGGAAGAACAAGTACGACCCCTACGCCAATGCTGATGCTGGCGCTCGGTTGATGAGGGACAACATCCAAGGATTGACCCGCGCACTGGGCCGAGCGCCCTCAGCCGGTGAGATTTACATGGCCCATCAACAGGGCCTCGGCGGCGCGCTTACGATCCTCAAGACCCCTGATAGGCCCGCCGCTGAAGTTCTCGGTCGGAAGGCTGTTCAGCTCAACCTCCCGGGCGAACGGAAGGGGGAAACCGATACGATCTCTGCCGGTGATTTCGCTCAGCTCTGGGCGAAGAAGATTGAAAGGGCAGGCGGCGAAAGCCTCCTGTCTGGTGGTGGTGTGTCCAACTCCCTGTCACCCACGAGTGACTATCAAGTAGGTGATGCCAGTAACCCCGCTAAGGCCCCCGTGACGTATGGCGAGATCGATACCCACAAGTTCGTCAATGACACTACCGAGATGCTCCGCACTGAGGAGGCCGAGAAGAAGGCCAAGGAGGTAGCCCCGGGATTTGGTGAGGCTGTCGGCCTAGCGATTTCGAATACGTGGTCGGTCGCGGCCCCTTTCAAGGGCCTCGGCTATCAGACCCCCGACCCTGACTTCAAGGTAACGCCTCAACTCCTGAAGGAACGGGCTGCTGAAATCCCGAACGAACAGCTCGATGAGTTTGCGGATGCTGTCTCTGAGGAGCATTTCGATGCCATCAAGTCCCGCATCTTGAAGCAGATGGAGACCGACCAAAAGCTCGCCTCATTGGGTGGCAAGGGCATTGCCCTTCAGATCGGCACCTCGCTTCTCGACCCCGGCGCTATTGCGGCCACTCTCGCCATCGGCGCGGCAACTGGTGGCCTCGGTCTCCCTGCTGCTGTAGCGGCCCGCTTCGGTCGTGTCGGGACGATTGCCCTCGGCGCTGCTGAAGGGGTGGCCGGTAACCTCGCTGTCGATCTTCCTCTCATGGCGACAAACCCGATGATGGGAAAATCAGATCTCATGTATTCCATCGGTAGCGGTATCGTCCTCGGCGGTGCCTTCTCGGCGTTCCGTAAGGGCGCTCCTATGCTCGAAGCCGAGAATGCCCAGATGGACGCCATAGGCCACCAGATGCAGCGCGAGGCGGTTGAGAGGGTAGCCCCGCAAGGTAGCTCGGTAGGTGCGGCTCAGGCGGGCGCTGACGTGCCGACCTATCGCACTGACGACCGCGACAACCACCGCTTCTGGAAGAAGATCGATCAGGACTTCGAGCTGGTTTATGGCCGCGCTAGATTTGACCTCTCGGCACAGCTCATGAAGTCCGGTGTGCCGATGGTGCGCTCCCTCGGTAACTACCTCGTGGAAAACGCCGCCGGTAACCGTAAGGGGAAAGTGACCGTCATCTCCGCATCGGAGACACAGCGCCGCCTTCAGCGCGTCTCAACGTTCAAGTGGGCGAAAGCCTACGGCGATGCTTGGGACAAGTACAAGAAGCGCAAGGGCGTCAGCCTTTGGAAGTCCACCGAGGAGCAGCGTAAGTTTTCCGAGCAGATCACCGCATGGCAGCGTGCCAAGGGTGTCGATAAGGAAGCCTTCGAACCTGAGGTGAGGGAGGCAGGTGCACAGTTCAACGCAGTGATGCGCGACTGGTGGGCCAAGGCTCGTGAAGAGGGCCTCACCCGTACCGAGATGGGGGCTGACGGCTACGTTCCGCGTATTCCCCACCTTGAGCGCTCCCGAGAGCTGACACATCGGTTCGGCTATGACCGCACTGGTACCGACAATCGAGACGGCCTAACGGCTCTCTATACGTCTGCGATCAAGAAGGCTCAGCCAGACATCGACGACAAGCTCGCTCGAAAAATGGGCTACGCAATTCTCGACCGCATGAACAAGCTCTCAGCCGGTCAGGAGATCGGCATGGCTCGGGGTATGGCCGCTGAGGACATGGACGACTTCCGAGCGTTCCTTACCGACACACGGCTTCAGGACGGTGGCGCTATGTTCTCCGAGCAGGAGATCGAGGATGCCATGAACGTCCTCACGAAGTCCCGCACTAAGGACGCTGAGGCCGGTGGAAATAGCCGCCTTCAGCAGCGCGTCCTTCTCGATGAGAATCACTCAATGGTCATTCGTGACCGCTTCGGCGTTCCTCAGGAAGTCTCGATCAAGGACTTCTATGTCAACGATGCGAACCTTCTCATGCACTCCTACAGTCGCTCCATGTCTGGGCAGATTGCCTTGGCGCGGGTGAAGGTACCTCATCCCGAGAACCCCGGTGAGTGGCTCATTGATGGCATTCGAAACCAGTCTGATTTCAATCGTCTGATCGAACAGGTCAAGGGCGTTGCGAACGAGGAGGCCAAGATCGACCCGAGCAAGGTCAACGTCGAGAAGGATATTGATAACCTTCGCTTCGCTTACAACGCTGTTGCTGGTGTCCCGAACTGGAACCAGTCCTCAGACTGGGCAAGGACATTGAGGGCGATGAGAGACTACAACTTCACCCGCCTCATGGGTCAGGTAGGTTTCTCTCAGATACCTGAAATCGCCCGTGTCGCGTCGCAGTCAGGTATCAAGTCCTTCGCCGCTGGTATGCCGTCCTTCAGGCAGTTGCTTAAGCTGGCCCGAGAGGGGCGCTTAGGTGACGATCTGGGCGATGAGCTTGACGCTATCGGGGCCTTCGGTACCGACCATGTGACGAGCCGCTTCAGCCCCCAGATGGACGACTTTGGTATTCCGACGCATCTCCGCTCGACGACGCCTCTGGCAAAGACCCTCGACCAGCTCGACCCGAAGCTGAAGGCGATCAATCACGGCGTTTCAATGGTCTCCGGTATGGCTCCCATCAACGCGGTGTTTCAGCGTTGGGCCTCCCGCGCCTTTGCGGTGAAGTTCGTCAACATGGCGAAGTTCGGGGACAAAGTGAACATGGATCGGCTCAAGCTCCTCGGCCTGACGGCTGACGATGCCGAGCTGATCTTCAAGAACATCCGCAACCATGCCACCTTCAAGGGAGGCGTTCAGCGAGGCTCGAAGCTCGAAGCTCTGGGCATCGCGAAGTGGGAAGGGAAGGCAGCAGCAGCGTTCGAAAGCGCTATGTTCAGGGCCTCCCGAAGCATGATCTTGGAGAACGATGCAGGCCAGTTTGCGAAGTGGATGAGCAGTCCTCTTGGGCAAACCGTTCTGCAGTTCCGGTCCTTTGCGGTCGGTGCCTGGACGAGGGCGCTCATGCAGGGCTTGAACATGCGAGACATGGACGCCTTCATGGGCATGATGGGCGCGATGTTCCTCGGCTCGCTCACTTATATCGGTCAAACGCACCTCAACACGTTGGGTGACCGTGACCGCGAGAAGAAGCTGAAAGAGCGCTTGTCCCTCCAGAACCTTGCCCTTGCAGGCTTCCAGCGCACCTCCGAGTCGTCTCTTGTTCCCATGCCGCTCGATATGGCTTCTGCCCTTATCAGCGGTGAGACGATCTTCGACTTCCGCTCTACCGGCCTGAAGACCGACCCCATGAGCCTCTTCGGTAATCCTACAGGTGACCTCATCACGACTGCCTTCCAAGGCGCTCAGGGTGTGGTGACGGCCATCGGCGGTGACGACTACTCTCAACCTGACGCCCGCAAGCTGTTCCAAGCAGCTCCCGGGCAACGCATCGTCGGGATGCAGTGGTTCTTCAATTGGCTGGCTTCTGGCCTGCCTCAGCGGGAACTTCGCGACTAAATCAAATCACATGTGAATTAACCCTCGGGGCAACCCGGGGGGAACTCTTATCAGGAGCATTCATGCCTCTTGCCTATGCGCAATCCCTCGGGGATGGTGCGACGCGAGTATTCAGCGTCCCGTTCCCGTACATTTCCAAGACGCACGTTCAGGTGCGCGTTGAGGGCGTAATTGTCCCATATACGTGGCTCTCCGAGACCTCCATCCAGCTCGTCTTGGCACCTGCCGTAAACGCGGTCGTTGATCGTCGGCGCGTGACCCCTCGTGACACCCTTTTGGTTGACTTCGTGGATGGCTCGACGCTGGTTGAAAGTGACCTCGACCTTTCGGCCCTTCAGGTCTTCTACCTCGCTCAGGAGGCGTTCGATCTCGGGGAAGCCTCCCTCGGCGTGACTGAAGACGGTTCGTTCTCGGCGCTTAATCGACGTATCTCGAACGTCCTCAATCCCGTCAACCCGCAGGATGTGGCGACCAAGAACTTCGTCGAGACCGGGGTAACATCCCAAGTGTGTTTCGGCGTGGAATATTGACCCCTCTGGCGGGGTGACCGGCGTCCAATTTTGACCCCCCACCTGTTTCGTCTGACCATCCGTCTTTTGCTGGCGG
>NZ_JBNWBW010000046.1:0-16288 GCF_053522725.1 Agrobacterium sp. 16-172Ci
CCTCGAATGGTGGCGGCTGTCGCGCTCGCCAATAAGATGGCGCGCATCATTTGGGCAATGATGACCAGGGAGCAGAATTACAGAATGGCGTGATCCGCTGCCTTTCGCGAAAGGGAATGCGGTGATGCCTGGGGCCAAAAGCTCCGGCAGGAAGATCGACTGACGGAACGATGCGGAAAGGACTTCAATGTTCAGAATGGGGTAAACCAGTCCCGGCGCTCGAGCAAAAAGCTCTCTGAACCGATGTGGCCCCTGTTCTTCGAACTGCATCCCGGCCCGTGGCTAATCAGGCCACATCGAGAGGCCTGACACACGACCGATAGAATTCCTCGTTCGCGGACAGCCGTCAAAAAATCTTCTTGCCAAACCGGGGGCATCCACACACGCGTGCCCCTTAATTCAAAGCCCCCGCCCCAAAACAGGCTGCGGGTTTTGGATTTCGTCTATGTCGCCATCTGGCAACCTTGCGCTGTACGCCTATATCAAATCGTCGGATATTGCCGACTGCTGTGCCGTGAAAGCTTCCGCAAGGTGGGGACCAAGCTTTCGGAAGATAGATCGACGACGAATCGTCGTTCGGCCGCTTAGCCTCTATCGCTCGCCTCGAAGACTGCGCATGGAACTGCGCAGCAGCCTTTCAAAAGCAGATGCGGCCGGCGACAACTGATGATCTCGATTAGCGAGAAGCTGCAACGATCCGGAAGCCAAAATGTCATCGTCTATAGTAATGGTTGCCACCCTATAACCCGGCCGCGCCATTCTACCGGACATGTCAGCCATGATCGCTACTGCCTTTGCCTGCTTCAGGAATGCCAGTCGCACCGGCACCGAATCACTTTCCAGCGCAATCTGCAACAGCGGGAGCACTGCCCGCCGTACGGCCTCGTCGATCAGCGTGCGGGTCGGCGATCCGGCCGGTGGCAACACAAGTGGCCATGGCGCGAGATCCTTCAACGTGCAGGTTCGGGCCCCGAACCCAGCTTTGGAAGCAACGCGATTATGCTTCGTCAACGGGTGATTTTCCTCGACAAGCGCGACCAGTGGTACGTGGCTCTCTGAACGGACTACGATATCACGGTCATGGGGCGCGTTATATGCTACCGCTAGCTCGACGATGCCTTCCCGCAAGAGCGTAATTACCTTCGCGGAATTGCCGACACGAATATCGAAAGAAATCGCCGGATGGGCCTGTTGCATACGCTGCATGGCATCCATCAGAAGCCCTTCCGCAACCGGTTCGATAGCTGAGACTGCGACCTTACCGGTTGTCAGTCCGCTTAGCGAGGTAATGTCATCGCGGGCGCGGGCCAGCTGGTCCAAGGCGCTGCGCGCGCGCCGGGCGAGCATTTTTCCTGCTTCCGTTGGCTTGACACCGCGCGGCAGCCGCACCAGCAGCGACACGCCCAGTTCCTTTTCGAGATTACCGATCTGCCGGCTGAGCGCGGACTGAGCAATATGCAAATCCTCCGCCGCACCGCGCATGGAGCGGGCTTCGATCACGGCGAGGAAATAGCGAAGAGCATCGACATCCATAGTTCACCATAACCGATCTCAAACCAGCATCGCAAATGGTTTCTTGATGACCTTGGTGCAACTGCGACGACATGCTTTAGTTGCTCAACAAATGAAGTGGCAGGTAGCAGATGATAGTTGGAATTGATGTCGGCGGCACGTTCACCGATCTCGTCGTATCCGAAAAGAACGGTGCAGATTTCGTCAAGGTTCCCTCGACGCCGGACGATCCCGGCCGCGGCGTCATCGATGCCTTGACCGCTCTTGCCACCCGCCGGCAAAAGACGCTCGGTGAACTGCTGCCGGAAATCGAAGTGTTCATTCACGGCACGACGGTTGCCACCAATACGCTGATCCAGCGCAACGGGGCAAAGCTCGGTTTGATTACGACACGCGGCTTCCGTGATCTCCTGGAACTGAAAGAAGGGTCACGCGGCGATCGTTACCGCCTACGGCGCGCCGAAACACCGCCATTGATCGACCGGCCGCAGCGGCTTGAGATCGGCGAGCGGATCATGGCCGACGGTTCGGTTGGGACTACACCGGAAATGAGTGAGCTGCGCGATGCCATCGCAAAGCTGCGACAGGACGGTGTGAAGGGAGTCGTCGTCTGCCTTCTGCATGCTTACAAGAACCCCGCGCATGAACGGCTTGTGTTCGATGCCATCGAGGCAAGTGGCTGGGACACCTATGTGTCTCTTGGCAGCGATATCCTCAGCCGCCAGGGCGAATACGACCGGTTGTCTACCGCGACCGTAAATGCCTATGTCGGCCCGGTCCTGCAGGACTATCTGCAGCGCCTCTCCGGCGATCTCTCGAGCCAGGGCATTGGCGTGCCGATCTTCGTCATGCAGTCCACCGGCGGGGTGTTGCCGATTGCGGAAGCCGGCCGGCGTGCAGTCGGCGCGGTGACCAGCGGCCCAGCGGGCGGCGCCATGGGCGCCGCGCTGTTTGCCCGCGAACTCAAGCTTCCAAACCTTGTCACCTATGATACCGGCGGCACCAGCACCGATATCTGCGTCATCGAAAATGGGGTGCCGATCGAGACCCAGCGAAGCGACATGGGGGATCTGCGCATCGCCGTTCCGGCAATCGACATCAATCCGATCGGTGTCGGTGGTGGTAGCGTCGCGCGAATTGACTCCGGCGGCATTCTAGCTATCGGCCCCGAAAGCGCCGGCGCTGTACCGGGAGCCGCCTGCTTCTTGCGCGGTGGCACGCGCCCGACGCTGACGGATGCCAACCTGGCTCTCGGGCTGATAGATCCGGATAATTTCCTCGGCGGCAAGATGAAGCTTTCGGTCGAGGCCGCTCGCCAAGCGATCAAGGAGCATATCGCCGGACCGTTGGGGATGAGCATAGAAGAAGCCGCCTGGGCCATCCATGTCCTGGCGTCGTCGCAGATTGCTGAAGGCATTCGCCTTGCAACGGTTAAGCGCGGCAAGGACCCGCGCGATTTCGCACTGATGTCCTTCGGTGGTGCCGGTGGGCTGCATGCAAGCGAGGTTGCCCGGGAGTTGCAGATTCCTAAAATCGTGATCCCCGAGCTTGCTTCGGTTCTCTCAGCCATGGGTTTCCTTGCAGCCGACGTTCGTCAGGACAGGCAGCGCAGCATCGACCGGCCATTGCGAGATCTAAGTGCCGTAGAGTTGGAAAACCACTTCAGCGAACTGCAGGACGAGGCCCGCAGACAACTGGAGGCGAGCGGCGTCGGTACCGAAAACATGCGGGTGACACGCCATCTGGAATGCCGTTATGCCCGGCAGGTCCACAGCCTTGCAGTTGATGTCAGCGACGAGCGGGATCCGGCCAAAATGGAAGCGGCATTCGTAGCAAATTATAAATCACTCTATGGCCATGCCCATGATGCGGAACCTGCGATCATCGATACGTTGCGGGTCTCCGTTTTCGGTGCCTTGCCACAAATCCGACTGGCTGACCTGCCGGAGGAGCGCCCTCAGGGCTGGCCGGATGCAGCACCGGTTGAACGGCAGATCTATCTCGGCAAACCAGTTACCGCAAAGACCTACAGGCTGGAAAACCTCCGCCGTGGCATGACGCTTTCCGGCCCGGCGATCATCGAGTCGTCTTCGACGACCATATTCGTACAGGAAGGTTTTTCTGTGGGACTCGACCAAAAGGGCAGTCTGCACCTGGAAGGAGGCCGATAATGACCGCGGCACACACGTCAAACCGTCAGGCTCTCAATCCGCTTGTCATTGCCATCGTTCGCCACAAGCTGAAGGCAGTGACCGAGGAAATGGTCGAGACAATGACACGGACCTGTTTCTCCCCAATTCTCAACCAGAACCAGGATTTTTCCGCGGTCATTCTCGATGCCGGCTTCTACACTGTTTCGCAGGCTGAACGCGTGCCGATTCACATGGGTGCGATGCCGCTCGCGGTGGAGAAGATGGCGGAAGCCTTTGCAGGCGACCTGGCCGAAGGAGATGTGCTGATGGCCAACGATCCCTACTGGGGCGGCAGCCATCTTCCAGATATCACGCTAGCAATGCCATTCTTTCTTGAGGGCCGCATCTGGTTTTGGGTGGCACTGCGAGCTCATCAGGGCGATATCGGCGGAATGACCGCGGGCGGTTATGCCGCAGAAGCACGCGAGATTTGGCAGGAAGGGCTTCGCATCCCGCCGGTCAAGGCAGTCAGCCGTGGCGCCTTGCGGACCGACGTGTTGCGCATGGTGTCCGAAAACTCCCGTCGCCCCAGTGATCTTAACGGCGACATGATGGCGCAGTTGGCGGCGGTCGAAGTCGGAGTGCGACGACTGAGCGAGCTTTTCGAGCGTTACGCAGCAAGCGATATCGACGGGGCCGTCGACGCGATCCTAAACAGCGGGGAAGGCAACATGCGGGCTCTGCTAAGGACCTGCCCGGATGGCATCTATCGCGGCCTCAGCCACATGGAATATGACCGTGTGGAGGGGGGGCTGCTCCCAATTCCGGTCACGGTGACGGTGACTGATGGTCATGCCGTCGTCGATCTGACAGAGGCTCCCGACCAGGTCGAGGCGTTCATCAACAGCCCACTTGCCAATACTCGTGCTGCCGTCATGGTTGCTTTTCTATACTTCTCTGGTGAGGACGAAGGGCTGAACGATGGCAGCGCCCGTGCGGTCGAGATCATCACGCGCAAGGGCAGTCTGCTCGAGCCGGTCGTGCCGGCGCCAGTCGGCGCGTGTACTTCCTCGACCGCGTGCGCCGTCATTGAAGCGGTATTGCAGGCTCTAAGCACCGCCGATCCCGCACGCGCGATCGGAGGTTTTGCCCGCCGATTCCGTTTCGCTGTTTCCGGTCATGGTCGCGATGGAAGGCCGTTCATCTGGCACTATTTCTTCAACAAGGGTGGCACCGGCGGCAATCTCGGTCATGATGGCTGGAGCAATATCGGCGGCCTGCACAATCCCGGCGGGACACCATCCCCGAGCATCGAGCGGACCGAGGCGAGCTATCCTTTTGTCGTGGAGGAATATTGCTTGGTGCCTGACACCGGCGGCGCCGGCACAAGTCGCGGAGGGCTCGGCGGACGCCTCGTCCTGCGTTACGAGGGGACTGAACATGCTATCGTGAATGCGTCGGGCGAAGGGGTCGATGTCGTTCCCTACGGCGCCGCCTCCGGTAAGGATGCGCGCGGCCACGACTATCGCATCAAGACCACATCCGGCGCTGAGAGGGTGATCGGCGTTCACGACAGCGCGCTGCCGCTCGAGAAAGGGGGACGCATCGTCTGCCTGTCCGCCGGCGGTGGTGGTTACGGTGATCCGAAAAGCCGCAACCCTGACGACGTGAGCCGCGACGTGGTCTTTGGTTATGTCAGCGAAAAGGCGGCGAAGACAATTTACGGCTGTGATCTCCGATGACCGGACGTCCTGCCGCTGAAGATCGGTCTACCGGATGACGTACTCGATCTGGAAATTCTTCCAGGTAGAGGGACCCGGGGACCTGATGGAAAGCAACTGATCGAAACTACAATGATGCTGCTGCATAGATAGGATTACGTGTGAGACAGTGCTTCGATACGGATCGTTGGTCAAAGGGACCGTGCTATGACAAGTGAAGCCGTGGCTGCGACACGACCGGTAAAAGCTGCGCGGCTTCGTTACGGCGGCCGTTCTGAAACGCTTCTTATGCTCGTCTCGATCGTTGCCGGCTTGGTCGTATGGCAGTTGGTAGCGCAGCGTTATTCCAGTTTTGTGCTTGCCTCGCCTGCGGCCGTTGCCGTCCGGCTCGGGGAGATGGTCGTAAGTGGAGAACTGCCAGCTGCGTTTGCCGCCGCATTGCAGCACATGGTAATCGGCTTTGTTATAGCCTGCGGTATTGCGTTCCCGCTCGGCTTTCTCATGGGGCGCATCCGCTTCGTGCATGATCTGCTAGATCCGATCGTCAACCTCATCTATGCGGTGCCAAGCGTGGCATGGGCTCCCTTTATCATGATCTGGTTCGGCCTCTATCTGGAGGCGCGTATCGCGCTGGTGGTGATGATGTGCATGTTCGACATGATCATTGTGATTTCTAGCGGAGCCCGCAATGTCGATAGGAAGCTGATAAATGTTGGTCGTTCCTTCGGAGCAAGCGGATGGCAGCGCACCAAATATGTGATGCTTCCCGAGAGCCTGCCTTTCACCTTTACAGCACTTAGGATCGGCTTGGTCCGGGCTGTCAACGCTATGATCACCGCCGAACTCTTCCTCGCCGCAGTCAACCTCGGCCGGTTGATGAAACAGGCTTCCGTACGATTCGACAGTGCCGCTGTGCTCGGAATTCTGGTCGTTCTCAGCCTCACCGGGCTCCTGCTCCAGGAATTGCTGCTGATCATCGAGCGCCGTATCTGCATCTGGAGGCCAAATAAATGATAAGGAAAGACTCCCTAGCGATCAACGCACTCGGCATCTTGCTTCTCCTCGTGCTGTGGCAGACAGCCGGTATGGGGCTCGGCGAAGCTCTGCTGGCGACCCCGCTGCAGGTCGGACCGGCAATCATCGGCTTGCTCGCCGATCCGGGTTTTTGGCCGGCGCTCGGCTTCACGCTGTGGCAGATGTTTCTGGGTTACGTGCTAGCGATGGTCGTCGGCGTGCCGCTCGGGATCGCCATGGGCCGTTCGCGCGCCGTCTACAGCATCGTCAAGCCATGGGCATCAATGTTCATCGTCGTGTCGGCCGCCGCCATCGTGCCGCTGTTCATCATCATGCTCGGACGTGGCGTGACCTTCCTTGTCTCAATCGTGTTCGTCGTCACCCTCTGGTACGTGGTGATCTCGATGACGGAGGCAGCACGAAACGTGTCTCCCAAGCTGGTGAACGTCGCCCTGTCGTTTGCCGCCAATCCTTTTCAGCGGTTCCGTTATGTGCTGCTTCCGGCATTGCACCCCTTCATCCTTATTGCCGCGCGCGTTGGGCTGGTACATGCGCTGCGAGCCATGGTGACCGCGGAAATGTTCATCAGCGCCGGCTTCGGCGGGTTGCTCAACAATGCTGGCCTCAATCTTTCGACCGCAAATCTGTTCGGCCTGATCGTCATCCTGATGGCGATCAGCATGGGAGCCACCCTCACCCTGAGCGCCGTAGCTCAACTATCGGCGCCTTGGTACGCTAGCCGCCTCGGTGATTAAGCAAAAACCCATCCGCAAAGCAAAAAAAGGGGAATTACATGCTTGGAAATATTAACAGACGTGACGTCCTGCGCACCGGCCTTGCAGGTGCCGGTATGATTGCACTCGGCCCGGTATCAAAGGCTTTCGCCCAATCCGGCCATATCCTGAAGATCAATACGCTCGCTTCCGCCGCGGCTGTCAACGTGCCGATGCAGACGGCGCTGCGCATGGAACTCCAGAAGATCCCGGGCTTTGGAGCACCCGAAGTGCGCCCAACGGCAAAGATCCCCCAGATCGCCCAGGAAGTCATTGCCGGCTCGGCCGATCTCGGTGATGCAGATGTCGCCTCGACGCTTGCCGGCGCCGAAGCTGGTGCAGACCTCAAAATCATAGGGCTCTCATACAGCAACACCTCGCAGGTCATCGTCGTTAACGCCGACAAGACCAAAGGACTGGAAGACGTCGCCAAGAATGGCGGCACGATCGCAGTCAACAGCATTGGCGATTTCATGTACGTGATGCTGCTGGGCGCGCTCGCCAAACGTAACATCGATGCTACGTCGATCAATTTTGTCGAAATGGGCAGCTCCGGCGACCGCGCCCGCGCGCTCCTCGCTGGCCGTGTCGACGCCGTTCCGATGCATGTCGAACAAGCAACTCAGCTTGCCGGCCAGGGCAACTACCAGATCCTCGTTCGCCCATGGCAGGAATTCGACAACTGGTTCTCTGCCGTTATCATCTCCACAGCCGAGTGGCTGAAGGCGGAAGAGAACAAGGCAGCGGCCGTTGCGGTCATCAAGTCCGTTCTGACTTCCTTCCGCAAGACCAACACCGATTACGAATGGTACAAGGCCCGTGTGGGCGACTTTGCCTCGTCGAAGGACCTGAAGGCCGCCGGCGACGACGTCCTCAAGCCAGTCTGGCAGACCCTGACGACCGATATCAAAGCCTTCCCGGGCGACATGGCGCCGCTCAATGTTGATCAATTCTCAAAGATCATACCGGTCTACAAGCAGGCTGGAGCGCTGAAGGGCACCGTCGATCTAAACAAGGTTATCGATCGCACCTATCTCGAACTGGCTTTGAAAGATCTGGGCTAATGGCGCATCTGTCGATTACGAATGTTTCGAAGTCCTTTGCTGAGACAGAGGTCATCGTGCCGCAATCGCTGGAAGTCGAGGATGGCGAGTTCGTCGCCCTCCTCGGACCTTCCGGCTGCGGGAAGTCCACCCTTCTCCAGATCATCAATGGCCTGGTGTCCGCCGATACGGGTAAGATACTGCTCAATGGCGAGGACATTACAGGCAAGACAGGCTTCGGTCGGGGCATGGTTTTCCAGGGCGCGGATCTTTTTCCGTGGCGGACTGCCCTGGAAAACGTTGCCTTCGGCCTGGAGATCATGGGGGTGTCGAAGGCAGAGCGAACGGAGCGTGCAATGCACTATCTCCATCTCGTCGGCCTCAAGGGTTTCGAGCATGCGTGGCCGCATCAGTTGTCTGGCGGCATGCAGCAGCGCGTTGGCATCGCCCGCGCCTTCTGCATCCAGCCCAGCATACTGATGATGGACGAGCCGTTTGGAGCGCTTGACGTTCAGACGCGCGACATCCTGCAGGACGAACTCGTGCGCATCTGGGAAGCCGAACGAAAGATGGTGTTGTTCGTAACCCATGGTATCGAGGAGGCCCTTTATCTCGCCGATCGCATTCTCGTTTTCTCCAAACGCCCGGCACGGGTGCTGCGGGAAATCCGCGTCCCCTTTGCGCGACCACGGCATGACGACATGAAGCTTTCGCCGGAATTCGTTCAGCTGCGCCGCGAAATCGCTGAACTGTTGCGCCACGATATCGAGGTATGATGATATGGCTGACGTGACGACCGCAACTCGATCTTATGGTGCCGAACTTGCGAAATCCGTCGCCGCGATCCGCTACGACGATCTGCCGACGGATGTCGTAACGATCATCAAGCTGTTCACGCTCGATACGCTCGGTGTCATTGCCGGGGCGGCCAAGGCGCCGGGCATGCAGGAACTGGTCGACTCGCTTGAGGCTTGGGAAACCGGCGGTCTGTCGACGCTCCTGCTGGGCTCCAACAAGGTCAACCCGGTGAGCGCGGCGCTTGCCAACGGGGCGGCGGCCCATGCGCTCGACTTCGACGACCAGCACGATCCTGCCCGGGTGCATGTGTTCTGCGTCGTGCTTCCGGCGGTGCTCGCAGCAATGGAAGCCGAGGACCGGACAATCAGCGGACAAGATATCATTCTGGCGGTGGCCGTCGGCGTCGAGGTATTCTGCCGGCTCGGCCTTGCCTGTTATAATTCTCTCGGCAAGGGCTGGCATCCGACGACGGCACTCGGTACGATTTCCGCCGCGGCCGCAGTCTCCAAGATCTTCCAGCTCGACGAGGCACAGGCACTCAGTGCGCTCGGGCTCGCATTCGTGCAACTCTCCGGTACGACCCAGTTCATCGCTGACGGTGCATTGGCAAAGCGCGTTGGTCCTGGTTTCGCTGCCCGCTCCGGCGTGCTTGCAGCGCATCTTGCTCGCGGCGGCATAACCGGCCCGCATCGCTTTCTCGAAGGTCAGTCGGGACTGTTCAATCTCCAAGAACGCGGTGAAGTGAAGCCTGAGATCGTCGTCGCTGAATTCGGTACGCTCTGGCAGGTTCGCGACCTTTCTATGAAGCCCTACCCCTGTTGCCGATGCAATCATACGGTGATCCAGTTGGCGCTGGAGCTGAGGGCTAAGGGCCTCAAGCCGGTCGATGTGAAGAGCGGGCTGATCGAACTTGGCGAGGTGAACCGCAAGATCGTCGGCGCGGCCTTTGATCGATCTCATCCGACGCTGGTCGTCCATGCGCAATTCAATGCTGCCTATGCATTCGCCGCGGCGCTTGCAGATGGCGAGGTGTCGATCCGCTCGTTCACGCCCGAGCGCATTGGTGCCAAAGACGTTGCTTACGCCGCCACGATCGACACGTGTTCGACGCCCGACTACGACGAAACCGCCGTCGCCCCGGCCCGTGTCTCGATCACCACTCATGACGGACGCGTTTACGCCGCTGAAAAGCTGACGATGAAGGGCGCTCCCGACGAGCCAATGACCCATGTCGAAGTATTGGCAAAATTCGCCTCATGCCTGGAATGGGGTTTTGGCGCCACCGGCGCATCGGTCGAAGAACTCCAGGATTTCGTCATGGACCTGGATGGGCAGCCAGACGGCAAACAAATGCTCAAGCTGTTCATGCATGCACGGGGCCGGTGAAAGATAAGCGTTCGAAGTTGGTTGGGTCCGAGTTTGCTTTCACTGGAGGGTGCGATGACAGATGCGAGGGTAAGGTAGATGCGGTCTGACGATCAAGATGGAGGTCAGATTTCTCCGCGTACGATCACCGCACGCAACGCCGCATTTATAGGTAGCGAGGGCGGCCGCCAGAAGCTGCTGACGCCTGCTCTGCTCGTTGAACTCGACACGCTCGATGCGAATATCGCTAACATGCAGGAGCGTTGCAGCAAACTTGGCGTTGACCTTCGGCCACATGCCAAGGCGCACAAAACGCTGGGGATCGCCAAACGGCAGCTCGCCGCCGGCGCCGTCGGTATCTGTGTTGCAACACCGGGTGAAGTCGAGGTTTTTGCCGATGGCGGCATAACCGATATTCTTTTGACATCGACCTTCGCACCGGGCACGACGCTTGATCGTCTGGTGGAGGCGGCAAATCGCTGCCGGCTGACGCTGGTCCTCGACAATGTCGATACGGCGGCGGCATTGGGGCAGGCCGCAGAGACGCGCGGGATCACGATCCGGGTACTGATCGATCTCGACATGGGCCGGCATCGCTCGGGTCTGTCCGAAGCGAAGGATCTTTCGGCACTTGCGCGGATAGTGGATCAGGCAGATTGGCTTTGCCTGGTGGGGCTTCAGGCGTATGCCGGGCATCTGTCGCACCGTCCAGATATCGCCGGCCGGATGGCTGGCGCCGAGGAGGCCGCGGTTCGCATCCGCAAGGCTCTGGATGTGATCGAGCCTTTCATTCACGGCGAAAAGCCGGTCGTCTCGGGCGGCAGCACCGGCGCCTTTCTTCAGGAGACGGCGCTCGGCCTCTATACCGAATTCCAGTGCGGCAGCTATGCCCTGATGGATGCGGAATACGATGTTGTCGATCCGGATGGATCGGCGAAACCGCTTTTTCCAACCAGCCTGTTTGCCGCTGTGCGCGTCATTAGCTCCAATCATCCCGGCATTGCAACAACGGATGGTGGCGAAAAGCGTTTTGTTGCCAAGCACGGAACGGCGCCGGTAATCAGGCGCGGCGGCAGGCCCGGCGCGACCTACAAGCCGACCAGCGACGAACATGGCACAGTGACGCTCGCGGACGATGAAATCATGCCTGTAGGTTCGCTCCTCGAGTTGCAGGTGCCGCACTGCGATCCGACGGTGAACCTCTATGATTTCATCCATGTCGTCCGCGATGACATACTTCTCGATATCTGGCCGATCGACGCACGCGGTGCCTGACACTCGGGTACTCCGTCATGACGAGTTGGCGATCTGCATTTGGCGATTGTAGGTATCGCCACTCAGGCAAGACGGTTGTAGGACACTTAAGGTCAGCGGAAACCGTAGAGCGCGTTCGGGTTAGATATGAAAATCTGGCGGAGGAGCGTCGTATCCCCCTGAGCCATAGGATTGACCATATCTTTCAGCCTCTGGAACTCCGGCTTGGACGCTTCGGTCATATGAGGCCAGTCGCTTCCCCACACGACTCGCTCTGGCGAATTGTGCACAAGCGCCGAGCCGAGTGACGCCACTTGGAGATCAGCGCTCGAACCGTGCGACACCAGGTAGGGAGCGGATAATTTTATCCATGCCCGCTTTTCTGCGAGCATATCGCACACGACCTCGTAGGCGGGATGCTCCAATCCACCTTTTGCTGGCAATCGAGCAAAATGATCGAAGACTATTTGGCACGGAAGCCTTTTAAGCAAGGGAGCGTAAGCAGCGATCTGATCCGCCATTGCATGGAGTTGAATGTGCCAGCCAAGCGGCGCTAGGAGCGTCACTTAGAGTTTCGGGCAGCTGAAATTGCGATTCCATCATCAAGCTTCTATAAACCGCTGGAGCGAACTCAAAACTGGATAAAACTTGGGGGCAAGGTCACTCGCGGCGAAGCCTCCCTTGTGAGCGCGGCAACGCAAGCGGCGCGCCTTCCCCCGAAGGGGTGATCGGTTCAATGAGCCGATCCATAAGCAAACGGATCATATTCGTTGATGATGGCGTCTTCATCGCCGTCATACTCGGCGGAAGGCATGACGCCGATCTCGCCATCGATTTCGAAGAGGGTGACCGGAACCATCAGGGTCCGGGCAAGATCGAGTGCGTGGTTTTGTGCGAGGCTGAACCCCTCGTGGGTTGACCGTCCAAGGACGGGATTGGATTAGGGATGCCAACCAAGAGAGCTGGGTTCGGCAACGCTACTGGTTGGAGCGGATTGGTATTCGTTCTCGCCGCACCTGACCTTCGTCCGGAGCAGCCGGATTGCCATTTTCCGTAACGAGGGAAAGGTGGGGAACTGCGTCTTTTTCAAAGCGCGACTTCGACACAGGCACAATTTGACACGGCGGCCGGGGTGATCAACCGTCGCAACCCTGCCAATGCAACGAAGTCAGCGCCGTCCATCTAGAGGCCTACCCGAACGGCAGGCTCACTGATATCGTCAAAGGCCCGGACAACATTGGGCTCTGTGAGCCGCTCCCTCAACACTTCAGGCAATCTGCGCCGCCAGAATACGAGACTGCGATGGCAATAACGCTCATGAAAACAAGACGGAAAGATCCAACGCGAACTCAGGAGAATATCTTGGATGTCGCGACGGAAGAATTCGCTGGAAATGGCTTGGCAGGGGGCAGGATTGATCAGATCGCTGCGCTGACCCGGACTTCGAAACGCATGATCTACTACTACTTCGGGAGCAAGGAAGGACTCTACCTCGCGGTTTTGGAGAGAGCATACCGTAAAATTCGGTCTGTGGAGGCGGACCTGCAGCTTGGAGACCTTGCCCCGGACGTGGCGCTAACCAAGTTGATTTCGTCCACTTTCGACCATGACGAATCCAATCCTGTTTTCGTACGGCTCGTCAGCATCGAAAACATCCACTATGCCGCACATATGATGCGATCGGAAGTCATTCGGGACCTAAACATCTCCGTGATCGAAGTGCTCGACGACATCCTCACTCGCGGCCTGGAAAGCGGTGTCTTCAAACGCAAGGTTGAGGCTGTCGACCTGCACATGTTGATCAGCGCGTTCTGCTTTTTCCGTGTCTCCAACAAGCATACATTCGGCACGATTTATCGACTCGATCTTTCCGCGACCGACACCGTTGAACGGCATAAGGCCATGATTTCCGACGTGGTGCTCAGTTATCTGAAGACAGCCTGATGTGCGTGAGACCGAGCATTTTACCGGTCCCGATGCCGGCGTCCGAGAAGACGGCCGTCTCTGAATGAACTGCCCTAATGATCCGGCGTCAGCAGAATGTGTTGAATTAACGAAATAGTACGTTACATTCGCGACCGGGAGAAGAAAGAGGAGCGGTTGCTTCTCCGATAGGGAGTGGACGCGGCTTCGGCACGTGTGCCGAGCGCTGACGCTTGTCTTGACCTCCCTGGAAAATGGAGGAATTCACATGACATCATCACACGTGATCGCGAACCGCAGAGGAAGGTTCGCTCTTGCCGCGAGCATCGTCAGTCTTATCTTATGGCCCTTGCCGCTGAAAGCAGCAGACGGCAGCAGCGTTGCCGACAATTTCCGGAAAGCCTTTGAAGCCGCTGGGACGGAGCACTTCAATCTGTACAACATGCTTTGCCCTCGCATCGAAAATGCGAATGCGGGCAAGATTGCCCAGCCGGACGAAGCTCGTAAGGAGTCGATCGAAAAAGCGGGGTCCGCAAAAGTTTTCGACAACCTCTACTACGTGGGCGAGTACGCTTTCTGGGAAAGCTCCGCTTCCGCGTGGGCAATCGACACTGGTGAGGGGTTGGTGCTCATCGACACGCTCAATCCTGACTCCGGTCCTGTTCTTATCGAAAAAGGATTGCGGGAGCAGGGTTTCGACCCTAAAAATATCAAGTATATCATCGTCGGTCATGCGCATGGTGATCACTACGGTGGTGCTCGCTATCTGCAAGACAAGTACAGCGCACGCGTAATGATGTCCGACGCCGAGTGGGATTTCCTGGCTAAGGACAAGCGTGACCCTGCCCAGAAACCAAAGAAGGATATGGTGATCAAGGATGGCGAGACCTTCCGTCTTGGTTCGGCTTCCTTTTCCTTCTACGTCACTCCGGGTCATACTCCAGGCACTGTGTCTACCATCTTCACCGTCAAAGACGGACCGAAGGAGCGGAAAGTCGCGCAGTGGGGAGGAACCGGTTTCGGCTTCAGCGGAGCTCAAGGGGAAGAGAAGCTCAACTGGTTCAAGACCTATGTCGAGTCAGCGGAAAGGTTCAAGAGCGTCATCAGAGAAAGCGGCGCGGACGTTGTCATCGCCAACCATCCAGGCCTGGATAACACGATCGAAAAGAACGCAGCGCTTAGCCAACCATCCGGCCGGGATAACAATCCCTGGGTGATAGGCAATGACCGCGTCATTGCCTATGTGCAAACAGCGCAGTCGTGCGCTGCCGCCGGGCTCGCTGCATATCAATGAGCAAGCTGAGGGCCGGGTATCCGGCCATCTTCATATCCAGCTATTTTGACCCTGACGCACCCGGAGGAGGAGCCCATGCGGGTCCTGTCAGAACCTCAGGCCGGAAATCAGGGACACTTCGGTGACAATCAACCTGAGCAAGCAATTTCGATCGCGTTATCAGACAGGGAGATCAGATAATGAAAAGCCTAAAGAATGCCGTAAACGCCGCTTTATTGGTGGTGTCCGCTCTTTTGACGACAAGCTCAACGAGCTTCGCGCAGACCAGGCCGACAGTTCAGACCACGGGGATAGAACGCCCCGAGTCGATCATCTATATCGGGAACAGCTTCTTTTACTTCAACAATGGGATCAGCGGGTTTATCTCGAGAATCCTCGCCGCGGCCGACCCTGAATATAAGCTCCGCAACGCACAGGTGACGATAAGCGGCTCCGGTTTCGATTGGCACGACGTCGGCTCGTATTTCCGACCCAATGCGGTGGGCCGTTACACGATCGACAGTAAAAACGTGGTCACTTTCAATAATCCGGAGCGTCTGTTCGACCTGGCTATTATGATGGACTGCAGCCAATGCCCGGTCCATCCACAGCTGAAGGACATATTCTACGAATATGCGGCCAAACATTCGGAAACCGTCAGAAAGAACGGTGCTGAGCCCGTTTTCTTCATGTCGTGGGCCTACCTCGATAAGCCAGAGATGACAGAACAACTAGCCGAAGCCTACACGCGCATCGGAAACGAAAACAAGGCACTGGTTATTCCTGCAGGTCTGGCCTTTGCCAGATCAGTCAAGGAGCGTCCCGATATCAATCTCTATATGGCTGACAAGCGGCACCCGACGCCTGAGGGATCATATCTGGCAGCCCTGACGACCTACGCGGCAATTTTCAATAAAAATCCAGTAGGCCTCAGTTATACAGCCGGATTTGAGGAGAACGTCGCAAAATACCTTCAATCCGTGGCTTGGGAAACGACGAACCAGTACTTGCAGCGAGAACAATGATGACTGCGGAGAACCATTGGGAGGAATTGGGGGCCATGCTTAACTGCCGGCCCTTGGCGGCAAGCGATTGTGACTTTGCTCTGCACCACGCTGAAGGAGAACATTTGTTTCCGTCGACCGTGAATGGGGCATAGGGTTTACTGTTAAAGAAATGAAGCGGTTACTTTCTACTTCGTTCATCGCTGCCTTGTTGTTTGCACGTCGCGACGCGGAGGCGCTCCAAACATACGTGAATACTCGCGGCTGAACTGGGGTACACTTTCGTATCCCACTCTGACCGCTGCGGTATTGGCATCGACCCGCTCTGTCAGCATCAGATTTCGGGCTGCATAGAGACGCAGGCTTTTTTGATATTGAAACCGCCGAGGACGATTTATGACTGGCGGCATTACCTTGCGGTCATCCAGCGCAAACCCGGAGCCCTGCGCAATGGTGCGCCTTTCCTGGAATTGCCG
>NZ_JBNWBW010000047.1:0-13912 GCF_053522725.1 Agrobacterium sp. 16-172Ci
ATAATCTGCTCTTCCGTAAATCTCTGCTTCTTCATAAGTCCGTCCTCGATGGGCCGGACTCTAATCCAATCTGGAGGAAATTCTCAGTGGCAGGTCACAGTTCCCCGCACTTTCCAAGCAAACACGGCATGGTGCAGCTTCAGAAAATTACGAGGCCGGGCCGAGTGGCTGCATCGCGGCGTCGATATGCGCGATGTCGCCGATGCCCATGTGCTGGCGCTGACCAATGCGGGAGACGATTTCCAGCGCTATATCATATCGGCAACCACCCCGTTTTCCGCCGATGACTGCGACAGCCTCGCCAAGGATGCCGCTTCCGTTCTCCGGCAGCGGACCCCGGCCCTCGCCGACGCTTTCACGCAAAGGGAATGGGCGCTGCCGGCAACGATTGACCGGATCTATTCGCCCGCTTGCGCCGCAGAGGGTCTGGGCTGGACATCCCGCTTCGGTTTCGGCGAGGTACTTGCACAATTGGACCGGCGCAGTCTGGAGGTCCCGCCTGTGGGCGCCAATATATGCAGGAAATCCGAATAACCGTCTGGCTTATGCCGCGATATTCTCACGAACGCCCAGAATGCGATCGATCAGGCCCCATTCCAGAGCTTGCTCCGCCGTCATGAAAAAATCGCGGTCCATGGCCGATTCGAATTTTTCATAGCTGTGTTTGCAATGTTCGGAATAAAGCCGCGTCATGCGGTGCTTGGTCTGCTTCATCTCTTCGGCATGGATCAGCATGTCCGACGCCTGCCCCTGGAAACCGCCCAGCGGTTGATGAATGTGGATGCTGGCATTGGGAAGGGCGCTCCGCTCGCCCGGTTCCCCCGCCATTAGCAGAAACGATCCCATGGAGCGGGCTGTTCCCATGCAGAGCGTATGAACCGGTGCGCGGATATAATGCATGGTGTCGTACATGGCGAGACCGCTGGTCACCACACCGCCCGGCGAATTGATATAGAGATGGATCGGCTTCTTCGGGTTTTCCGCCTCCAGAAACAGCAATTGCGCGCAGACCAGCGCCGAAACCGTATCGTTGACCTCGCCGTTGAGGAAGATGATCCTTTCCCGCAACAGCCGGGAATAGATATCGAAAGACCTTTCTCCCCTTGACGATTGTTCGACTACCATAGGGACGAGTTGCATCGCTTCGCGCATCGGCGAACTCCTGTCGTTGAAATGTCGGGGAACGTTCCGGATCAGGCGGCGAGCTTGATCGGCGAACCGTTATGGTTTGCGGCGGCCTTTATCATCCGGCCGGTATTGGCGGGCAGGTCGTGAATGATGCGCAGGCTGGTGCCGCCATGGGCATTCGCCGCGATCCTGAAGGTGACGGTGCTTTCCAGAAATGGCGGATTATCCTCGCGCAGCCGGTAGCGAACCTCCTCACCGAGCTTGATATCGATCGCATCGGGCTCCGCCAAAGCCTCCTTCGGCAGCCAGTTTTCACGAAATGCCGGAATGCTGATGGCGCGCCAGACCTTTTGCGGCGGCTCGTCCAGATCATATTCAAGCTCGATGCCGTTTTTCGGCACTTCCGATGTCTGCCTGTTCATTGGTCCATATCCTTCAGCAGGAGTTTGAGAGCCTCAATGCGCTGCGGCCAGTAGGCGCGATATTTGCCGAGCCAGGCCGCAATGCGCGTCAGCCCGTCCGGATCCACCTCATAATTGACGAAACGGCCCTGCCGCTTCTCGACCACCAGCCCTGCCCCGCGCAACACTGAAAGATGCTGCGACATGGCCGGCTGGCTGATCTCGATCCCCTCACGCAGGGCGGAAGCGTTCATGGCGCCATCCGCCAACTTTTCGAAAATGGCGCGGCGCGTCGGATCGGCCAGCGCCCGGAAAATATCGTTCTCTGTCATGACAACACATAAGCACACACTTATGTGATTCACAAGCCCTTTCGGCGCGTGGAAAACGCGTCTTTTTCACGCTGATGGCACGAGGTGCCGTGAACGCTTTATCCCCTCGCGCGTTTTCATCCCGCCTGATACTCTTCGGGCCGGGAGCGATCAAAACAAGTGACTGCATTTACGGTCTTCATCATCATTCTTCTTATGGTCATTGGACCGAGCCTGTTTGTCGTCATCGGCAAACAGCGGGAAAAGGCCATTCCCAAGCGCCCCTCCACCGCCCTGCCCCTTGCCGAAGACGCGACGACGCTGGACCGGCACTGGCAATCGATAAGAAACGGCTGGAACGAGAAAAATGCGCTCTGCCTGCTACATTCCAACCTCGATGCCTTTGCGGTGCGCGTGGCGGCGGCGCGTGCCGCCGGGCGCAGCCTCGACCTGATGTATTACATGTGGAATGCCGACCTGACCGGACGGCTGATGATGCGTGAAGTCATCGCCGCCGCCGATCGCGGCGTGCGCGTGCGTCTGCTGCTTGACGATCTCGGTGTTTCCATCTCCGACCGTATCTTCCACGCCATCGACAGCCATCCGAATATAGAGTTGCGCCTGTTCAACCCCACCCGGGCGCGGGAAAACATTCTGCATCGAAGCATAGAGCTGGTACTGCGCTTCCGAAGCGTCAACCGGCGCATGCACAACAAAGCCTGGATTGCCGATGGCCGGGCCGTGATCGTCGGCGGGCGCAACATTGGCGACGCCTATTTCGACGCCGCCGAGCGGGCGAATTTCCACGATTTTGATATTCTCGGTTTCGGCAGGATCGTCGCCGACGCTACGGAAATCTTCGACGATTACTGGAACAGCGCCGTTTCCGTGCCCGTGCGTTCGCTATTGGCGCGCAGACCGAGCAAACTCGCAAAGCTGCGGCGCGAACTCGATGCCCTGCCGAAAAGCGAAGCGGCAAAACCCTATCTGGAGCGCGTCGATAGCCAGTATGGCCGCGACCATTTCCTGATGTCGGACCGTCTGCACTGGGTCGAGGCGGCGGATATCCTTGCTGACCCGCCGGAAAAGGCGGCGGGCAAACGCCGCAAGGGTCATAACTTCCTGATGGAAAGCCTGCTGCCGCTGATGCAGGCGGCAAGCGACAGCCTGCACATTACCTCCCCCTATTTCATTCCCGGCAAACAGGGTGTGGGGATATTTCAACAGCTCGCAGAAAACGGCGTGTCGGTCGCCATCCTCACCAATTCGCTGGCCGCGACAGATGTGGCCGCCGTGCACGCCGGTTATGCCCGCTATCGAAAACCGCTTCTCTCCGGCGGGGTGCGCCTGCACGAGCTGCGCGCGCAGGCGGATCAGTCGAACTTCACCCTGCGAGGCTCGGGACAGGCGAGCCTGCACACCAAGGCCTTCACCCGCGATGGCAGAACCGGCTATATCGGTTCGCTCAATTTCGATCCGCGTTCCGCCTCGCTGAATACGGAAATGGGCGTCGTCTTCAACTCGGCGCCGCTGGTTGCCTGTATGGACGAGATATTTGCCGGCGAAATCCGCCGCACCATGAGCTTCGAGCTGGAAATCAACAAAGGCAGGCACATCGTCTGGATGACGGAAGAACAGGGGCGGACAAGGACATACCTGCGCGAACCCGACGCCGCCATCAGCCGCCGCATCGTTGCCGGTATCATGCGCTTCCTGCCGCTGGAATCGCAGCTTTAGCGGGAAAAGCCTGGGCTCAGGCCGCCGGCCTTACCCCCGCTTTCGCCAGCTGTATCTGAACCAGCGTATCGAGGTTCTGGTTGACCCGGCAATAAAACTCCTCGTCGATGAAGGGGCGCAGCATGAAATCATTGCCGCCCGCCTTCAAAAACCGCGCCGAAAGCAGCCGGTTGGTGGAGGAAGACACCCCGATGATGCGCAGCTCATGCGACCCGCGCATGGTGCGGATGCGCCGTGTCAGTTCGAAACCGTCAATATCGGGCATGTTGTAATCGGTCACCACGAGGCCGATATCGGGATTCGCCTTCAGAATATCGAGCGCCTTCGCACCGCTATCCGCCAGGCTGACGCGGAAATTATAACGCTTGAGACGGCTCGAAAGCAGCGCCCGCGCCGTCGGGCTGTCATCGACGATCAGCACGTGATGGCGATGGTTGGTGAGAAAGCGGCAGACGGATTCCGTCAGCATATCCACGGCGAAAATATTGTCCTTCAGAATATAATCGACCACATCCTTGGCGATCAGCGTTTCGCGCGTCGCCTCATGAAAAGTGCTGGTGAAAACGATGGTCGGGATCGAAAGATCGATCAGATATTCCAGCGCCTCGCCCTTTTCCGCCCCCGGCAGGTTTATGTTGGAAATCGCCAGCGTCACCGGTTCGGGAGAATGCTCGTAACAGGCCTGCAATTCCTCGAAATTGCGGCACACTTCCACGGTAACGCCCAGCAGTTCCTTCAGGCGCATGCTCACCATCTGGGTGAACACATTGGTATCTTCCGCCAGCAAGATGCGGCTGTTGGTAAAAGGCACGCCAGAATATTGCATGCCCGTAATGCCTAGAAAATTCATTCTGCCCCGATCCCCCATCGTATGTCAGGGAAAGATAGCAGGCTCATTTTTCAAAATCATTAATAACACTTTTGCCGGAAAAGCAGTTGAGCACATGCTTACCTAAACGGAAATACGGCCCGCGAGGGGCCGTATTCCGAGTTTGGGAGGGATATTTGTCTCAGGCGCGCAGAAGCGCATTGTCCGTGTCGAACGGGCTTTCTTCCACCACTTCGGCATCATAGGACGTACCGAGAATGCGGATCTTGAGCTTGGTGCCCACGGCCGCATATTCCGGTTTGAGCATGGCGAGCGCGATGGATTTGCCGAGACGCCAGCCGAAACCGCCGCTCGTCACGCGGCCCGCAAGCGCGCCGCTTTCATCGACGATTGCCTCCGAACCGCGCGCATCGACATCCGTATTGCCTGACACGGTGAGCGTCGAGAACACCCACTTTACGCCGGCCTCCTTGTAAGCCACCAGCGCATCACGGCCGATGAAGCTCTTCTCCGGGCGCAGGAAGCGGTCGAGACCCGATTCATAGGCGTTATATTCGACCGAAAGCTCGCGTCCCATGTTGCGGTAGGATTTTTCGAGCGACATCGACACCATGGCGCGGATACCGAAGGGCTTGATGCCGAATTCGGCGCCCGCTTCCATCAGCCGGTCGAAGATGTAGTTCTGCATCTCGATCGGATGATGCAGTTCCCAGCCAAGCTCACCCACGAAGTTGACGCGCAGCGCATGCGCCGTCGCCACGCCGACGGAAATCTGCTTGCCGGTGAGCCAGGGGAAGTCCTTGTTCTCAAGGCTGGTGCGGGTCAGCTTTTTAAGCAGATCACGCGATTTCGGACCGGCCAGAACCAGCACGCCGTATTTCTGGGTGATCGGCTGCAGCACAACCGAGCCATCGGTCGGTGCCAGACGGAACAGTACGTCGTGGTCATGGGCTTCGAGACCACCGGCCGAAACCATGTAGAAGCGGCCCGGCGCCCATTCATAGACCGTGAATTCCGCCTTCACACCGCCGTTCGGCGTCAGAAGATGGGTGAGCGCGATACGGCCACGCTTCTTCGGCACCGCATTGGCGAGAATGCTGTCCAGCCATGCCCGCGCACCGGGGCCGGAGACCTCCATCTTGGCGAAGGCCGACATATCGAGCACGCCAACATTCTGGTGGACATTCTTCACCTCGTTGCCGACATGTTCGAAATAATTCGAGCGGCGGAACGACCATTTCTCGACGATACGCCCGTCATCCAAGGCCGGCGCATGGTTGTGGCTGGTGATGACATCGGCACCCACGCCGAGATCTTCCTCGCGCAGCGCATAACCTTCCGGCGCATACCAGTTGGCGCGCTCCCAGCCATAGACGGAGCCGAAGACGCCGCCGAGCTTCTTCAGACGATCATAAACCGGTGTCGTCTTCAGCGGGCGGGCGGCGGAGCGCTCTTCGTCCGGGTAATGCATGGTGAAGACGTTGGCATAGGCTTCCTCGTTCTTGGCGATGAGGTAACCTTCCGTTGCGTAAGGGCCGAAGCGGCGCGGATCGACACCCATCAGGTCGAGCGTCGGCTCGCCATCAACGATCCATTCCGCCAGCTGCCAGCCAGCGCCACCAGCAGCGGTGATGCCGAAGGAATGGCCTTCGTTCAGCCAGAAATTCTTGAGGCCCGGCGCGGGACCGACAATCGGGTTGCCGTCAGGCGTATAGGCGATCGCGCCGTTATAGACCTTCTTGATGCCCACTTCGCCGAAGGCCGGAACGCGCACCATGGCGGTTTCGATATGTGGCATCAGGCGGTCGAGTTCTTCCTGGAACAGCTCATATTCGCTGTCATCGGAGGGACCGTCGACATAACAGACCGGCGCACCGACTTCATAAGGACCGAGGATCAGGCCGCCCGCTTCCTCGCGCATGTACCAGGCGGAGTCGGATTCGCGCAGCACGCCCATTTCCGGCAGGCCCTGGCGGCGGCGCTCCTGAATGGCCGGGTGCGGCTCGGTGACGATATATTGATGCTCGACCGGAATAACCGGAATGTTGATGCCGACCATTTCGCCGGTCTTGCGGGCAAAGGAGCCCGTGCAGGAGATGATATGCTCGGCGACAATCTCGCCCTTGTCGGTCGTCACCTTCCAGTGACCGTCTTCCAGCTGCTCGATGGCGGTGACGGTGGTGTTGCGATAGATGGTCGCCCCGCGATCACGCGCGCCCTTGGCGAGCGCCTGCGTCAGATCGGCAGGCTGAATATAACCGTCATCGGGATGCTGGATGGCGCCGAGCAGGCCGTCCGTCTCGCAGAGCGGCCAGATTTCCTTCACCTGCTCCGGCGTCAGCATGTTGACGCGCACACCGATAGTCTCGGCGATGCCGGCATAATACATATATTCGTCCCAGCGATCCTTGGTGCGGGCGAGACGGATATTCGAGACCTTGGAGAAGCCGACATTCATGCCGGTCTCTTCCTGAAGCTCCTCATAGAACTTCACGGAATATTTGTGAATCTGGCCAACCGAATAGCTCATGTTGAACAGCGGCAGAAGCCCGGCCGCATGCCAGGTGGAACCCGAAGTCAGCTCCTTGCGCTCGATGAGCACGCTGTCGCTCCAGCCCTTCTTGGCAAGATGATAAAGCGTCGAAACGCCAACGACGCCGCCACCGATCACCACCGCCCGTGCATGTGTCTTCATATACAGAACCCCTGAAAAGCGCCGGCCTTGCCTTATTCCGCCGACATTGGATGGGAGGAATATGAAGCGCTTGCGGGTTGTTCAGCCGCCTGATTGCGACATGGCCATAGGGTGCTGCGACAGGGAAGAAATTGCGGAGCACGCCGGATGAATGCAGCACAGCTTTGCCGCTCGTTTCTTCTCCCCGTCGGGAGAAGGTGGCCCGAAGGGTCGGATGAAGGGGGCAAGCTGTCTAAATACGTCTACCCTAGCCCCCTCGTCCCGCTGCCCGGAACTCGACGTCCACAAGCAACAGCGATCTACGCTTTCGCGTCGGGTTTCTCCTTCGGCTCAGTCAGCTTCTCGCTCTTCGAGGCCTCTTTCTCTGCCGTTGCCGCCCCCGTATGGGCCACCACCGCCTTGTCGCCCTCCTCCGAAAGCAGCGCCGCCAGCATCTGCGGGTTGGCGTCGCCTTCCACGTGGATGTTGAGGTTGCGCTGCGGGAACGGGATGTCGATCCCCTCTTCCCGGAAGCGCTGGAGGATTGCGATACGGAGCGCGTTTTTCACGCCAAGACCGTTGGAGAGATCGGCAAGGTGGAAACGCAGTTCGAAATCCAGCGAAAAATCGCCAAAGCGCAGAAACTCCACATGCGGCTCGGGATTGCGCAGCACCGGCGGCTGGGCGCGCACCAGTTCCAGCAGAATATCCATCACCTTCTGCGGATCGGAATCGTAAGAGACGGAAACGGGAATTTCCGCGCGCATGATGCGGTTGCGGTGTGTCCAGTTGCCGACCGAGGAATTGATGAACTCCGAATTCGGCACGATGATCGACTGGCCGCGGAAGGTTTCGATCTCGGTGGCGCGCACGGAAAGCCGCTTGACGGTGCCTTCCGTCGTGCCTGTCACCACCCAGTCTCCCACCTTGAAGGGGCGCTCCACCAGCAGGATGAGGCCGGAGACGAAGTTGGAGACGATGTTCTGCAGGCCGAAACCGATACCGACCGAAAGGGCCGACGCCACCAGCGCCAGGCTGGAGAGGTTGAGACCGGCCGAAGACACGCCGAAGATGGCAGCCACCGCGATACCGAGATAACCGATACCGGTCTTGACCGAGTTGCGCACCCCGGCATCCACCTGGCCGCGCGCCATGACGTTATTGTCCAGCCACTTCTGGAACCAGCGGGTGACGATGTAACCGATGGCGAAGACGAGAACGCCGCCGAAGAGGCCAATCAGCGAAATCGAAGCATTGCCGACGGTGATACCGGTCAACAGACGATAGGCCCAGCTTTCGATATCGCCCGGCTGGAAGCCCCAGGAAAACAGGATGAGCGGCACGCCGAAGGCAAGCGCGACGGCATAGATGCCAAGCCCCGCGGCGAGGCCGGCCTGATCGAGCGCCACCACGCCGAGACCGAAACGCCGCGCGAGATAACGGCCGGCAAGCGATTCCGCAAAGGCGCCCTGTCGCGAAATCGCCTTGCCCGAGAGAATGCCGATATACATCGTCGCCAGCACCGCGCCGGTGGCGACGATCTGCGTGGCGAGGAAGCGTGCAAGCCCGACATAACCCGTCAGGCAGGCGCCGATGAGAACGAGACCGCCCACCCGCAGCAGGATGACCAGCCAGCGCGGCAGGCGCTGGTTGCCGGTCTCGTAATCCTGCCCCTCTCCGATCACCGGCCGCAGGAACGATACGGTCAGCAGAATGAGGCCGATGATGATCGAGGCGAGGAAGCTTTTGGCAACGGTGACGATCAACGGCGAATAAAGCGTCTCGCTGATCGTGCCGAACAGGTAATCGAGCCCGTTGACGAGCGCCATCAGCAGCACCGCCGAGGACAGCGTGTGTGCGCCCTTGTTGGACACCTTCAGAAGCCGCCATTCCGGCTGCGTCGGCGCGAAGATCGCATAGCTCAGCCGTGAGACGAAATAAACGAAACCGGTGACCGCCATCGCCCCGAACAGGATCGGCGCGATATCTGACCGCAGCACGTTGAAATTATCGAGGAAGAAGGCGGAGGTGACGAGAAACAGGAACAGTGACAGCGACTGCACCATGGTGGACCAGAAGGCCACCGAAAGCCGTCTCAGATAGGAAGGCTCGCCCGTAAAGGCCCGCCGGTCCATGCGGCTGCCGAAAAAGCGGTAACCGCCCACGAGAAACAGCAGGGCGGCCATGATCGACAGCGTCACCGCCCCGAACATCGGCAGGCGCTTGTAATTCCAGACGAAGCTCGCCCAGCTGCTGAAAGCGTTGTTGAGGTTGGTCAATTCGGTCAGAAAGGCGGAGGAGGCATCGCCCAGTGTCTGCGCCGAAACTTCGGTGCGCTTGAACAGCGTGGCGGCGAAAAGCGCCCGGCGAACGGCGGTGATGTTATTGGAAATCTGCGCGGCATTGGTGGCCGTGCTCTCCACCTCGCCGGCAATCGCATTCACCTCGGCCCGTTCCGCCGTCAGCCGGTTTCGCTCCTCCGTCACCATGCTCGCTTCCGGCGGCTGGTCATCCGCAGGCGCCGCACCGAGCGCATCCAGCCGGGTCTTGATCTGGTCGAGACGGGTGCGCAGCTTGGTGTTGGCGGCGGCGGCATCGGCGGCAATGGTGTCGGCGCGGCCCTTCAGGTCCACAAGCTGCGCATCGTCGCTGCCGCCCGCTTCCACCTGTTTGGCGATCGCCGCGACATCGGCCTTCCATTTCTCCAGCTCCGCCCTCGCCTGTTCGACGGTCGAGGCCTGGATAGCCACCGGGGCGGGCGATGTTGTTTCCCCCTGCGCCGCCGCCGGCATTGCCGACAAAAGACCGCCGGCCAGAAAAAGCACCATGGCCATTATCACCGCCATGGCGCCCCTTTGCCGCCGATCCCGCACCAGGCCGTCGAACACCCTTCTGCCGTCCATCAATCCGCCGAACATCAACCGCACATCCATGCCTTTCGTCTCTTTGCGCCGCATCAGGCTTTTTAGCGCCTGCCGCGCGGAAAACCACCCGCATAAAGCGAGGTTTTCAGGAGTTTGCCTTGCTTTTCACCACGAGAATCATCACCTTTGATGATGCAGCAACATGGGAGGAAATCATGGAATCTGCTGGCATTGGCTGGATCGCAGCCATCATCATCGGTGGTGTCGCCGGGTGGCTCGCCGAACAATTCATGAAAAGCAATATGGGTGTTTTCATGAACATCCTTCTTGGAATCGTCGGCGCGATCGTCGCCAACGCCATCCTTTCGGTATTTGGAATCGTTTTGACGGGTTGGCTTGGTTATCTCATCGCCGGCTTCATCGGCGCCTGCATCCTCATCCTTATCGGCCGGGCTTTCAGGCGCGGATGAATAAAAGGAAAAATCCGTAAAACCCCGGATTTCCAGACTTTTCCAGCGCGACTGAAATTTTTTCGTCACAAAAATCGAAGAAATTTCATTTCCGCGCTGGACAAGCCCAAACTTCCCCTTTATACGCCCCCTCACACCGCCACACGGTGCCGGTCGGGTGATTAGCTCAGTTGGTAGAGCAGCTGACTCTTAATCAGCGGGTCGTAGGTTCGAGCCCTACATCACCCACCATTAACTCCTTGATTTATCATAAAATTAACGGACGCAGCCAGCGTCAGCCATACGGGCCGATGAGGCCCGGGGTAAGCTGCGAGCCTTGGACGCCGCCCGTTAAAAAAGGCGGCTTGCGCCGCCTCTGTGGGTGTTTCCAAAGCGCATTGTTCACGCGTAGCTAGAAGCCTCTCAGCGGCATTGCCCCGCCAGCTCGACACCTTCCTTGATCAACCCTTCATTGACCGCAAAACCGGTCTCCCGCCGGAATTTGCTACCGAGAACGGCAACCAGATTGCTGACATTCGGGGAGCCGTCAGCACCGAAAAGCTCAAGATTGTCATTGACCCCGACGTTCACGCTGGCCGCCATACCCCGCGCAACGCCATCCGGGCAATTGCAGCTCCCGCACTGGCCGGCCACCGGAGTGCCGTTTGCAGGTTTTGCGCAGAGAGGACCGTTGAAGCCTGCAGGCGGCTGCGGACCGCCAGTGCATGATCTGCCCCAGCCGTTTCGAACCCCGACGGTGCCCAGCGTATCGCACCATGGTGAGTAGGTCTCGGCAATCTGCATTGCAGATCGCAATCCCCTGCGGTTCTTAGAGCAATAATCCCGGACAACTGCGCGCACCGACCATTTCGGATGCTCGAAGATGGCATGACCGACCCTGTCGTTGCCAACTGCTCCCTGCCAGCTTCGCCCCATAACGCATCCGTAATTATTCATTTTTACGCAACGCAAGCGGTTCTGATGGCGCTGCAGGTCTGCCGCGTCGAACGTCAGGGATTGACCGTTATAGGTCAAATATTCGGAACCAAATCTTTTCCAGTCAGGAGCTGAATCCTGAGCAACGGAGGGCGATATGGCGAAGAGAAAAAATGCAAGCGTAATAAAAACGACCCTGATCATCTGAAAATCCCCCTTTATAACCCCGAAGTAATAAAACCATAATTCCCGTAAAACGCGAGTCATATTTAAAATTCGACTTAATGTTTTCATCAACTCGCTGCGGCGCGAAAAGATGTTCATTCCTTCTAAAGGCGGCCGAAACGGTGAATATAGATCTCTCCGTGACGCCGTTTCCCCAAAGCTGTCTCAATCGTCCTTATGATCGGGACCATGAGATTGCTCATCAACATATTGCTTTTCATTCTCGGCGCGGTCGGGAGCGGGATATGTGCGTTTTTATTATCGGCAGCGCTCGCCGATTCCGGATTTCTCGGCTCCTGTTTTGAAGGAAATTGCGCTTATGCGGCGCTTTTCATGGTGCTTCCCGTCACATGGTTCGTGCTTTTTGCGCTTTATGTGATGGCGCTGCTGATCTGGCGGCGAAAGCCTTTCCGGAACGGAAGGCTCTGAAAACTTAGATGGCGACGTCATCGCCGCCGCGCACGCGTTGACAGCGATCAAGACTTGCCGCTAACGTCCGCCTGCTGGGGGATTCGCTGCCAGTGATATGCGGGCCTCATGAGCAACCCGATATCACCGGCCTCTGAATGTGCATGTTCCGATTTGCGTCTCGCGTATGTGGACATGACGGAAAACAGGGAGACCAAAGGATGCGGGCCGCAATCAATTCCCCGTCGCTTTCGATCGACACCATGGACTATCAGGCCGAGTGCCAGTTCGCACTGGAACCTTCCATTCACGGGCTGATCGAAAAAGCCGAACATGCCGGCTGGAACCGCCAGCAAGCCGCCCTTGCCATCGTCGCGCTCGCCAGCGAGCATCTCACCGATCTATTGTCCGCCGGCGGCGCTCCCGCGCCGGATCAACGCCCCCTCTCCTGATACCCTCCTTAAGCCGGGCGGATCAGCGCCGGCGCCATCGAAACATCATCGCAAAAATCAACACAGCAGGTCCGGAGTGTCCCTGTAGACACTGCCGGAACAGGTTCGTGCGGTGCAGGCCGACGTCTGGGCAAAGTCGATCCCGCACGGCACCCGGACGCAGCCCGTCGCGCCGCGTTCACCGCGCCGGGCGCCAAACCGCCTGCCGCCAACCCCGCCATAGTGTTGACACAAGCCACCAATAATGAGAACATAAAGTGAACATTATGGAGGTCAGCGATGAACACAGCAGACGCAGCCATAGAAAATGCCCTTTCCGTTGTCGCCCGCTCCCGCGATATGCGCGAACGCGCGCTCGAGCGGCGGCGCGAGCTGCAGCGGCGAACGGAAGTCATCATCACCCGGCCGCTTTACGTGCTCAAAAAGAACGAAGGTCCGAAACAGCTGTCGCTGAAACTCGACAGCTAGGGCACGCCCGGTTTAAACGGAATCGGTGGGCGTGCTCTACCTCTCTGTTTTTACGCATTTCCGGACGTGAAACCGCTTCGCACTTTTACTGGAAATGCTCTACTCGCCGATGCAAAGAACCGGCAAGCGTGGCGCTGTGAAAGCGGAGGCTGCCCCACTTTCCTCCCGAAAGCAAAATCCCGTGCGGATCAACTCACGCACGGGATTTTTAGAATGAAGAGGTTGTTGTGCGTGTTTATTGCATGCGTTGCATTGCGGCTTCTGGTTCACCGGTCGTCGCAACCGCTGGCGGAAGGCGGTCGGTCTTTTTCAGGATGACGACTGGCTTTTCCACCGGATCTGTCGGCGGAACGATGCTTGCGGTTTTGAATTCACGGTCTACGGCAGGAACGGAAGCGTTGATCTGTTGATGACCTGCGCATTCCGCAAGCGCTGCACTGGCGGAAAAACCAAAGACAGCGGCGATACTGAGAACTGATTTCATGTCATTCTCCCTTCGCTCTGGTGGCGATCTCCAGTCTAGGTGGAGACGGGCCGGATTGAAAATCACACTTTAGAGACATCTAAAGCTCATGATCATTTCGGCAGTGGTCGTCATCGATGTGCGTGGCAGACAACAGGCAAATGCCGTCGCCCTTATTTCTTCCGCACATCCAGCGGATTTCGGCAAAGCGGTCTGCGAAATATCATCGCCACATAACTTCCCTTAAGAGAAATGAGGCTTGGCGTGTAAGTCGAAACCTTCGCCGTGTTGGCGGCCTTTATCGTTCTCCCCTCAGAGGAATTCTGCTGCATGGCACGCCTCCTTCCATGAGCGATAACGAAAATGCGCCGGTCTTGTTCCCCATCGCCCTCTCTTTGCTCCGAGAGAGGTCAAGGTGCTGCCAGTTGTTTCTTCTCCCCGCCGGGGAGAAGGTGGCCCGAAGGGTCGGATGAGGGGGCTACGGAACAGAGATGCGGAGAGCTTGCCCCCTTGTAACTTGATTTCGCCGCGCTGTGCTATTGTCGCTTGTGCGGTGGCGGATGGAAG
>NZ_JBNWBW010000048.1:0-10116 GCF_053522725.1 Agrobacterium sp. 16-172Ci
GCAACCCCGGCCAGCGCCGGGCAGGCCAAGCGCTGATCGCCTACAGGGGGTGAATATTGGACGCCGATAAGGGGTCAACATTCCGCGCCGATTGACAGCAAGACCTCATCGAGCGTGAAGCCTCGTATGGTCGCTCAGGTTTCGCCCTTCAGTTCATGCTCGATACGTCACTGAGCGATCAGGACAAATACCCGCTCAAGCTCTCTGACATGATCGTCTCCTCTCTCGACCCCCGCATGGCCCCGGCCAAGCTGGTATGGTGCAATGACCCCGAGAAGATCATCTCCGATCTCCCAAGCGTGGGCCTTCAGGGTGACCGTCTCCATCGTCCTATGTGGACCTCGAACGAGATGGCGGAATACTCCGGCTCGGTCATGGCAATCGACCCCTCGGGCAAGGGCGGTGACGAGACGGCCTACGCCATCGTCAAAATCCTTCACGGCAACCTCTTCCTAGTCGCGTCAGGCGGCTTCAAGGAAGGCTATGCAGAAACCACGCTGAAGGCCCTCGCCACGCTCGGTAAGGTCCACAACGTCAATCGTGTAATCGTCGAAGCGAACTTTGGTGATGGCATGTTCACGCAGCTCCTGAAGCCTGTCTTCACACGGGTTCATCCGGTCACCATCGAAGAGGTCAAGCACTCCACGCAGAAGGAGCGCCGCATCTGCGACGTTCTGGAGCCTGTCTTGAACCAGCACCGCCTAGTGGTCGATAGCGCGGTCGTTAAGCGTGACTTCGAGGCTGAGCCTCACAGACAGCTTTTCTACCAGCTCACCCGCATCACACGCGACCGTGGGGCGCTGATCAACGATGACCGTCTCGATGCCCTGGCAATCGCTGTCACCTACTGGGTGGAGCATATGGCCCGAGACACCGACAAGGCCGCTGAAGACCACAGAGCGGAGATGCTGAAGCGAGAGCTTGAGAGCTTCTCGGAGACCGTCTTCGGAAGGACCAATGACGACAACCTGAGATGGTTTAACCTCGGTTGAAGACCAACCTTTAATTACCCCACCCTTTAGGAGAGAATACTAAAGGGGAGGAGGGGGAGACTGATGAAAAAGAGTTTCCCTCCGAATGATCTTTAGGATGGATGGAGGTGGAAGAAACCCCCATCCACCTCCTTGATCCCCAGAAGAAACCTTAAGGTAACCTATAGGGGGGCTTGAGGGCGATTCCTCGGTTGTGTATTCGTGAATGCTCAATCAAGGGGGTACTTCATGAAACTCATCCGCGTGGCCGCCGCCACAGCCATTCTCGCTGCGCTCGCTGGCTGTGTTACTTCAGAGCAAATTGACGCTGGAGCTAACACCTTCAAAGGGCAGCACTACCAGACAGCCTTCAAGCGACTGGGCTTCCCCGACCAAGAGAAGAAGATCGCAGGCTTCACCGTTTATAGCTGGCTCAACCAGAACTCAGGCTCCTACACGGTACCGACCTATAACACAGCCACAACCTACGTAGGCGGGCAGGCGATCTATACGCAGGTTCAGGGTTCGACGACCGAGAGCTACAATTACCATTGCAAGCTCGACCTGATCGTGGACACCAAGGGTATCGTGATCGACACCAAGGTAGACGGTAACATTGGGGGCTGCGAACGCTACGCTGCTCTCGCCCCCAAGAAGGCCGCTAAATGAGCAACGAATACGGACCTAACAAGACCGAGTTCCAAGGCCCTTGGCTCCTCTGGCTGGCCGTAGGTGTTGGTCTGGGCCTCGCAATAGGGGCCGTGATGTGGGCCTGAAGGTTCCCCAAATGTTTGGCCTAAAAATTTCTGAGGTCAGATCAGAATAAAGGCCACGCCAAATCCCCCCGCCGCCCCTCTTCGACGAGCCTTTCCGGCCTCTGGGGCAGCCTCAATGCCACATGATCGTGCCACATGACAGCTAACACATTGAAATCATTAGGTGTCGCATTAGATGATCGATCTAAAGATGAGCCTATGTGGCACGGCTAGGGCAGGCTTAGGGGCCTGAGGCTGGCTTGTGTCGCTGCTTTTGTTTGCCTCTTTTTCATGGGGTGTATTATGCTTTTTCGTGGCCCCTCAATCACACCATAAGGACACATCATGCGCTCCTCTACTGGTCCAGATAATAAGCTCCCTAACTTCACCGTGGCGGATAAAGAGGGGAACAACGCTAGGACAGTGGCGATCAACCCGCTGAACGTCATTGCGGTTGAGGAAGTCCCAGAGCAGCCGGGAAGGGTGAATATCGTGTTGAATGGCGGTATCGTCTATCACGCTATCCTTGAGACCGTGGACGAGGTGAATGAACAGCTTGGCGATTGGCTGGAGCGTTACCGCACCTAAACGACGCCTCATCCTGTCATAAATCGCCCTGGCATTATGCCTTTTCGTCCCACCTAAACGTGACACATAGGCAGCCATAGCGGCCAGCGATCGTAAAAAGATCGGATCAAAATCAATGGCTTATCAAATAATTCACGGGTAAGTAGGTTCCAACGGTTGCCAATCAATTACCATGTGAATACATTGCCCTCACCAAATCGGAGACGAGGCGGGACTGACCTACAGGGCAGGGTTCTTTGACAATTGAATAGGTACGGGGCTGTAGCTGCCCCGCTGATGAGGCCAAGCATGGCCGAAACCATCCACCCGTGAATGAGGTAATTATGACCGAAGCCGATATCATGCATGAAGCCGGTAACTACTGGGTGGGCCGTGAACGGGATAGCTACACGGTCTACAAGGTCGGGGCCACTCACAGCGTCAGCGATAGCGCATACGCTAAGACACCTGACGGTCTCTCAATAGCGATTGCCCGCTGTGACTATCTGGCTAAGCGCGCCCAATCGTAACCACTCGTGAATACCTTGGCGGGGCGTCTAGTCCCGCTCAAGCCTACCATTGAGGGCAGCCTAAGCGCTGCCTTGAGTGGTGCGCTTGCTGGCCGTGACGAACGGCCCATGAATGCCCGCACTCGGAAGCCTCGACGATACAGGGGCAACGCTGGAGGAATTGCCATGGTCACATGGTCAATCACCCTTCGCTGGAAAATGAAAAAGGCCACGGTGCGCCTCACCGTGACCCTATTCCTAACCATCTAGCGATGGGGCGGGAGGCTTTCGGGCTTCCCGCTTCAGCATCCTAATCAATCTAGCAAAGGATGCAAGCATGGTCATGACGCGTGTAGATTTCTGGAAGCGCCACGCTGCCTTGGAGACACCCGAAGGGCGTTATGCGCTCCACCGCGAATACTACGGGCAGTATGTCGAGGCTGCGAACATTCGCATTCCTACCTACCTGCTCGACAAATGCCGCGTGGCCCTCGCTGCGGGCGACCACTATTTCAACAGCCCTTACACCTCACTGAGAGACTGGGACGAACTCAGCCTCAGCACGCAAATGGATGTTCGCGTTACGAAACTGCGGAAGGAGAATAAGGATGGCTGGTCCTTATCCTTCAATATCTGCGTTCTGAAAGAAGCGGCCTTGCGGCAACTGGAGGCAGGCCAATGACTTCATCTTATTTCGCTCCTCTGGTCACGCACCCGGTCATCATAACGGAACCCGGCCAATACCGGACAAGAGCCGGCGAGGTCGTCACCGTCAAGCGTGCCTCCAAGCTCAATGATTTCGGGTGTAGAGGCCACTATCAGAACGGGGTTCCTGAGTTCTGGCACCGCAGCGGGCGCATCTTCGTGAACGCCCTCAGTGACCATGATATCGTAAGCCGCTTAGAGATGCCCACCACGACCGGCGAAGCTTTGTCCTAACGCACTCACGGGTGGATCAAATGCACCACGATATCTTCGTTAACATCCTCATCGGCTGGTCGCTCATCGTCTTCGCGTGCGCCTGCTGGCTCAACCGCAATCCCCTCTGAACACGCCGAAACAGGCTCTTCCCGGGCCTGTCGCGGGCCTTGGCATGGCTCGCCTGATGATGGCTGCCGGAATGAAAGGAAATGGCATGAGGAAATATTACACATTGGCCGTCCGCATTGATGGCCGGTGGTCGCCCGAGTTCGGGGATTACAATCGAGAATGCGTTCAGGCCGAGCTTGCAGGCTACCTCGATAGTGGTGCTTGGAAGCGCAAAGACCTCAAGATTGTCACGACTGGCGACAATCAGGCGGCCATTGATGCGGCCATTCGCAAGCTGAACGGGGGGGCGTGAATGGTGACCGACCCGACAGACGCCCGCGCCATGGCTGCTATTGAGGGACGCGATTTCATCGATTGGCGAGGCCGGAACTACGGACGACCGGCCAGCCGAAACCAGCCTTCCGCACCGCCCAGTAGGGCCGACACTCACTGACAATCTAAAACGCCGAAACAGGCTCTCGCGGGCCTGTCCCATGGGCTGGCATCCCGTGGCTGATGATGGCTGCCATAATGAGAGGACGATATGGGAAAATCTCGCGCTGAGATCGAGCCGCAATGCGGGTTCGAGGTCGAGCAATGTAATGGTGAGGGGGTGATCTACCTGACTATTCCAGAGGACGCCAAGGCAGGTGACCGTGTTGCGCTCTGGACCAGTCCCAAAGCCTTGACGCGCTTGAGAGACGAGATCGAGGCCGTTCTTACGGTGGTTTCCTGATGGCCCAGACCTTGACCCTCGACCACGCCCATACAGCTCTCTGCATCTGGGAGGCTTGGCTGGAGACTGACACGGAAACCGCATGGACCGAGTACCGGGACAATCGCGGGGCCGTTCATTCCCGCTACGCCTGCCTACATATGGCTCCCCAGATAGAGGCCGTTTACGCGGCCCTGAGCGAGGAGGTTAGGGGTGGCTTGTGCTTTGACTGGGAATTTGTCCCGTCGATGCTGAGCTATTTCAGCTTCTCGAACTTCACAGAATACCCAGAACTTGTGCGGCCAGCGGTTGAAATTGCCGCTGAGTTTGCCGGAACGCTCAGCACTGGGCAGCCCGCGCCTGAAACCACCTGACGAGGCCAGAGGGCCGAAACCTAGGGGGCAAATATTATAAGCCCCTGATGGTCGTGGTGTATCCACAGTAATTCACAGGCTGTGTCAACAATTAGCCATATTGTCGGCAAAGCGGTGATTTCCGCAATGACTAACCGTCTGTTTTTACTTCGTTTTTGGTAATGACTACCAGCCTTCGGCCATCAAGTCCGACTCAAAGAAGATATGCGGTGATGCATAGCTGCCATGCGCGTTTGTTCGAACGGGTTCTGTGAACCCAGAAACAAAACGTTAAAAAAGTCTAACAAGACCATACGCATGGGGCCGCTATGACAATGATTTGATGGGAATTTAAGCCACTTATATATCCACGAGTGGTTGAATTTCAACTTGCACGGTATGGCGGGCTAGGGGTATAGCCAAGGGGTCTTGTGAAACGTGAACAAGACGAGAACATCGGACGAGGTGAACAGAGTGCGTTTTTTCAAGAAAACAAAGCGATTTGAGATGTATGTGGAGGTTAATTCATCCCGCATCTTAACTCACTTTTTCGATTGCCGCCGCCAAGGCTCGGAAGTTGAGATTTGGCTAGGTCGGTGCTACTTCGCGTTGCACGTTGTCAAAACCTAATCACAGGTGTATGAGTTCCTCGCGTACTCTGGCCCGTGGTGGGCCGATCAAGAGGAACTTTGACTATGCCTAGAACTATCTTTTCCCGCCTTTCAGCGGTGCTTGGAGAGGTGCGACAGCTTCAGGACGGTAAAGCTGGCATATCGGTACAGGCCCTTGAGGTCTTCACCTGCATAGCCGCGAAGGAGGGGATTTCCTCATCCGAACTTAGAAAGAATACCGGCATTCCTCAGCCCTCAGTGAGCCGCGCCTTGGGCGATCTTGGCGACTGGGCTGGTCGGCGTGGTGCTGAAGGTCTCAAGCTCATTAGGACCGAGCGTGACCCCCTAGATCAGCGCAACGTTGTTTGTTTCCTGACACCAACAGGAAAACTCTTAGCTGCCCGCATAGAGCAGCTAATGGGTGCCACCAATTCGGGGGTAGACTGAATTGCTTAGAAAGTGGTGCCCAGTGAGGGACTCGAACCCCCACGCCTCTCAGCGACGGTACCTAAAACCGTTGCGTCTACCAATTCCGCCAACTGGGCAACGAAAGGATGTGCGATGCCAGTTAAACCACGCGGGGCCTCTTGGCAAGCCGCTGTTTCATGGAAAGGACAGCGGGTAAGGAAAGACTTCGCTACGAAGCATGAGGCCGAGATTTGGGAAGCCAAAACGAAGGCCGCTTTAATGTCCGGTGAATATGAGGTCGGAGTAAAATCCACCGAGCCGGAAATGACCCTCCAAGACCTCTTCGATTTGGTCGCTGAAACCAGATGGAGAGGAACCAAGGCAGAGAAGACCTCTTGCCTCAATGGTCGCCACGTAATCGAGATTTTAGGGCCACAGCGTCCTGTCAAAAGTCTCTGCTATGAGGACACCTTGAAGATCAAGAAAGAGGTCGCGGCATGGAAGCGTTCAGACGCCACCATCAACCGCAAGCTCGCCGCCTTCTCGACGTTATGCAAGGAAGCCTTCAATTTGAAGAAGCTCGACAACCTCTTTCCGGTTGGCCTGATCAAAGAGCGGCAATGCCGTGTCAGGTTCTACGGTGAGGAGGAACTGAACGCCATGCTGAAATGGTGTGAGGATCGAGCCGAAGATGAGTTGCGGGACTACATTGTTATATCGCTCGATACAGGCTTCCGTCAGGGGGAGGTGTTGAAGATCACCAAGAGGGACGCTGATCAGGCCGACCTCTGGACCTACGACACCAAAGCGGGGAACAATCGTGACGTTCCCCTCACAGACCGCGCAAAGGAAATTCTGAAGCGCCGGTCGAAGTTCCTCAACGATCCAGATGCCAAGCTGTTTGTCCACAAGCCGCAATGGTATCGCGATCACTGGAAGCAGATGCAAAGCGATCTCAAAATGTCAGATGATCGCAACTATGTGCCGCACGTCTTGCGTCACACCTTTGTCACGAACATGCTCCTCGTGGCTGACATTCGCACGGTCCAAGAACTCGCGGGCCATAAGCGGATCGAAACCACGCAGCGTTACGCCCATACTTCCGCTGAGCGCAAACGGCTTGCCATTCAACGCATGTCAGAGTATCAGGAGGCCGAAACGCGGGCATGACACATGACACACTGTGCCATTTCAGCGTGACACAAGTGCAAGTATAGAGATTGAGGCGAGAGCTAACAGATTGAATTTACTGCGCGTTTGTGGGTAGTAAAGGGCGTGAGTTAGATTTAGGTACCAACGCTTCGGCGTGGGAGTTCGAGTCTCTCTACCCGCACCACAAGCAAGGCATGGCTGCGCCACGCTTGCGCCAGAGTGCATCCTTAGGGATGCGGGAGCTTCGGGGTTTATTATTCCCCTTTGGTCTTCTCTCCGGCGCAGGCGCAAAGGTGTCCGGCAGGCGCTTGTGTAACGAAATAACAGAAGCCACGGCCGGGGAACGATGTTTCCGGCGCAGTGCTCGAAAGTAAACCAACGGCTGTCTGAGCACCGCCGCCATGATGTGAAGGTTTGAGAAAATGCAGGTTATCGAAACGCTCGCTGAAGGGCTGAAGCGCGAACTCAAGGTCGTTATTCCGGCTGCCGACATGAAGGCCCGTCTGGACGAGCGCCTGGTTGACGCCAAGGACAAGGTTCGCATCAACGGTTTCCGTCCCGGCAAGGTGCCGATGGGCCACCTGAAGAAGATGTACGGCAAGTCCATCATGGCCGACCTCGTCAACGAGCTGGTTCGTGAAAAGCCGACCGAAATCCTTTCCAGCCGCGGCGAAAAGTCTGCGACGCAGCCGGCCATCTCCATGACCGAAGACGAGCAGGAAGCCGAAAAGATCCTGTCGGCTGAATCCGACTTCGAATTCACCGTTGCCTACGAAATCATTCCGGCCATCGAACTGAAGGCCAATGACGGCATCAAGGTTACCCGCGAAGTTGTTGAAGTCTCCGAAGACGAAATCAACGAGCAGATTCTGAAGATCGCAGAAAGCGCCCGCACCTACGAGACCAAGAAGGGCAAGGCCGCCGATGGCGACCGCGTCACCATGAACTATCTCGGCAAGGTTGACGGCGTTGCCTTCGACGGCGGCGCTGCTGAAGATGCCGAACTGGTTCTCGGTTCCGGCCGCTTCATCCCCGGCTTCGAAGACCAGCTGGTCGGCGTCAAGGCTGGCGATGAAAAGACCATCACCGTGACCTTCCCGGCCGACTACCCGGCTGCGAACCTTGCCGGCAAGGAAGCCAACTTCGACATCACCGTCAAGGAAGTTGCTGCTGCCGCTGCTGTTGAAATCAACGACGAACTGGCCACCAAGCTCGGTCTCGAATCGGCTGAAAAGCTGAAGGAAATCGTCAAGGGCCAGATCGAAAGCCAGTACGGCAACATTACCCGCCAGAAGGTCAAGCGTCAGATCCTCGACCAGCTGGACGAAATGTACAAATTCGACACGCCGGCTGGCCTCGTCGACGCCGAGTTCGACAACATCTGGCGCCAGATCAACACCGATCTCGCTCAGTCCGGCAAGACCTTCGCTGACGAAGACACGACCGAAGAAGAAGCCCGCGAAGAATATCGCAAGCTGGCTGAACGCCGCGTCCGTCTCGGCCTCGTTCTCTCCGAAATCGGCGAAAAGGCCGGCGTTGAAGTGACCGAAGAAGAAATGCAGCGTGCGCTGTTCCAGCAGCTGCAGCAGTTCCCGGGCCAGCAGAAGGAAATCCTCGATTTCTTCCGCAACACCCCCGGCGCTTCCGCTTCGCTGCGCGCTCCGATCTTCGAAGAAAAGGTCATCGACAAGCTGCTTTCCGAAATCGCGGTAACGGACAAGACCGTTTCCAAGGAAGAGCTTCTGGCTGACGACGCCGAAGAAGCAACGGAAACCAAGAAGAAGGCCCCGGCCAAGAAAAAGGCCGCTGCCAAGGCTGACGACGCCGCTGAAGGCGAAGAAGCCGCTCCGAAGAAGAAGGCTCCGGCCAAGAAGAAGGCCGCTGAAGGCGACGCCGAATAATCTTCTTCAGTGCAAGCTGATTGAACAAGGGGCCGTAGCGAAAGCTGCGGCCCTTTTGTTTTGGGCGTCCGGTTTCTGGGCGGTCGCGCGGGCTTCGTATCTTCGTTTCGATCACAATGCAGTGCAGCATGATTTTTTGCTGCATCTGCTCTTGTTCATCTCCCGTTCATCTGGCACCCTGCGCAGCATGATTTGCCCCGGCCGCTGCATGCGGTCGTTCGGGCATTGTGTGCCGCTCTTGTGCGGCCTTATCGCTGCCAAACCATTGGCCTTAAGCTTTTACCGTGCCTGCCGGGTTCTCCCGGTGCGCCCTTAATTTGCAAGGGGACAAGATATGTCGCCACAAGCGGGTTTTACCCTTCTATTGTCTCTTTTCACCGCCGCTGGCACCGCGGCACACGCCGATGAGGCCGGGCTGATCTGGAAGCCGGTCAAGAATTCCGACCGTTCCTATACGGCGCGCATCGGTGCGAAACTGCCGGTCGATACGCCCATTCGCGCGGGGCTGGAAATGGGCATGAGCGCTTCCAAAACGGGGCAGGTGGTGGATACGCCGGTGCGGGTATGGGGTAATGTCACGCTGCTGGCCGAACAGTTGCCAGGCGTTTCACTTGCCCGTGATGTCGGTGTCATCTTCAATGCGCTGACGGGATCGAGCAGCGTTTCCGTGACCTCGCAGCAGAAGCGCATCGTTACGCCGGAGCTGGATATCGAGGCGAACCGCAATTTCACCGTGCGTTATGACGGCACGGCGCAGCAATGGAACGGGCTGGATGTGTCGCAGTCGCTGCGCCTTTCCCGCTCCGAGACCGGCACGGCCTTTGTGCTGACGGGGGCGAGCCGTAACAGTTTCAACGAGTTCAGCAGCGGCGTGGCGGTGGAGCAGAAGATCGGCGACAATCTGACTGTGCGGGGGACGCTCGATCAGGGTTATGCGGATCATTTCCGGCCGGGGGTGAGTGCGCGGTATAGTATTCGGTGGTGAGGGGGGTGGGCTGTCTGCGCCGGGGTCGTCTCTAGATAAATGGGAAGCTGCAGATGAATGTCTCTCTTCCGTCATGCCGGACTTGATCCGGCATCCAGCCACGGCGCGTCTGCGCGGTGAAAAGACTCTTTTGCGATCAAGTCCTTGATCGCGCTGGCCC
>NZ_JBNWBW010000049.1:0-9718 GCF_053522725.1 Agrobacterium sp. 16-172Ci
GCTTCTAAACCCGCCACCAGACAAACCCACAAATCAAAACCAGATGGCCTTCCAATGGCCACAAATTTAAACCGGACAGTAGTGGGACAGGCCCGAGGACCTGCGACCGATTGATTTTAAGCGACGTGGATAGATCCTCGGACGAGCCCGAGGATGCGCAAAATGATACCTCTTTCATCCCGTTATCCCGTTGTGTATCGGGCAACTGTCAGGCGCTTGCCTCACCCGAACCCCCACAGCTTGCCTTCAGGTGGGAAACATCCGCCAAAGCAATAACGGATCGACTTTGCCAATAGTCATCTTGTCTTAGGTGGGTAATGCTTCCAGACCGCGCCGGAAAGCTGACATAGCCGGCGCTTTCTATTGGCATCTTGATCCATGCTGCGATGACGAAGGTAAGGGCAAAGCCATGGGTAACGATGATCTGTGTTGGGCATGGCCGCGAAATAATGGTGTTAACAGAGCGATACACTCTTTCCGCCACCTCACGTCTCGTTTCGGCATCGGCGATTCCGCCTCGGTGATCCATCCGATTGTGGTCCTGAGCGGGGATTTGGCGGGCGTCGAGCCATTCCTGTGGCATGCCGCCAGCCGAACCGTAGCTGATTTCTCGCAGGTCATTTGTGATTTCAAAAGGGCGCTTGAGATGTTCAGCAACGATTGCCGCAGTCTGGGAGGCCCGGAGAAGATCGGAGCTGAAGATTTCGATTGATGCACTGCCAATCAAGGTCATAAGCTTAGCAGCTGTTGCTTCCGCATCTGCCACACCTTTGGGTGTCAGCTCGGTGTCATACCAACCCCCGACCTTGTTTTCGACATGGTGGATGGACTGAGTGTGCGTGACGACAAAAATGTTCTTCATAGCGTTTCTTCCGGGTATTGGGCTTACTCAATCCCCCACAGCTTGCCTTCCCCAACCTCCACCGAATTACCAGCGGGATCGCGGATATAGACGGAATAGCTGTCATTCGGCCAGCGGTGATAATGTTCGATGGGAATTCCGAGCGCTTCGAAGTGCGCCTTCCAGCCGTCCACCCCCGACTTGTCCCTGGCGTAAAAGCAGAAATGACCTTGCCCCACCGCGCCGTGGCGGGGGATGGGATTGTCGGGGTCGGCCCGGCGGGATTGCTCGGGGTCGAAGAGCAGCAGCATCTGCTGCCCGCATCGGAAGAAGATGAATTGCCCCGGCAGCCTGCGTACCACTTCCAGCCCGAAAACATCCCGGTAAAAGACTTCGGCGGCGTCGAGGTCGTCGGTGTAGAGCGCGGTTTCCATAATGGCGGTTGGCGGTTGCATGGTTCCTCCAGGCGGTTCAGGGGTTTCCGGCGGCGGATCGCGGCGGAAACCTATTTACCTGTTGTGTAGGTCAGCACCGTCAGGTCGTGTTTGCCGACGCCACGTTCCAGAACGGTCCAGCCGCAGTTGACATAATAGGCTTCGAGACCCCGTTGGCAGCAGAGATAGCTGGTCTCGTGGCCAAGTTCGGCTGCCCTTTGCGTCGCGGCCTGCATCAAGGCCCGCGCCACGCCCGAGCGCCGGCGGTCTTCTTCCACCCACAGGGCTGCGACCCAGGGCAGATATTGCGGACGTTCTTCCAGATCGCAATGGATGAGGAAGGCGGAGCCGACATAATCGCTGCCGTCATGGGCGACGAAGCCGGTGGGCAGCGTATGGGGGTCGGTCATGTCCTTCAGGTGCTCGGCGACGTCGCCGACCTGAAGCCCGCTATCCTGCCACCATGCCGTCCAGACCCGTTCGGCGATGACGGGTCCATGCGACTGGCAGTCGCGATAGTCGGAAATGCTGTACAAGGCCGTCTCCCGGCCGGCTTTCCTCCCGCAGGCTGAAGCCGGATCATGCTTTCAAATCGATGCGGGGATTAAACCGGGTGGGACGGGGTTTCGCAACCGTCAAGTTGTCGCGCCGGATCAGGGTTTCGTTGCCGTCACATGCAGCCATGCGGTCGGGAGCTTGTCATAACCGCTGCCCTGCCTCGCCTCGATCTCCACCGCCGCCCAGTCAAACTGTCCGTAAACGTCTTCCAGCCAGGGCTTCGAAGGGTAATTATAATAACGGCCGAACATGTCGCGGCCTTCCGCTTCTCCCGCCTTGAAGCTGGCATAAAAAACGCCGCCCGGTTTCAGCGCGGTGTGGATGCAGCCGATAATGCCCGGCAGGGCAGGGCGAGGCACATGCAGCAGGCAGGCATTGGCCCAGACGCCGTCATATCGCGCACTCTCATCGATATCCTCGAACAGCAATGTCCGGACGGGAATGCCGAGCCGGGCTTGCGCCGCTTTGGCGATTTCAGGCGTTCCGTCGGTGGGGTGGACATCGTAACCGGCGGCCAGCATGAATTCGCTGTCCTGCCCGCCGCCGCATCCCAGCTCGAGAATGCTTGCACCCTCTTGCAGCCGCGTCAGGAATGTTTCCAGATGCGGGCGATCCGCCGCCTGCCCGCGCGAGGTATAGGCCGCAGCGTTACCCGTGTAAAAGCCGATTGTGTCGTCGTCCCTGCCAGTCATCGTGTCAGCTCTGCGACTGGCTCTGGCCCTGCGATTGCTGCACGGTGACCGACACATTCAGGGTCTCACCGGCTGGGCCGATGCGCATGCCCGATATCGGCGCGCAATCGCGGTAGCAGAGGCCCGATGCGATGCGCACATAGCGGTCGTCGGGGCAGATATTGTTGGCGGCGTCGAAACCCACCCAGCCGAGCCCCTGAAGATGCACTTCGGCCCAGGCATGGGTGGCCGTCTGTTCCTCCACCTCTTCCATCATCAGATAACCGGAAACGTAACGGGCGGGCAGGCCCATCAGCCGGGCGGCGGAAGTCAGGATATGGGCGTGGTCCTGGCAGACGCCCTTGCCCGCTTCCAGCGCCGTTTCCGCGGTGGTTTCGATATCGGTTGCGCCCGGCACATACTCTACCTTGCGGTGAATATTTTCCATCAGGTCATGCAGGCGGGCCAGCTCGCTGTCGCCGGCGCTCACCTTCACCAGTTCGCGCACGAGCTTTCCGGGTTTGGTGCGCGGCGTCTCGCGCAGGAAAAGCCACAGCGGCGCATTGCCGATGTGGTAACCGAACACGCCGGCCTTGTCCTCGGTGTTCACGGTGCCGCTCGCCACCACCTTCACCCGCTGCTGCGGGCCTTCGGTTTCCACCAGCGCAACACGGTTGCCGAAATGGTCGTCATAGGTCACTTCGACGGTGGCGCCATCGACCGAGACATCCCAGTTCTCCACCGTCTGGCCGGGGCCGGTCTGCGGCCTCAGGCGCAGCCGCTGCAACGCATAGGGCATCGGCTCGTCATAGACATATTCCGTCGTATGGGTGATTTTCAGACGCATAAGCTGTCCCCGTCCACGCGCTTATTGATAGAAGCGGTAGCCTTCCGTGATTTCCTGCCCCAATTGTCCGTTGCGGTTGACAAATCTCTCCAGAAATTCGTGCAAGCCTTCATCCATCACCCGGCTGATGGTGGTCGCGCGCAGGCTGTCGCGAATGCTCTCGGCCGTGTCGTGCGCCTTGTGCCTCTCGCTGTAATCCTCGGCGATGTAATTGAGGTTGCTGGCGATCTTTTCATAACAATAGGCCAGCGAGCGCGGCATGCGGCCATTGAGAATGAGAAAGTCGGCAATATTGGCCGGCTTGTATTCCGCATCATAGACCCAGCCATAGGAGCGGTGCGCCGAGACCGAACGCAGGATGGATTCCCACTGCGCATTGTCGAGCGACGACCCCACATGCGCGACCGCCGGCAGCAGCACGTAATATTTGACGTCGAGAATACGGGCCGTGTTGTCGGCGCGTTCGATGAAGGTGCCGATGCGGGAGAAGTTATAGAGATCGTTGCGCAGCATCGAACCGTGGAAGGCGCCGCGCACCAGACCGGCGCGATGTTTGATGACATCGATGGTCTGCGGCAGTTCGGCATGGTTGAGCTTGCGACCGAGAATGTTCTTCAGCTCGATCCAGAATTCGTTGGTGGCTTCCCATGTCTCGCGTGTCAGCGCCGTGCGCACCATGCGGGCATTGTTGCGGCCCGCCTCGATGCAGGACATGACGCTGGAAGGGTTCGATTTTTCCCGAAGCAGATAATCGATCGCGTCCGCCGCCGTCACCTTCTTGTGCATTTCAAGGAAGGCTTCGCGCACGCCCGCACTTTGCAGCACGCCATCCCAGTCCTCATCGCCGCTGCCCGAGCGCGTCAATGAAACGCGCAGGCCCGCATCGATCAGCCGGGCGATGTTTTCAGCGCGCTCGATGTACCGGAACATCCAGTAGAGCCCGTTTGCCGTTCTGCCCAGCATGGCTTAATCCTCCAGTACCCAGGTATCCTTGGTGCCGCCGCCCTGGCTGGAATTGACCACCAGCGAGCCCTTTTTCAGCGCCACGCGGGTCAGGCCGCCGGGAATGATCTGCACCTTGTCCGAGACGAGCACATAGGGGCGCAGATCGACATGGCGCGGCGCAATGCCGTTCTTCACCATGATCGGCACGGTGGACAGCGACAGCGTCGGCTGCGCGATGTAATTGGCGGGACGGGCTTTGAGCTTTTCCGCAAACAGCGTCCGCTCGCGTTTCGTCGCCGTGGGGCCGACGAGCATGCCGTAACCGCCCGAACCGTGAACTTCCTTGACGACGAGATCGGCGAGGTTGTCCAGCACGTATTTCAGGCTGTCCGGCTCCGAACAGCGCCAGGTCGGCACGTTTTCCAGAAGCGGCTTGCGGCCGGTATAGAACTCGACGATCTCAGGCATGTAGGAATAGATCGCCTTGTCGTCGGAAATGCCGGTGCCGGGGGCATTGGCGATGGTGATGTTGCCGGCGCGGTAGACATCCATGATGCCGGGAACACCGAGCGCCGAATCCGGCCGGAAGGTCAGCGGGTCGAGGAAGTCGTCATCAACGCGGCGGTAAAGCACGTCGATGGCCTCATAACCGCGGGTGGTGCGCATCTTGACCTTGCCGTCCATGACGCGCAGGTCGGAACCTTCCACCAGTTCCACGCCCATCATGTCGGCGAGGAAGGAATGTTCGTAATAGGCGGAATTATAGATGCCGGGCGTCAAAACCGCCACACGCGGCTTGCCGGAACAGCCGGGCGGTGCGAGCGAGGCGAGCGACTGGCGCAGCAGATAGGGGTAATCCTCTACCCGGCGCACCCGGTTTTCATGGAAGAGCTCCGGGAACATCTGCATCATCGTTTCGCGGTTTTCCAGCATGTAGCTGACGCCGGAGGGGGTGCGGGCATTGTCTTCCAGAACGTAGAACTGGTCTTCGCCGGTGCGAACGATATCCGTGCCGACAATATGGGTATAAACGCCGCCGGGTGGGGTGAAGCCGATCATTTCCGGCAGGAAGGCTTCGTTTTTCTCGATGATTTCGCGGGGAATGCGGCCGGCGCGGATGATTTCCTGTTTATGGTAGATATCGTCGAGGAAAGCATTGAGGGCGAGGACGCGTTGTTCGATACCCTGGGCCAGTTTGCGCCACTCGCGGCCGGAGATAATGCGCGGGATAATATCGAAGGGGATCAGTTTTTCTGAACTGTCGGCATGGCCATAGACTGCGAAAGTAATACCGGTTTTTCGAAAGATGTTTTCCGCGTCTTTTGATTTCTGGATCAGGTGCGCCCTGTCCTGTCGGCTGTACCACTCGTTATAGTTTTCATATGGGCTTCGCGGCGTGTCGTCCGCATTTATCATTTCGTCAAATGCCAACTTCGATGTCCCCTTTTTTGCCATATGAATACAACGCTAAATGCAATGCAAGAACTATGCAGGCCTCCCCGAGAAGATTTTTTACCGCCCTAGAGTTTTAAAAAAGAAGCGTTTTTTCGGTTTCAGCCTATAAATGCGGCATTAGAAAATTGGTTGCGCGGGGACGAGGCGCGTATTGGGGTAACGGTACTGTGTGCGCCGTGGGCGAATGCATAAATTTTAGTCGCTCGCTTTCGGTTGATGAATATCGGGCGTCGCATCAGAAAATCTGAAAGATGTGATCACGAAAACGCCTTTGACCTTTCGTCGGGATGCGGATACCGCCTTGCTGAATACCCGGCTCGATCTTTCGCCGGTTTGCGTGAAGCCGCAGAAATATCAATTCGCCGCCTTTCCCGCACCGTGTCCGGTTACGGGCATGGTGCGGCACAGGGGATGTTCCCATGTCGCTCGACCGTCTGGCTCCGGCCATCTTCGTCTTTCTCTGGTCGACCGGCTGGGTCACCGCCAAATATGCGGTCTATTATACCGGACCGCTGACCTTTCTCTGTCTGCGCTATCTGCTGGCGGGGGCGTTGCTGTGGGCGATCTGCCGCTTTTCTTCCATCCAGTGGCCTGAGCGGCGTGCCGATCTCTTCCGGGCGATCCTCTCCGGCGTCTTCCTGCACGGTCTTTATCTCGGCATGATCTGGTGGGCGATAGGGCAGGGCGTGCCGGCGGCGATCGGCGGCATCATCGCCGGTCTGCAGCCGCTGATGACGGCGGTGGCCGCCCGCTACATGATCGGCGAAAGGATCTCGCCCTTGCAGCGCGCCGGCCTGCTCATCGGCTTTGCCGGCATCGCCATTGCCGTGCTGCCGAAGGTCATGGCCACCGGTGCTGTCGGCCTGTCGGTGCCGCTTTACGCCGTGGCGGTGAATGTGCTGGGCATGACGTCGGTTACCTATGGCACGCTCTACCAGAAGAAATACGTCCATGGTGGAAACATCATGGCGGTGGCCACGCTGCAATATGTCGGTGCGCTGCTGGTCACCGTGCCCTTCGCGCTTCTGCTGGAGGATGGGCATGTGGACTGGAGCCTCGGTCTTGCCGCCACGCTTGCCTGGTCGGTGGGTGCGATCTCCATCGGTGCCGTGGCGTTGCTTCTTTATCTCATCCGACGCGGGCAGGTCTCGCGGGCCGCCTCGCTGATCTATCTCGTCCCGCCGCTTGCGGCGGTGGAAGCAGCACTGCTTTTCGGCGAAACGCTGACACCGGCCATGATTGCCGGCACCGTTCTGGCGGTGACGGGGGTTTATCTCGCCAATCGCAAACCTGCCGCAGCGGTTGTCGCACGTTAGAGCCTTTTCGCTTTTCTTCGAGCAGCGAAAGCGCTCTAACTCTTTGTTTTGCTGCATTTCCGGACGGAAAGCGGGGCTCCACTTTTCCTGGAAATTCTTTAATTACCACAACCTCATATTAGGGCTTTGTTAACCATAAAATTATACCTCTCGTTAATCCAAAGATTTGGCGGGGGTTACATGTCTATTTCACGTCGTGGTGTTCTGTTCGGATTGCCGCTGTTTCTGGCCGGCTGCGCGAATACCGGCATCGGCCAGCAGAGGCTGAATTATGCGGCAAAGCCGGAGGAGAAATTCCCGCTTCCTGCCATGCATCTGGACAAGGTCAAGCCGGAACTGCGCCGGCAGGAAGTCACCTACGATACCATGCACCCGGCCGGAACGGTCGTGGTGGATACGCCGGCGCGGCGGCTTTATTACGTTATGGGCGATGGTCGCGCCATGCGTTACGGCGTCGGTGTCGGCCGGCAGGGTCTTGCGCTGAAGGGCGATGCCTATATCGGCCGCAAGGCGGAATGGCCGTCCTGGACGCCGACCGCGAACATGATGCGCCGCGATCCGCGCAATCTGAAATTCGCCGGCGGCATGGCGGGCGGCCCGAACAATCCGCTCGGCGCACGCGCGCTCTATCTCTATCGCGGCGGTAACGACACCATGTTCCGTCTGCACGGCACCAACCAGCCGCAATCCATCGGCCATGCCATGTCGAGCGGCTGCATCCGCATGCTGAACCACGACATCATCGATCTTTACAGCCACGTGCCGGTCGGTTCGAAGGTCGTCGTCTTGCAGGCGTGAGGAAGAGGCGGATTTTTCCGCCTTTGCCACGCCAGAAAATGCCTGTATCCTTGAGTTGATTTTTTCGGCAGACGGTCAATTTTATGCTGGAAAATCAACCATGTGTAGAATGCCTCCCTTTCAGTATTTAAGGGAGTTCTGCTATATCGGAAACGTGATTTCCGGTGTTCGAGACGTGTATCCATAAAGGCCTAAATGCACTGTATCGAGCGCGGCACCACTTCAACGGGGACACATGAACATGGCAACTTTCGACTCTCTTTCCCGCTATCGCCCGCAGGCACTGGGGGCGCTGCGCATCATGACGGCGCTGCTTTTCATTTCGCATGGAACGCAGAAGCTGTTCGGTTTTCCGGCGTCGCAGATGGATGGCTCCCTGCCGACGATGCTGCTGGTGGCGGCGCTGCTGGAACTCGTCGGCGGCATTCTCGTGCTGATCGGCCTGTTCACACGACCCGTCGCCTTCATCCTGTCCGGCCAGATGGCAGTCGCTTATTTCATGGCGCATGCGCCGAGCAATTTCTTCCCGGCCCTGAACGGTGGCGATGCCGCCATCCTGTTCTGCTTCATCTTCCTCTATCTGTTCGTTGCCGGTCCGGGCGCCTTCTCGGTGGATGAGCGCCGGGCCTGATTGCCCGACCCGTCATCGATCTCTTTTGCAGAAGCTCCGCATGGTCACGCCGTGCGGAGCTTTTTTTGAGAGAATGATTGAAACTTCGGCCGTGGCCGAAGCATAGATGCTTGTTTTCGGGTTAAGAACGGGCCATCCTGAACGCAGTTAGAAAATCGATCCGTGACCTCCCAGAACCCCATCGCCCGCGAATTGCTGTTTCTCGCCCTGTTGTCCACCCTGTGGGCCGCATCCTATACCTTCATCAAGATCGGGGTGGAGACGATACCGCCGATCACCTTCATCGCCTCGAGAACCCTGATCGCCGGTCTGCTGCTCTACGCGGTGATCCGGTTGCGCGGGCTGCGCCTGCCTACGGATTTGGCGACATGGCGGCTGTTCTTCATTCAGGCCTGCATCAACAGCGTTCTACCCTTCACATTGATCGCCTGGGCGGAACAGAGCATCGATGCCGGTCTTGCCGTCATTCTCAACGCAACGACGCCGATATTCACCTTTCTTCTCACCGCACTCGTTATCCGGCACGAGCCGGTCAGCGGGCGCAAGCTGTTCGGCACCATTGCCGGCATGACGGGCGTGTGCCTCATCATCGGTGTCGAAGCGCTGAGCGGTGCGGGCGAGGCGATATGGAGCCAGCTCGCCGTGCTGACGGCGGCTTTTTCCTATGCCTGTGCGGCTATTTTCAGTAAAAATTTCAAGGGGCTCGATCCGATCATGCCGGCAGCGGGTTCGCTTATCTGCGGCGCTGTTTTCCTGTTGCCCGTGAGCCTGATCGTAGACCGGCCCTGGACATTGTCGCCTTCGGCGGCCTCACTGACGGCGCTCCTTTGCCTCAGCGTGTTTTCGACCGCGCTTGCCTTTATGATCTATTTCCGGCTGATGCAGACGCTGGGCTCCGTCGGCACCACCTCCCAGGCCTATCTCAGGGTGCCGGTCGGCGTCGCCATCGGCATGGCGTTCCTGGGGGAAATGCCGACACCTGCCATGTGGGTGGGGCTCGTCTGCGTCATTGCCGGCGTGCTGGCCATGACCCTGCCGTCACGGCGTCGTCCGGTCGCGCAGGGCGGGTGAGGGGAAAGCAAAGCCGCGCTGGCTGGCTGTGGCTGCGGGGCTTGATTATTGGCGAGCGCGTGCCGCTTGTTTCTTCTCCCCGCCGGGGAGAAGGTCGCGGCAGCGGGATGAGCGACTGTCTTTGATGTCAAGCGTTTTGCCATGGTTTGTT
>NZ_JBNWBW010000050.1:0-8483 GCF_053522725.1 Agrobacterium sp. 16-172Ci
TGACCAGAAGACCGTGCCAAGCCCACTCGCCTTCGCCCGGCTGGTACGCGCAAACCTCATGCACCGGCGACGCACCGATCGGCTTCTCGACCCGCCACCAGACAAACCCAGAAACCAAATCCAGATGGCCTTCCAATGGCCGCAAATTTAAACCGGACAGCAGTGGGACAAGCCCGAGCATGACGTGGAAAGAGCGCACATCGCCCGATCCAGCGCCTATATTACTGACCCTTTCCGTTCCTTACTCCGCAGCTGCCAGCAGCTTCTTTTCGCGGGCCGCACGCAGGCGCTCGAAATCGTCGCCGGCATGGTGCGAGGAGCGGGTCAGCGGGCTCGACGACACCATCAGGAAGCCCTTGGTGTAAGCCACCGTCTCATAGGACTTGAACTCTTCCGGCGTCACGAAGGCCTCGACCTTGTGGTGCTTGCGGGTCGGCTGCAGATACTGACCGATGGTCAGGAAGTCCACGTCGGCGCTGCGCAGATCGTCCATCAATTGCAGCACTTCATTGCGCTCTTCGCCAAGGCCGACCATGATGCCTGACTTGGTGAACATGGTCGGGTCTAGCTCCTTCACCCTCTGCAACAGGCGTACGGAGTGGAAATAACGCGCGCCCGGACGAACCGTGAGGTAATTGCCCGGAACAGTTTCCATATTGTGGTTGAAGACGTCAGGCTTGGCGGCCACGACACGCTCCAGCGCGCCGGGCTTCTTCAGGAAGTCGGGGGTGAGGATTTCGATGGTCGTCGTCGGAGACGCGGCGCGGATCGCCCAGATCACCTTTTCGAAATGTTCAGCACCGCCATCGGCGAGATCGTCACGGTCAACCGAAGTGATAACGACGTGAGAAAGGCCCATCTGCTTGACGGCCTTGGCAACGTTCTCCGGCTCGTTCATATCCAGCGGATTGGGCTTGCCGGTCGCGACATTGCAGAAGGCGCAGGCGCGGGTGCAAATTTCACCCATGATCATGAAGGTCGCGTGCTTCTTGTCCCAGCACTCGCCGATATTCGGACAGCCGGCCTCCTCGCACACCGTCACCAGCTTATGGCTGCGAACCAGTTCTCGCGTCTCATGATAGCCTTTGGAGGTCGGTGCCTTGACGCGAATCCATTCCGGCTTGCGCATCACCTCGGTATCGGGCTTGTGCGCCTTTTCCGGATGGCGGATGCGCTTTTCGTCGGACGACGTCCTGTCGAGAATAGTGACCATAAAAACCTGCTTCCATCGCCTTTGGCGATCCAGACATCTTTGGTGCGATGCTTTAGAACAATTCCAGAAAAAGCGTAAGCCCCTTCCGGTCACGAAGCCTTGTCAGCGCCGCACGAGCTTTGCCAGAAACAGCAAGAGGCTTGCGCCGAGGAACGAAGTAACGAAATAACCGAGCCTGCTATCCTGCACGAAAACATCGAAGGTTCGCAGCACGGCGACAGCGACCACCGAACCGACAATGCCGAGCACGATGTTCATGAAGATGCCGAAACGCATGTCCATGAGCTTGCCCGCAAGCCAGCCGGCGAGACCGCCGATGATGATTGCTGCAATCCAGCCTACACTTTCCATTCCCACGCTCCCTGAAACAACAGCCCGCCTTGAGGCTGCATCGAGACATATGGGACACCCGGCAAGGTTAGACAATGCCGGGTATCACGCGGCACTTATGCGTTGAGCACACGTCCGTAAGCGTCGAGCACGCTTTCCTTCATCGACTCCGAAATGGTCGGGTGCGGGAAGACGGTGTGCATCAAATCTTCTTCGGTCGTCTCCAGATTCATGGCGACGACAAAGCCCTGGATGAGTTCCGTCACTTCCGCACCGACCATATGGGCGCCGAGCAGCTCGCCGGTCTTCTTATCGAAGATGGTCTTGACCATCCCCTGATCTTCACCAAGAGCAACGGCCTTGCCGTTTGCCGCGAAAGAGAAGCGGCCGACGCGGATATCGCGACCCTGTTCCTTTGCCTTGGCTTCGGTAAGACCGACAGAAGCGACCTGCGGGTTGCAATAGGTGCAGCCCGGAATCTTCAGCTTGTCCATCGGATGCACATTCGGCAGACCGACGATCTTTTCCACGCAGATGACGGCCTCATGCTCGGCCTTGTGGGCGAGCAGCGGCGGGCCGGCGACATCACCGATGGCGTAGATGCCAGGCACGTTGGTCTTGCCGTAACCGTCGATGACGATGAAGCCGCGATCGGTCTTCACGCCGGCAGCCTCAAGGCCGATACCTTCGATATTGGCGACGACGCCGACAGCCGAGATCATGCGATCAGCCGTGATCTTTTCAGAAGAACCGTCCTTCTTCTCAAGCGTCGCGGTAATGGAGTTCGCGCCCTTCTCCACCTTGGAAACCTTGGTCTCCAGATGAATTTTCATGCCCTGCTTTTCGAGCTGCTTCTTGGCGAAGGTGGAGATTTCTGCGTCCTCGACCGGCATGACCTGGCTCATGATCTCGACGACGGTGACGTCGACGCCCATGGTGCGGTAGAAGCTGGCGAATTCGATGCCGATGGCGCCCGAACCCATGACGAGCAGCGACTTTGGCAGTTCCTCCGGCTTCATTGCCTCGAAATAGGTCCAGATCAGCTTGCCATCCGGCTCGATGCCGGGCAGCGCGCGCGGGCGGGCGCCTGTGGCGACGATGATGTGCTTGGCAGTGTAGGTGCCCTCGCCCAGCGTGTTCTTCGGCACGGGACCCTGCGGCTGAACCACCGGCTTGGTGGATTTGCCAACGACGATCTCGCCCGGCTTGGTGATCTTGGCCTCACCCCAAATGATATCGACCTTGTTCTTCTTGAACAGGAAACCGACGCCATTGTTCATGCGCGCAGCAATGCCGCGCGAGCGCGCCACGATTGCCTTGACGTCCGGCTTGATCGAGCCTTCCAGCGTCAGGCCGTAATCCTTCGCATGGGTGGCGGTGTGCATGACATCGGCGGTGCGCAGCAGCGCCTTGGTGGGAATGCAGCCCCAGTTGGAGCAGATACCGGCCAGATGCTCGCGCTCCACGACGGCAACCTTCATGCCGAGCTGGGCTGCGCGGATCGCGGCAATGTAACCGCCCGGTCCCGAACCGATGATGATGACGTCATAAGATTGAGCCATTGGAAATCCTGCCTTGTCCTATCGGGTCGCGAGCGGCGCCACGACCGGGAATTGTTCTTAAAGTCCGAGCATCATGCGGACGACGGGCTCCAGCCCGCGCCCGATGGCTCGCGTGTTTTCAGCATCGAGATGAACGCCATCCACCGGCGTCGTGTGCGCCACGGAACCCGCATCGAAAAAGCCGCAATCGAGCTCGTCGGCCAGATCCCGATAAACGGACGCCAGCATTGCCGATTCATCGATCGCATCACGAAAGATCGCGCCCATGAAAGGATTTGCCGTCTCGCAAAGCTGCGGCGGAGCGACGATCAGCACGTCAGGCGCTTCCCAATCGGCCACCTGCCAGATGTGGTTGCGCGTGAGCTTCACAAGCCGCTCCACGCCCTTCATGGCAACAATCGCCGACCCATGGATCGCCGGTTTCATGTCGTTGGTGCCAAGCATGATAATCACCAGATCAAGCGGCGCATGGCTGTGCAGCAACGTCGGAAGAATCCGCGCACCGTTGCGGTCGCAATCGGCGGTGTTGTCGTCATAGGCGGTGGTGCGGCCGCCAAGACCTTCGTGGATCACATGCACGTCGGAACCGAGCGCCTTTTGCAAGACGCTCGGCCAGAGATCGTCATGGCTATGCCGGCCACCCGTTTCCGCATTTGATCCCCAAGTCAGGGAATCGCCAAAGCAGAGGACCGACTTCACCATTTTATTCTCCGATCAAACCAGCATGCCCATCGGGTTTTCGATGTAGCGCTTGAAGGCGCCGATCAGTTCGGCTCCGAGCGCGCCATCGACGCAGCGGTGGTCGGTGGAGAGCGTCACCGTCATGACGTTGGCAATCTTGATCTCGCCGTTCTTGACGACCGCGCGTTCTTCACCCGCGCCGACTGCCAGAATGGTGGCATGCGGCGGGTTGATGACGGCGGAGAAGCTCTTCACGCCCATCATTCCCATGTTGGACACGGCAGTCGTACCGCCCTGATACTCCTCAGGCTTCAGCTTGCGCTCCTTGGCGCGCTTGCCGTAGTCCTTCATCTCGTTGGAGATGGTGGAGAGCGACTTCTCTTCCGCCTTGCGGATGATCGGCGTGATCAGGCCACCCGGAATGGAAACGGCAACGCCGACATCCGAATGCTTGTGCTTGACCATGGCGCTTTCCGTCCAGGAGACGTTGGCATCAGGCACATCGCGCAGGGCAAGAGCCAGCGCCTTGATGACCATGTCGTTGACCGACAGCTTGTAGGCGGGCTTGCCGTCCTTTTCGGGAGCAGCCGCATTGAGCTGGGCGCGCAGCGCCAGAAGCGTATCGAGCTCGCAATCCACGGAAACGTAGAAATGCGGAACCGTCTGCTTGGATTCGACCAGACGCTTGGCGATGACCTTGCGCATGCCGTCATGCGGCACAAGCTCGTAGGAACCCTGTTCGAACAGCTTGAGGACGCTTTCGTCAGACGGGCCCTTGGCAAGCGCCGGAGCCGGTGCGCCTGCGGATGCAGCGGCAGACGGTGCGGCCTTCGCACCGCCGGAAGCGGCGGCCTTTTCCACGTCGGTCTTGACGATACGGCCATGCGGGCCGGAACCGGAAACGGCCGAGAGGTCGAGACCGGCTTCCTTGGCGAGACGGCGGGCAAGCGGCGAAGCGAAGATGCGCTCGCCGGACTTTGCGACCGGAGCCGGCGTGGAAGATGCGGCAGCCTGATCGGCGGCCGGCTTTTCAGCCTTGGCCGGGGCAGATTCTTCCTTCGGCGCTTCAGCCTTTGCAGCTTCCTGCTTCGGAGCCTCGGCCTTGGCAGGCGCGGCGGCGCCGCCCTTTGCCGCTTCGGCAACATCTTCGCCATCGGCGGCGAGGATGGCGATCAGGGCGTTGACCTTGACCGCTTCGGTGCCGGCGGGAACGACCAGCTTGGCGACCGTGCCTTCGTCAACGGCTTCCACTTCCATGGTCGCCTTGTCGGTCTCGATCTCGGCGATCACGTCACCGGGTGCGACCTTGTCGCCTTCCTTGACCAGCCACTTGGCCAGATTGCCCTCTTCCATCGTCGGAGAAAGGGCAGGCATGGTGATGTTTATCGGCATCGAAACGCCTCCCCTTACTTGTAGCAGACGGTTTTGACGGCCTGAACGACTTCATCGACGTTCGGCAGAGCCAGCTTTTCGAGGTTTGCCGCGTAAGGCATCGGAACATCCTTGCCGGCGATCGTCAGGATCGGCGCATCGAGATAATCGAAAGCGGCGCGCATGACCTGGTTGGCGATGAAGTCACCGACCGATGACTGCGGGAAGCCTTCCTCGACCGTGACCAGACGACCGGTCTTCTTGACCGATTCGATGACGGTGGGCAGGTCCATCGGGCGGATGGTGCGCAGATCGATCAGTTCGACGTCGATGCCGAGCTTTTCGAGTTCCGCAACGGCCTTGATCGCGTAGGTCATGCCGATGCCGAAGGAAACGATGGTCGCATCCTTGCCCTTGCGGTGAATGCGCGCCTTGCCAATCGGCAGCACGAAATCATCGAGCTTCGGCACTTCGAAGCTCTGGCCGTAGAGAATTTCATTCTCAAGGAAGATGACCGGGTTCGGATCGCGGATGGCGGCCTTGAGCAGACCCTTCGCGTCAGCTGCGGTGTAAGGCATGACGACCTTGAGACCCGGAATATGGCTGTACCATGCGGCGTAACATTGCGAATGCTGTGCACCGACGCGGGCAGCAGCGCCCGAAGGACCGCGGAACACCATCGGAGCGCCCATCTGGCCACCCGACATGTAAAGCGTCTTTGCCGCCGAGTTGACGATCTGGTCGATCGCCTGCATGGCGAAGTTGAAGGTCATGAACTCGACGATCGGCCGCAGGCCCGTCATCGCCGCACCGACGCCGATACCGGCAAAGCCGTGCTCGGTGATCGGGGTATCGATGACGCGACGCTCACCGAATTCCTGCAACAGACCTTGGGTAATCTTGTAGGCGCCCTGATATTCGGCGACTTCCTCACCCATGACGAAGACTTTTTCGTCGGCGCGCATTTCTTCGGCCATGGCGTCGCGCAGCGCTTCACGCACCGTCGTCATCACCATTTCCGTGCCTGCCGGGATGTCCGGATCGGCTGCGACTTCGATCTTGGGTGCTGCCGGAACCTTGGCGGTTTCCTTGGCAGCACTCGGCTCCTCGGTTGCTTCGCGGGTCTTGCCGCCGGCCGCATCCGAATCGGAATTTGCGGCTTCAGCCTTCGGCGCGGGAGCGGACGCGACATCGTCGGCGCTTTCGCCTTCCTGGATGAGGACTGCGATCGGCGTATTGACCTTGACGCCTTCGGTGCCGGCATCGATCAGCAGCTTGCCGATGACGCCCTCGTCCACGGCTTCCACTTCCATGGTCGCCTTGTCGGTCTCGATCTCGGCGATCACGTCGCCGGAGGTGACCTTGTCGCCTTCCTTTTTAAGCCATTTGGAAAGCGTGCCTTCCTCCATGGTCGGGGAAAGGGCGGGCATAAGAATTTCTACTGGCATGGGTTTCCCTTTCCCGATCAGAGCAGAATGTCGGTGTAGAGCTCGGATACATCCGGCTCTGGGTCGTTCTGGGCGAAGTCGGCGCTGTCGGCGACGATATCACGGACATCCTTGTCGATGGCCTTGAGTTCGTCTTCGCTTGCCCAGCCCTGCTCCAGAAGCCGTGCCTTGACCTGCTCGATCGGGTCATGTTCGGAGCGCATCTTCTGCACTTCGTCTTTCGAACGGTATTTCGCCGGGTCGGACATGGAGTGACCACGGTAACGGTAGGTCAGCATTTCCAGAATGATCGGACCCTTGCCGGAACGGCAATGTTCCAGCGCCTGATCGGCGGCGGCCTTGACGGCGCGCACATCCATGCCATCCACCTGGATGCCGGGAATGCCGAAGGACTGGCCGCGCAGCGAGTAGTTCGACTGGGCGGTGGCGCGGGCGGTCGAGGTACCCATGGCGTAACGGTTGTTTTCGACGATATAGATGATCGGCAGCTTCCAGAGAGCGGCCATGTTGAAGCTCTCGTAGACCTGGCCCTGGTTGGCGGCGCCGTCACCGAAATAGGTTACGGAGACATTGTCGTTGCCGCGATAGCGGTTGGCGAAAGCGAGACCGGTTCCGAGCGAAACCTGCGCGCCAACAATGCCGTGGCCGCCGTAGAAATGCTTCTCCTTGGAGAACATGTGCATCGAGCCGCCCTTGCCTTTCGACAGGCCGCCCCTGCGGCCGGTCAGCTCGGCCATGACGCCACGCGCGCTCATGCCGAGCGCCAGCATGTGGCCGTGGTCGCGGTAAGCGGTGATAACCTGATCGCCTTCCTTCTGCGACATCTGCATGCCGACGACGACAGCTTCCTGACCGATGTAGAGGTGACAGAAACCACCGATGAAGCCCATGCCATAGAGCTGGCCGGCCTTTTCCTCGAAACGGCGGATGAGCAGCATCTCACGATAAGCGTGAAGCTCTTCTTCCTTCGAGAAGTCCGGGCTGTTCTTGCCGGTGAATTCGGTTGCGGCCTTTGCCGTGGTCTTGCGGCCGGATACGGTCGCTGGTTTTCGCGGCGCCATTCATCCCTCCCTGAGTTGCCGTTTGAATGGATAGAGTGGCGCGTACCATATGCAAGAAAATGCCATGCAGCAATGCTTTAAACGCATGGCACATATTCACGCTAAGATGCTGTGAATAAATCAGAAATGTTAAATTAACTCGATTTCGGTTAATTAGAAATATGTGTTCATGATGACGATTTCGTCCCTGCGGGACATATTCAGCTGGTAACGGGAAATCTCGTCGATCATGTCCCGCTCCAGCGAGCCATCGCTCATCAATTCCACCTGCCGTTCCAGCGCCACACGGGCCTGCGTCAGCTTTGCAAGCTCCGCAGTACGGGTGATACGCTGCCGCTCCAGCCGCTCCGTTGCCTGAAGGCCGAAGTCGCCATGGATCGAATGATAGCCGAAATAGGAAAGAAAAGCGATCGTGATGGCCGGAACGATCAAACGGCCGAATCGTCTCTTTTTATGATGTCTGGTCCACATGCCGGAGAGAAGCCTTAAAACGCATAACGTGAGTCTCGAGACTAAGGCGGATTGTTTAACTATCCGTTGACCTTAACGGGCGATTGGCAAATGGGCATTAAAAAGCCCGCCGAAAGGCGGGCTGGATTGGCAAAGACGCTAAAAGAACGCTCGTCATGCCGGACTTGATCCGGCATCCAGCCACAGCGCGTCTGCGCTGTGAGAAGAGTCTTTCGCGATCAAAGACTTGATCGCGCTGGACCCCGGCTCAAGCAACCGTGGATGATCAAGCAAATGCTGGATCTGTCCTTGCGATGGCGTTGAGGATAGTGACGAGCTTCCGGATTGTTGCGACGATGGCTAGTTT
>NZ_JBNWBW010000051.1:0-8088 GCF_053522725.1 Agrobacterium sp. 16-172Ci
CAACCCCGGCCAGCGCCGGGCAGGCCAAGCGCTGATCGCCTACAGGGGGTGAATATTGGACGCCGATAAGGGGTCAACATTCCGCGCCGATTGACAGCCCTATACGATACGCGCAATAATTAAACTTGGGGCATTACCAGATCGTCCTACTGTCACTTTCGGTCGCAATGGTGAAGCCGATAGCTGCACCTGCATATTTTAGAAGCAAATGAATGACTGCAATACAGGCAACTGATTTCAAGTCTTCCTACTCCGGCACGACCTTTGAAGATATGGTTGAGACTTTCTCCAGCCGGTTTGGTCCTTTTAATGCATCACCAGAAGGTTTGGGGCGTGACTTTGAGTGGAAGTCCGGCCTCTGGAGCGATGGTACGGCAACCCTGATCATCAGTGAATTTCAGACTGAGTGGCAGGCACACGCGGTCCAGGAGACGCCTGAGTGGTTATCGATCCTGCTGGCGCAAACGGGTGCCATTGACGTCACACTTGGTGGTCACAGGGTCGAAGGCCCACCGGGTAAGGTGCTCGTCGTGAACAATCATGAAGCTGAGCGCTTCCATATCCGCGGAGCCCCACATCGTTCGGAGGCCCTGCGGCTCGACTGGGGCGTCATGGTGCAAGCGGTCGCTGCGATTTTTGAGAGGCCGCTGGATGGATCACTCGCGCTGATGCCGGTCCTGGATTTCTCCCTCCACTCGGGTGAGTTGATCGGCAATCTTGCAAGAGCCATCTCGTTTGGCATGCGCGACAACGGACCACTATTTCGCTCTCCTATCGCGATGTCCAACCTGACCAATGCGCTGGCTGACCTAATTGTACGAACGGTTCCCCATCGGCTCTCACATCTGCTGGACAGAAAAGTCCATCTGATTGCACCGAGGCACGTCCACCGTGCGGTTGATTTCATGCATGAAAATATTGACCAGCCGATATCCATGTCGATGATCGCAGAGGCGGCCGGCGTTTCCGTTCGCACGCTTGAGAATGGGTTTCGTGCTTTCAGGGAAACGACGCCCGCCGCTTATCTTCGCAGCATCCGTCTGAAAGCGGCCCGCGAAGACCTTCTCGATCCGTTCAACAACCAGTCCGTGAAGGGTATCTGTCTGAAATGGGGTTTCTTTCATTTCGGGCGGTTTGCTCTCGCCTACCGAGCCGCTTACGGCGAGAGCCCATCGGAAACAAGGAAGCGCCTGCCAACGATTTGAGGCTGTTATCGGGATGTCGGTAAAGTGTCCGTTTTTCGCGAATACTATCCCGTTTGCGCAGCCGTTTTAGTTCGCGGCTCACGAGGCAAGATATTGTTAATTTTATTGACGTTTTGGTTGGCCCGACGATGCCACTCATCAGTGACCAGCGGTCGCGATGTCTTAGAAGGCGTCTTCTCCGCTCGAATGATTTGAAGCGGTCCTTTTCAAACATGATCCATATCCTTGTTGACGCCCGCGCAGGTAAAGGGAGCGTCCGTGAGCCCGCGCGGATCTGCTTCTCACTGCCTGTTAATCTCTTCCAGAGGCACGCTTTATATGTCCATGAAATCCCTGAAAATTGGCACGAAATTGCTGGGTCTGACGCTTCTCACAGTTGCCACTGGCTCGGGAGTCAGCTTCTACGAGGCAAGGAAGCTTCGGTCGATTGACACTACCTACAGCGCGGTTATCGATACCGACGTTAATGGCGCACTCACCATTGCGGCGATCGACAACAATCAGGAGGCGATCGGCCGTCTTCTGTACCGGATGATTGCGGAGCAGACGCAAGAGGAAATGCGGAAGTCCAGGCAGGAAATGGAAGAGACGTTCGTTCAAACGGCCAAACTCATCGAAGAACCGTTTCGCATTGACGGACGTACGATCGAAGTCGGAGCAAGCATCGGTGTCGTTGCCCGGACAGGCAACGAGGAGCCGATGGAACTACTCTGGAGAGCCGATGTGGCGCTCTGTCGCGCCAAGGAAAACGGCAAAGGTCATGCCGTTGGGTATGTTCCTGAGCTTGATCAGGAGCGTCAGCGCATTTCCGACCTCGAAGGTGAATTGCGTCAGGCCATAAACAGCGGATCCGTCCAGCCCGTGTTCCAGCCCCTCGTATCCGCGTCGACTGGCACGGTTCTCGGCGTGGAAGCCCTGGCGCGGTGGCAAACCAGCGCTGGGAGCATCAGCCCGGAGGTGTTTATTCCCCTTGCGGAGAAGTCCGGCCTCATCGATGCACTCGGAATGCATATGTTGCGCGCGTCGATCCGGCATGCCAAGGGCTGGCCGGGGCTTGCCCTGTCGGTCACGGCCCTCGACATCCCCGTTACTGCCGAGGGAATCGAGAACACGCACCAGGCGGAAATCCTGCGGCAGACGGGATGCGACCAGTTCCAAGGTTTTCTCGTCGGCAAACCGATGTCAGCGGCTGAAATAGCCGTGAAGCTTACTCAACAAGGTGTCGCTGCATGACGACGAATAAGAAAATACAATGGCGTGCCGATGCTACTCATCCCAAGATTGATGACCACGACGCGCGACTACACGACGAGCGAGCGCATTTCACCATGCTTGGAGGGCGAATTCGGTACCATAATTCGCTTCTGTCAAGATTGAGATCGCTAAGCCGCAATCGCGATGGCGGCATTGCAATCATGGCGGCGTTTTGCTTGCCGATCGTCATCGGATTTGCAGCTCTCGCAGTGGAATATGGTTACGGCCTGCTGGTTCGAGACGAGAACCAGCGGGTTTCCGATCTTGCCTCCTATGCCGGCGCGCTCGCCTACAGCACCACAAAGTCGGAAGATAAGATGAAGGTCGCGGCACTCGCGGTGGCGAAGCTCAACGGCGTCGATGGCGCCGATGTTAAGGTCTCCCTGACCGCCTCCCCGAAGGATGCCCGTGTTCAGGCGGTGCACGTTGCGATTACCACCACGAACACGCTCGTTCTTGCGCCCGTTCTCGGCGTCAGTCCGAAGCTCGAAATCGGCGCCCAGGCCTATTCGTCTATTGGTGCGGCAGAAAATGGCTGCATTGTCGCCCTGGACAAGTCCGCGTCGGGCGTCACCCTTTCCGGCGGCGTACAGGCGAATGCCGGTAAATGTTATGTCGCCTCCAACAGCGATATCGTGGCCCCGTGCGGAACCAAAATCACGGCCAAAAGCGCCACCTATTACGAAGGCGCATCGGAGCCGTGCCAGTGGTCAAGCAACATCGTCCAGGCAGACGGCAGTCCAGCACCCGTTACCCGGCAATATACGAGTGATCCTCTCGCAGAAAATAAAGGGGTCGCGACGCTTCATGACCGTTTCGATATCATCCGCAAGGCGTCATGGCCATTTGCGGTCAAGGTCGGCAAAGGACCCGATATAGAATTTGGCGACAAGGCGACACCGGTGCAGACCGCCGCGGCGATAGAGGCTGTTGGGTGTCGCTACGACTCGTCCAATTTTAATCAGTACTGGATGTCCAGATGGGACATCACCTGTTCAGGCTCCGAGGTTAATATCGGGTCACTACGGGTCCATGGCGACATTCAGGTAAAGTTCAATGTCACTGGCAGCAAGAACACGACCTATAATTTCTCCGGTAGAATCCAGAACGCCCAGGGCACGAAACTGGAATTCGGTGACGGGACGTTCAATGTCGCCGGAGGTATTATCGGTGCTGATCTTACATTTGGTTCCGGTATCTTCCACGTCGGACAGATTGTACCGAAAGCGGAATGGAACGAATCAAAGCAGGCGCTCTGCAGCGGAAATGCCCTCTACAGCCTGTGCAGCGATGGTAAGCTGACGATTGATGGCCCCAGCACTTTCGTTCTTGACGCGGGCCTCCATACCGGCGATGGCGCAATGATGAAGCTCGGCGCGGGAACCAGCAACAGCTACATCATCGGCAAGTCGAGCGGTGACAATGCGATCGGAGTGGGCGGCGGCTCCGTGACTGCTTTGGCGGACGCCAGTTCCGGCAAGGGTGTCTTTCGTGTCGATGGCGACGTCGACGGAGGTGGCGGCGGGAGTTGCATCACATTCCCGGCCAGCGCACAGCACGATATCTCCGGGAACGTCAATCTCGCCGGGGGAGCGAAGCTGGGCGCCGGCGTCTATGCGGTGGACGGGTATTTCTCGGTTCATACCGGTGGAGCCAATTGCAGCGACACCGCAGCCGTTTCCGGGACGAATGTCACCATCGCCATCTCTGGTACCGAGACACCGTCCGATTGGGAGTGTAAGGATAAGGCCTTCTGTCTGACCGGCGGCAACGCCATCACCCTGACGGCGCCCTCCAGCGGAGACCATGCCAACCTCGCGGTGATTGGTCCGCAGTCCTCAAAACGAACGGCGGGCGCAGAGATTACTTCGGGCGGACGCGGCAGGATCTCCGGGGCATTTTATTTCCCGAATGGCGCAATTGACTTCGGTGGCGGCGGGCAAATCGGCGACGCGGCGACCGGCTGCCTGCAACTGATCGGCGCCAGCATATCCCTGTCTGGCGGTTCGCAGATGATGTCCGAGTGTAAATTACAAACCGGCAGCGGCAAGGTGGCTTTGGTCCAATGATATTCAATCAACACGCAACCGGAAGGGATATGAGCTCTCCTGTCGAGAACAGATGGTGTCGGCTGATCGAAGACGCCAGGGGTATTGCTGCAATCGAGTTTGCGCTCGTTGCGCCGCTCTTCGCGCTTATCCTTGCAGGCAGCCTTGATCTTGGATTGCTGCTTTTCTCCCGCTTCCAGTTGGAAGCGGCAGTCTCGGACAGCGCAAGCTATGCCATGGTTCATACCGATCAGGTCGACAGCACAAACGGTGACGATTTGGCCGCAAAAATGGCGACAATCATCGCGGGCGGAATAGCCTCCAGTGAAACGCATGCCGAGATTGTCGTGAACAATGGCGCCAAAGCGGACTACGACGGGACGAAGATCAAGTTGAGCGGAGCAGCAAGCCAGTCCAATTCCTGTTATTGCCCGACCGGGGGAGCCTGGACGCTGAATTGGGGAGGCGTCCGTTCTTGCGGGACATCCTGTCCTGGCGGCACCATCGGCGGCAAGTATGTCGTGATTACCGTGAAACAGGCTTACGCTCCGTTGTTTACGAGCTACGGCATGGTCAAAGACGGCTTTTTGTACGCCAGCGCCGTGGTGCAAACGAAATGAGCGGCGGCTTTCAAAAGCTCTGGCGCTCAAATTCCGGCGCAACTGCCGTCGAATTCGCCCTCGTCATGCCGGTATTTTTGCTGCTGCTGTTCGGCATCATGGAGTTCGGTCGGATGCTCTGGACCAGCCACGCGCTTCATGACACTGCGATCGCCACGGCACGGTGCATGGGAGTGCCACAGCTCGAGTGCGAGGAGAATGGTGTCTATAGCGCCACCAAGGCGATGGCGTTTGCGAAGAACACGGCGGCAGGCTGGTACGTCAGTTTGGATAGCGCGTCGGTTACCCTCGATCATGAGGCCGATTGTTACGGATTGGCGGGGTTTTCGCATGTTAAGATCAGTCATCAGTTTTCCACCGTCGTACCCTCCCTGTTGACATCCCTTGCCGGGGGCACTGGTCTCAGAGCGGAAGCCTGCTTTACAAATCACTGACGAAGAGACGAAATTCTGTCCCGGACGGGTCCGAAGCTCAATCGAGTTCATGTAAATTCGTGGGGCAGCAGCCATCACGCGAATCCGCACGACAAAACGTGCCACCCTGTTGACCGTGACCCGGATTTCGAACTGCTCTTGTCCATACCCGACAAGCCTTAAATCACTCAGGAGAATCGCGCTCTGCAGCAGGGAAATATGAGCGCGAGTAAAACTAAGATACAAACCATGGATTTGCGTTGTGAATGGAGAAAGTACTGCGATTTTCAATAAAAATTCTCATAAAATTAACACTTATATTTTAGAATCGAAGTCGAATTGCGTTTGCATGTGAAAGTACAGAGCGATTTTTCCCGCTTTCGCATTGTCGCGTGTCAGATCGGCCATTAGGTTGCTTCAAAGGATGTATGGAAGATGGTAAAGTTTAGGGTGTTCGGCGTAGTTGCGCGCCTTGTAACAGGTTTTGGGGTCCTGCTCGTTCTGATGATGGGCTTGACGCTTTACTCCACGAAACAGGTGTCAGAGATCAACGACAACCTCGGCGTGATCAATGACGTGAACAGCGTCAAGCAGCGCTATGCCATCAACTATCGGGGTAGTGTCCATGATAGGGCGATCGCGATCCGGGACGTAACCCTTGTCGCAACTGCAGAGGAGCGGCAAGCTACCATCGATTTGATTGTAAAGCTTGCCGCAGCTTACGCCGAAAACGAGAAAAAGATGGCGGACATGATTACTTCGTCCGTCGGCGCAACTGCCGACGAGCGTGCAATCCTGAACGAAATTGCGGGCATACAGGCTAAAACCAACCCGCTTGTCACAGAAATCATCTCGCTTCAGACAAAAGGGGCTTCTGATGAAGCTCGGAAGATTCTTCTGGAACAGGCGCGGCCACTATTCGTTACCTGGTTAGGGGCAATCAACAAGTTCATCGACTATCAAGAGAACCTGAACAAGGCGACTGGCGCAGAAGTGCGTGGAGCAGTCAGCGGGTTCAACTCGCTCGCATTCATGGCTTTAGGAGGCGCGGTCTTTATCGCTTTGATCGTCGCGACCTTGACTGCACGCTCGATCGTTGCCCCGATGGGTAGGCTGCAAGGGTCGCTGGAATCCATGGCCGAAGGCAACATGGAAGGGGATCGATATCTGGAGCAGCGCGGCGACGAAATCGGAAAGCTGGCGCGCGCAGTTGCCACGCTACGAGATGTAATTTCCGCAAAGGCTGTGGCGGACACGGAGCGGGAGGCAAAACGCTCCAGCGAAGAGCGCACGCGGCTGGAAGTAGACGCCCAGGAGCGGTCCAATCTTGCCGAGCAGACGAGCGCTGCTGTAACCCAACTCGCAGACGCCCTGCAGGCATTGGCGAACGGCGATCTCACCCGGAGCATTACAACCCCCTTTATTCCTTCGCTCGACCAGTTGCGGACCGACTTCAATCAAGCTGTCGAACGGCTGCGCGGTGCCATGCAAAAAGTGGCTGAAAATGCGAGCGCCATTGCATCCGGCGCACAAGAAATTCGTTCTTCTTCCGATGATCTTGCAAAGCGCACGGAAAACCAGGCGGCTTCCATTGAGGAAACTGCGGCAGCCCTGGAAGAGATCACGACGACCGTTTCCGATTCGAGCAACCGTGCCCAAGAAGCAGGACAGCTTGTCCGTCGAACAAAGGAAAGCGCCGAGCATTCCGGCCGCGTCGTGCGAGATGCCGTTGACGCAATGGGGAAAATAGAGGCTTCAGCCTCCGAGATCGGTAACATCATCGGCGTTATCGACGAGATCGCGTTCCAGACAAACCTGCTGGCGCTGAACGCAGGTGTTGAAGCTGCCCGCGCCGGAGACGCCGGAAAAGGCTTCGCAGTGGTTGCCCAGGAAGTGCGCGAGCTGGCGCAGCGGTCGGCCAAGGCGGCCAAAGAAATCAAGGATCTGATCAATACCTCCAACGACCATGTTAAGCGTGGCGTGAACCTCGTCGGGGAAACCGGGAAAGCCCTCGAAGAGATTGTCGTCCAGGTCCAGCAGGTTGATGGCAATGTCAGCGCGATCGTGGAAGCTTCCAGGGAACAGGCGACAGGTCTCAAGGAGATCAATACGTCTGTCAACACGATGGATCAGGGCACGCAACAAAATGCGGCTATGGTGGAGCAATCGACCGCGGCAGCCCATAATCTGGCTTCCGAAGCCGGGGCACTGTTTCAACTGCTTGCTCAATTCAACATCGGAACGCAGGGGGCAGCAAATCATAGCAAAGCGCCCAGCATTGTCGCACCTGCCGCCGTCAGGTCAAATCCGGTTGCTTCGCCAGCCCGCCAAATGAGGGCGAGACTTGCGTCTTCCTTCCACGCCAACGCTGCTGTTTCCGATGCAAGTTGGGAAGAATTCTAGGCGCAGGTGAGACTGACGCGGTAGGGCGCATGCCCTGCGGCCGTGCTGAACTGATGGGGTGGATGCCCCCATCGGAGTATGATGCCTGCCCAGCGCCATGGTGGCGCTCACGGAGGAAAGGCAGATGACACAGGTGCAAATCCTT
>NZ_JBNWBW010000052.1:0-6671 GCF_053522725.1 Agrobacterium sp. 16-172Ci
AATAATCTGCTCTTCCGTAAATCTCTGCTTCTTCATAAGTCCGTCCTCGATGGGCCGGACTCTAATCCAATCTGGAGGAAATTCTCAGTGGCAGGTCACCACCCATCGATGAACGATGCGAGCATACTCTCTTGTCGACAAATGCTGCGACGTTTTTCTGCCGCTTGGGAATTGGAGTGCTCCCCGTTTCGCCGGACAAGTCGGCTAGATTGATTTAGCCCTGATGAACTGCCGAGGGGAAGCCATCTTGAGCGCGGAATGGGGATGGATTTCGTCGTAGTCCTCGATCCATCCGTCGATGAGCCGGAGCGCTGTTTGGGCGTCCGGTAGAGCTGATACCCGAATATAGTCCCGCTTCAACGTTTTGACGAAGGCTTCCGACATGCCGTTCGACTGTGGGCTGGCCAAGTTCCAACCTGTCAATCCTGCTATTCCCGGTGAACAATTCCACCTTCTAACTCGTGCAACCTAATTCCCAGTTGCATCATGTCTTTGCGAAGGGACTCACTCTGTTGAATAAGCTTTATTCCTTCAGCACATTCGAACCTCATTCTGGCATCGAGGCTGATCGTGCCGAAAGATGTTTCGATGCGCTGCGTTTCGGTGGCATAACGGTGCATTAGACTGGTCTGAGAGGGGTGGACCCACTCTGATAGCCCGTTGTAGGTTAGTTCAAAGCTACTCTCCTTCAGGCCTGTATGTTCCATCTCAAAACTAAATAGCAGCCGCATGGCGTTTAAGACATGAACGGATTGGGCAGTCTCCCCTTCCATCCTTGCCTTAGCTTCCTCGGTGAAGTGGAAGTCATCGACTGTGAATTTTCCTTCCTTCAGACTCTTTTGCTCCTCCACCTTGAACCGTGAGCTATTAATGAAGCGGAGAACCTTGTCTCCAGCGCCAACTGCACCCTGTTTTCGGACGTATTTGCCCAATTCAACCAGTGCATACATTCCCACGGCATGCGTCTCCATAACGCATCGGGAGAGTATGCATGCTGACGACATCCTTTTCGCGTTCAACATGAACATCACGTCATCGAATAAATCGATGTTGCGGTTCAGAACCATCGACGCATAGTTGATAAAGAGCAGACCCGCCGTATTAGGTTTCTTGCCGTAATAAACGACCTCTCTCTTTTGCAGTTTGGACCTCGCCGCCTGCGAAGCGATAAGCGAGGTTTCCGCGCGGTTCAGTAGTTCCTTATCTCCTGGCGTGTCCAACGGTTTCCCCTCTCTAATTGAGACCCACCAACCTCTTGATTATGGGGCAGCAGGTCAACGTCTAAACCGCGCAATTTGATTTTCTCCTCGTTACGAGCCGTAGAGGAGTAACCGTTGTTGATTGACGCTCACTTCGCACCGACTTTTATTCAGCACCGGCACCTGAGAGCAAACCGTCCATTTACGGACCCGGATCGGACAATGCGTAGCCTGAAGCCGATATCCGCTCTTTGTGCGAAACGGCAGACGCCTCGGCCGGAAGCGGACGACGATCAATGACCAGTCGCCACGGGGGCGAATACGCGGGCATGGAAATCTCGGAGAATGGGAGTGACCTGCTCGCGGGGAAGCCGATGGCCGCCGTCAAGGGCTTGGAACCTTACAGGAACCCCTGCACGTGCAAGAGCCTCGGAAAATCGTTCAGCGTGAGCAATCGATACACGATCATCATATTTGCCTTGAAAAAGCATGGGTTCTGATTGGCTGCGATCAGTATGATAGAGTGCTGATCGCATCAAAAAGGCTGCGTCTGAGAGACCCAAAATTCCCTTTTCCTTCGATGTGAATCGCCTAGAGGGTGCGTTTTCCGAGAGGTCCAAACTTTGAGACTTGAGCCGGGCTAGCTACATACATACTAGGGTTGTGAAAAATCCCGGTTATTTGTTGACTACGAACGCACCATATTGTCACGGTATCGTGTGACGCAATTTGGCTGGAACCGCATGACTGAGATTGAAAAGCTATCTGTTTCGCTGACAAAACACGGGGCACACAAAGTAGCCCGACTGATCGAGCATTTTAACGTTGATGAGGTGCTCGATAACACGTGGGACACATACGACGGCATTCGAATTGACCGCGCACAGGCGGCAAAAATCTTGTCCGCTCTAAGGGACGGAACATTACCTGGCGTTTGGAATGAAGCAAAAAAGCAGGGGCCTGAATCGATCAAGGCGCTTGTTTTGCTTGCAATAATTTTCAGCCATTCGGAATTGATTTCGGTGTTTCAAGCTGGAGTAAGAAGCCGCAACAAAGGCAGCATTAAACGCCTGCAGCTAACTGCTCCAAAAGCATTCACCAATTTGAAAAATAACTTCATCGAGCTTGGATACTCTGAGACCGCCGACGAGGAGCAATTCAGCTATGATTTTTCAACAATAACTGATGAATCAAATTTGGCTCCTCTCGTCGTGGAGTTAATGCGCCTAAAACTGATTGCAGCGAAATGGCCTGGCACCAATGATATTATTGACGAATGCGTGTCGCTTAATTTTCATCGAGTTCTAGCCATTTCCGAAGCTGATTTTCGTTCTTGGCTTACTAACGTGCCAGCCGCAAACCGCGATGAAGATGAGCTTCCCAATAAAGTCGACCCTGAGACTGAAGTTGTGAAGGCTTTTAGCTTTAAAGCGGGCCACGTTAACAGAAGCACCAATGACGTTGTTCGTCGCGGCTCTGGAAAGCATCCCAAAGCCCGACTGCTACACAACGCGTTACAAAACGCGCTCTATGCATATCTCAGCGGGAACTATGGCGAAGACAATGTTGGGACCGAAGTTCCTACAGGAGCCTCTGACACGTCAATTGATTTGGTAAGGCGCGACGGAAACGACTTCATATTCTACGAAATAAAAACCGTTGTTTCGCTAAAGAAAGGCTTGAGAGAGGCACTTCCGCAGCTTCTTGAGTATGCTTATTGGCCCTCTGCGAAGCGCGCAGCGCAGCTAATTGTCGTCACCCCAAATAAATCCACTTCTGAAGCTCGCGAATATCTCAGTTTGCTGCGAGAAACATTCAAAATCCCGATTTTTCACGAGACAATTGACGCAGTGACCGGGGCTCTAAGCGATAGGATTTAAGAAAGACGTCGAGCTATCAATAGAGCCTCTTCAACATCGCGCATACGGTCGGCCCGTCGTCCCATGGTCATGTGCTGATAATCCTTCGTGAGGACTTCGACCGAATAAGAAGGACCGAATACATCGGCTGCTATAGAGCCGATTTGTATGAGATCGAGAAGGGCCGTGTTGCTGTAGCTCAGCACAACGTTGGACCCTGTTAGGCGAACTCCATCAAACATTTCTTCGAACGCTGCAGGAACCTTGCTACGAATACTAAATGGCGATTGATGTCGTTCTTCTCTGTAACGTCCCTTAACAACTTGCCCTGCTTTTAGCTGAAGGTCAGGATAATCGTAGAGCACAAATGTCTCGATCGCGTGATAAAATCTACTGTAGTGGACAAACGCATAAGGCGGGTCAGCGTAAAACGTGGCCTCGCTCAGTTCAGCTATGCAATCTCGGTAATCGAGTGCTTCGAACCGATGGTTTGGCTGTGAGCTCACGTACCTTAGGTTCCAGTCTCGGATTGCGAGAAATTTGCGCTCGAAATAGCTGCGAAAGCTTTTCTGTCGGTAGATGTTTATGTCGCGCATAGAACTTTGAGTTTTAGCGTCGCGATATTGTGCGTAGTGACCAGTACCTTGCCCGCAATATGCCATAGCATGCATCGCGCATGTTAAAAGTATGGCATGGTCACCTTCATTCACCTCGCTGCGCTCCAGCAAGCCATCAATTGCACTACGAATTGCGTCAATCCAAGCACATTGTTCAGCAGACCACCACGTTCCAGCGTAATTTTTGAGGAAGAGATGGTATTTATGATCAAAGCTTAACTCAATGAGACCCCTGTTGCGGTTCTCTATCGCGTTGAACTCTTCTAGCGAGGGTGACGTAGGATATGAGTAGTCCTTACCCAATGCACTGAGGGTGTGTTTAACTGAAGCGGCAACTTCTTCGCAAATTCGATGTATGTCTAGAGTAGCGGCTTTATCCGATAGACGGTGGAGATATACATGAGCTATTACTTTAGAATAATTCTGGATGTCGTTGGTTACAATTCTCGTTTGATCGCCGATTGCGCCGGACAAGCTACACGCGCCCGCAAACAAGTCACAAACCGTGTCTCCAATGGTCGCGATGTTAATCCCTTCAAGTACGAAATCCATCAATTTCGCTTTCGAACCCATATACTTGATCACTAGCGGGTATTCCCGCTTTTCAAACGTAACTGGTGTTTCTTGAGAGCGAAGGGCTTGCATTGACATAAAGGTTCCTTCCCATTCCATCGGGTTCTGCCACCAGATTGCGGGCAAAAACGCCGAAGCAGCTATCAAGGTGATAGCACACTTTTGGCTATGGTTTGGTATTTGCAAGATTTTTCCACCTGCAATTCTCAGCAGGCGCTCTGGTAGCAATAATGCGGAAATTAGGTACCAACTGCCACCAAACTCCAAACCACAGTTCTTGACCTTCCCATGCGGTGACCTCAAGCTGGGTTTTGCAGGAACCTGCACGCGACTTCTCCGACCGCGTGTTTGAGAAGCGCTGAGGCGAAGGCGCAATTGGCGACCGGACTCGGTTCACGAGCCTATCGGGTTTTAGAGCGACACACGTCACGAACACAGGCTCGCTTTTGTCGGTCGATAAACAGCGATCTTTTAACCGTCGGCCTGCTATTCCAAGCTTAGCAAATTGGGGAAAAGGTAGCATGATTTCGAGGTTATTTGCGGCGACAACGGAAGAAGATTTCAATCTTTCTGCAAATGGTTGGTTCCAGTTGACATTGATCGCCGCTGCACTGGGGTTCATGTTTTTTCTTTGCAGCGGTATCGCAGTCGCCACTCAGCCTGACGCGGAAACCAAACAAAAGATTTCGCAGGCGTTTGCACCCTTTCTTGTTGGCGCAGTTGCCATCGTGACATTTTTTGCTGCCATATGGCGCGGCAAGCTCAACTCAGAGCAAATCAAACAACAAAAGCGTCAGAACGACGCTAAGGATGATGAGAATCTTGCCTCGCTATTGGTCGACGGTACCAAGCTGATTAACGAAGATAAAGAGTCCCATCATTTCGCTGGAATAGCGACTTTACAAGCTGTGGCGTGCTCGAAGAATGAAGTTTTCGCAGTACCGGCAATGGATATCCTAGCGGATGTCGTGGTGGAGACTTACAATGACAAGAATAGAGTTTACAAGTATATGGCTTGTCGCCGTGCATTGAGAGCCGCGAGCGGAGTTGGGCATACATCCAATAGAACTATCAAAATCGACTTAAGCTCGGAGCCTCAAAAACCTATACCAACTATATTGGGCTGTTCGAGGTTACGAGTAACGGGTGGTACCATCGCCGGCTCCAGATACGAGAAGATCAGAACGGAGACGTTGCTGGAGTTAAGAGATGCCACAGTGAAAACGGCGGTGGTTGGAAAGGAAGCTTGGCCGTTTAAGGGGTGTGCATTTATCGATTGCCACATCAAATTCTTAGCACAGGACTTTATCGAAAATAACAGCTTTACGAATTGTGATTTTTCAGGCGCTGAGACTTCCAGAATTGGTCTTACAGACAGAGACGGTGGCTTTTTAAAGAAACTCGAAAACGCAGGGAACTACTATGTGACCGGGACACCTCCTGAAACCATAGGAAATATAAATCCAACACTTGCTCTGCAAGCAAAATCTCACGGAAGAAGTAATCGTCTTGTCAGAAGCCGACCGCAATTAAGGCGTGCTCCATCATGACAGCTAAATGTTAAAAAGCGGCGATTGAATCCCGAATGGCCACTACTTGTTTCCTATGAATCGCAGTAAATCCCGTAAACCGTCACAAGACAGCGCTTGCAGCGTTGCTCTCGAACAACTCCGTTAAGCGAATGTAGCGAGCGAGCATCTGCTCTGATCGGTGCCCTGTTTGGCGGCGTATTTGCCAGCTCGACGCTCCAGCCTGTGCTGCGCTTGTTGCGAACCCGGCTCTCAAACTATGACCAGAGAAGAGCGACGGATCGACGCCGATGGCACTTATTCTCTCTTTCACGATCTTTGCGACGGAGCTATCACGCAAACGTACCTCCGCAATACGTCCGTGCCGGTTGACTGGCCTGAATATAGGCCCGAACCGGATGCCAGACGTTTCCAGCCAAGCTTCAAACGCAGCAACAGGGCAATGGCGAGTTCTACCAAACGGGATGGCAATCTGTCGGCCGTTGCCCTCTTGGTCTGTCTTGCTGCGGCGGATGTTGATTATGAGCCCTCTGCGAACGACGTTAACGTCAGAGACGTCAAGGGCAACTAGTTCACTGCGTCGAAAGCCTCCTGCGAATCCGATTAAGAGTAAGGCCTTGTCGCGGAGATCGCGAGGGTTAATTGCCATTGCATCGAGAATCAAAAGCAGGTCATCCCGCAAAAGAGGATTGACCATTTTGGGGGCGGCACCGACTGAACGATTGACGCCTTTGAGTGTTGCCTGAACAATATTAGTCTTCGTAGGATCCGGCAGGCCGGTAGTGACCTGCCACTTGACCTGCCACTGAGAATTTCCTCCAGATTGGATTAGAGTCCGGCCCATCGAGGACGGACTTATGAAGAAGCAGAGATTTACGGAAGAGCAGATTATTG
>NZ_JBNWBW010000053.1:0-2500 GCF_053522725.1 Agrobacterium sp. 16-172Ci
TGGTTGCGGGGGCAGGATTTGAACCTGCGGCCTTCAGGTTATGAGCCTGACGAGCTACCGGGCTGCTCCACCCCGCGTTGACTTGTTTTATTATAGCATAAAGGCCGCATTTGCGGCCTTTTGATTTGGGCATTTTTGCCCTTTTGTGATTGAGAAGATTTTGAGTTGCGTTTTGCAGACCTGGCAGCGACCTACTCTCCCGCGTCTTGAGACGAAGTACCATTGGCGCTGGGGCGTTTCACGGCCGTGTTCGGAATGGGAACGGGTGCAGCCGCCCCGCGATAACCACCAGGTCGGCAAAACGCAACATATGTTCATGCGGTAGCATGAACATATGTTGCTATTTTTGGATTGGCATGCCTTATCCCGTTCGCTTGTCGCTCACGGGGGACGCCAATCGGCCATACGGTCACCTTTGATATGAGGGACCAGGTGGCCAAAGCAACCTCGTTCATGTTTTCACATGACTGTTGTTTTCGAGAAGCTGGGTGGCATTGCCACTTTTTATCTTAATTACACGCCTTGTTTGACCGGACCGTTTGCCTGCCTTGCTCGAGACCGAGAGAGGCAGCCATACAGGACGCTAGTCCGTCGCGCCTTATGGCGCGCGCCGTCCGCCGGGCCTTTGGCCCGTGAGGACAGAAGATGATGTCATCGAACTTTGTTCGATGAACATATTCAATGGGAACGAAGAAGTCGATCGAGCTATTAGTAACGGTAAGCTTCACACATTGCTGTGCTTCCACACCCGTCCTATCAACGTGGTCGTCTTCCACGGCTCTGATAGGGAACACTCGTTTTCAGGTTGGTTTCCCGCTTAGATGCCTTCAGCGGTTATCCATTCCGTATATAGCTACTCTGCTATGCCCTTGGCAGGACAACAGATCCACCAGAGATACGTCCATCCCGGTCCTCTCGTACTAGGGACAGATCCTGTCAATATTCCTACACCCACGGCAGATAGGGACCGAACTGTCTCACGACGTTCTGAACCCAACTCACGTACCGCTTTAAATGGCGAACAGCCATACCCTTGGGACCTGCTCCAGCCCCAGGATGCGATGAGTCGACATCGAGGTGCCAAACAACCCCGTCGATATGGACTCTTGGGGGTCATCAGCCTGTTATCCCCGGCGTACCTTTTATCCGTTGAGCGATGGCCCTTCCACACGGGACCACCGGATCACTATGACCGACTTTCGTCTCTGCTCGACTTGTCAGTCTCGCAGTCAGGCTAGCTTATGCCATTGCACTCGACGACCGATTTCCGACCGGTCTGAGCTAACCATCGCGCGCCTCCGTTACTCTTTCGGAGGCGACCGCCCCAGTCAAACTACCCACCATACACTGTCCCGGATCCGGATAACGGACCGCGGTTAGACATCCACGAAGATAAGGGTGGTATTTCAAGGATGGCTCCACAGAAACTGGCGTCCCTGCTTCAAAGCCTACCACCTATCCTACACATGCCTTGGCGAATGCCAGTGTAAAGCTATAGTAAAGGTGCACGGGGTCTTTCCGTCTGACCGCAGGAACCCCGCATCTTCACGGGGAATTCAATTTCACTGAGTCTATGTTGGAGACAGCGGGGAAGTCGTTACGCCATTCGTGCAGGTCGGAACTTACCCGACAAGGAATTTCGCTACCTTAGGACCGTTATAGTTACGGCCGCCGTTTACTGGGGCTTCAGTTCAGAGCTTGCACCCCTCCCTTTAACCTTCCAGCACCGGGCAGGCGTCAGACCCTATACGTCGTATTGCTACTTCGCAGAGCCCTGTGTTTTTGATAAACAGTCGCTACCCCCTGGTCTGTGCCACCCCATCATACTTGCGTACAAAAGGGTCACGCTTCTTCCGAAGTTACGCGTGCAATTTGCCGAGTTCCTTCAACATAGTTCTCTCAAGCGCCTTGGTATACTCTACCTGACCACCTGTGTCGGTTTCGGGTACGGTCTATACGGTGGAGCTATTTCCTGGAACCTCTTCGCCGCCCAACCAATCCAATAAGGTTGAACAACACACGAGATCCGTCACTACCACCAGGCCCACGAATATTAACGTGGTTCCCATCGACTACGCGTGTCCGCCTCGTCTTAGGGGCCGGCTAACCCTGCTCAGATTAACTTTAAGCAGGAACCCTTGGTCTTTCGGCGAGGGAGTCTCTCACTCCCTTTATCGTTACTCATGTCAACATTCGCACTTCCGATATCTCCAGCAGCCCTCACGGGTCCGCCTTCACAGACTTACGGAACGCTCCGCTACCACTTGCGATTACTCGCAAATCCTCAGCTTCGGTGCATGGCTTTAGCCCCGTTACATTTTCGGCGCAAAGACCCTTATTTAGACCAGTGAGCTGTTACGCTTTCTTTAAATGATGGCTGCTTCTAAGCCAACATCCTGGTTGTTTTGGGATCCTCACATCCTTTCCCACTTAGCCATGACTTGGGGACCTTAGCTGGAGGTCAGGGTTGTTGCCCTTTTCACGACGGACGTTAGCACCC
>NZ_JBNWBW010000054.1:0-5556 GCF_053522725.1 Agrobacterium sp. 16-172Ci
CCGCCAGCAAAAGACGGATGGTCAGACGAAACAGGTGGGGGGTCAAAATTGGACGCCGGTCACCCCGCCAGAGGGGTCAATATTCCACGCCGAAACACAGCGTTCACTGGCATGGGAAGCGGAAACAAGCTGTTTGCGGTACGTCGGGAGCTGAAATTCAGGCCGTCCGAACGTCCATCTATTGATGCGGTCTATGCAGCGGCCGTGCAGAAATACGGCGAACCGTCCTATGTGAACAAAGACGACACCGCCATCTGGGCGGCATGGAAATTCAGTTCTGTCGATGCTCCTGCGGAGAAACTCAAGTCATCGCTCAGTTGTATCGGGACTAGCGATTTCCCTGTGGGCCTTAATGACCACACTGCCGGGAAAGTGAAGAAGAGTGCAAGTTTTTGTGGTCTGTATATCGAATTTACAGTCCGAGGCGACCAGACCGGTCTCGCCAACGAACTCGACATGGGCATGATGAACCATCTCGATCTGGTCAGTGACTTCGAGACCGATAATCAGGATGCGCGGAAAAGAATTGACGCTGCGAGGGCGAAGAACACCAGCAGCGCTGCGCCCGCACCGAAACTGTGAGGGTTTGTCGAAGACTCTGCGTGATGCGGGGTCTTCGATTTTCGACCGACCATTGATTGCGTTCTCACTAACCCGTGACAGAAGCATCATCTTCACAAGATGTCTGAGAAGGCGCACACAGCGACAAATCGGTCTTTTCTTGGCCTGTTGTATTGTCTAGGCTACGTTGCATTTTATCACAGGAGACGACCATGGATAGAAACCCTGCCGCCGAGTTGGTAGACAGGTTAATCGAGGCGGGCTGCGGCATTTATGCGCTTGGCACCGTCGGATACTCATTGGCTGATCCGCCGGATGACAAAGAGGTGTCTGATCGTGTCCATGACATTTTGGAGGACTTCGGGCCTCGTGATCATCTCTTCGGTGACATAATCGCGTATCTGAATACGATCGGACGGGTTCTTCCCCTTGAAACTTTAGACGCTGATCCAATGCGGCCGGATAGGTTACATTAGCCGCCTGCGTCCCGGATACAGGACCGGATATTTCCTATTTTGAATAAACGCATAAGAGGTTAGGTCTGCGGTCTCGTAGTCAACAGCAGAACTATCGATTTTGTGCCGGCACGCAGGTAAACTGTTCAGATGATTGATTTTCGTAATCAAAACCCCTTCTATGAAACGCTTTTTCAAACCATCGAACAAAAAGCTGGCGTCGAGTTCGATCCTGAGGCTTTGGGCGCGATTATCGGCTTTGAGGTCGGTGGCCCAATTGCTCTCCGCACTGCCACACACAGTAAAATTTGCGTGACAAGTGAACTCGCGATGTATCCGGAACAGATGATCAGCGCGGAAGGCCTGCAGCGCTACGAGCTTATGACCGAAGGTCATTTCGAGCTGGAAGTCGCGCGGACGCTTTTGACTGCCGTGGGTGCCATGTCGCTCTCGGCGATGCTCGGTGACGGCCATACGATTGATGTGTCAGCGGTTACCGGCAGCGATGGCCCCGCGATGGTTGTACTGAGCCTTTATGCGAGGATTAAGTTTGAGGGGAGCAGCTACGGCATTTACCGTCTGTCGCCAGCCATGTGACTGATCCACCAGGAGCTGCCCTGGAGGCTTTGGGCAGACGTCGTCTGCTGGTAGATACGGCAATGGTAATCCCTCATCTTAACCGGCGGTCGAGTCCCCAACCACAGATGCAGAATGACAATTGACGCGACGATAAGCTTACGAAGCCACGTCTAGTTTTTGGCGATCAACAATGGAACTATCGACTTTACGTCGGCGCGTGCTTTCATCCTCTCAATGCGGTGCTCCACGGTTCGTGGGGAGAGTTCGATAACGTGACCGATTTCACGTGCGGACAATCCTTCGCGTAGCAATTGAACGATAGACAGATCGATGTCATCAAAACGAGCGTCGCGGACTACGGCCGAGATAGAATGGACCTCACCGAGAATGACGCACCATGTCTTTTTCGCTGTTGGATCGGGTACGACGATGCCACTCGCAACAACTCTAGCATCCTGAATGACGTGATCGATTTTGCCGATAGTCGGCCGTCCATCGCTAATCGCTTTTTGGCAAACCCCGACGATGTGCTGTTCGAGGAGGGGAACCCTCGAGAAGTCACGGAGACCACCGGCGTTTTGAAGGCCTTTGGCGTCGATCAGGCTGGTCGGAATCCCATATCGTTGGATGAAGTCCATATGCCAATTGGGTGGCGCATTCACCATGTCAACGACGATCAATGCCATGTTGACTTTCAGGAGGCCTTTCACGGAACGCCAGATGGCATCTGGTGAGACCGATAGCCCGCCGGAATTCTCCAGCCACGCATCTGTCAGTCGTCTCGCCAGATCGGGAAATGGGACATTTGGCCTCAATAGGCGTCCGCCCAAACGGACAAAAACGAACGGTTTTGTCACGACAGACTGGAGGTTGTCGTTCTACGCGTAATTGCCTCTCATTGTTGAATTCAAGACTTGAACGAGAGACTGAATGCCCCTCCCGCGAAACCGTTCGTTTCTGTCAAGTCGTGATTGCAGGCGAGTGAAATGAGAGGCTTCATCAGTACCATGGCGAGGATCGGTTACGCGCGTGTTTCGACGACCGACCAACATCTTGATTTGCAGAGAAACGCCCTTTGTCTGGCGGGGTGCGAACGTGTATTCGAAGACCACGGCGTTTCAGGAAGTCACCAGCAAAGAGGTGGCCTGTCTTCGATGCTGAAGGTGCTTCGGCGCGGTGATATTCTGGTCGTTTGGAGGCTTGATCGTCTCGGAAGGTCGATCACCCATCTGATTTCCATGGTCGAAACTCTGAAGCGCCGTGGGGTCGGCTTCGTATCCCTGACTGAAAGCATAGATACGTCGTCGGCGGGCGGTCAGTTGATATTCCACATTCTCGCGGCCCTTGCCGAATTCGAGAAGTCGCTGATCCGGGAGCGGACCATCGCTGGCATAGCTGCCGCGAAGGCACGAGGTAAATTGCCTGGGCGACGTCCTGCGCTGACCGAGATGCAATGCAGGGAAATCCTTACTGTGCTGAACGCCGGTGCATCCGTGCGGGAGGTTGCTCGAAAGTACAACGTTCATCCTCGAACGGTTCTTCGGGGGATACGCCGGTTGGCGTGAAGCTGAGGTGGCCTGCCCGATTCCCCCGGGATTAGAGCATCTGTGGCAATGCAAGTGCGAGCGTAGCCGAAAGAACAATGAACACAACGAGAATGATTAGCTTCATTGCACTCCTCTCTTCCCGCCTCCTCGCTATGGCGGCGAATAGAGCCAATAAAAAGAGAACCAACAAGCTGTAATAGGCCGCTCGAAAAACATTGACGAATTGATCGCCGAATGAGGCGTCTTCCAATGGCCTCGGTTGGAAATCTGCGATCCCAAGAAGAACGATGTAATAAGCGACGAAGATCGATTGAATGATCGGGTTGCGTCCCCAAATCGCGATCACCGATATGGGGGGACCGATAACGGCAAACGATATGATCGCTTGTCCGAGAATGGGGACGGCAGTTATTTGCCAGAACGCGGCAGAATTCTCGACGCCAATCGCAACCCATAAGCAGAGCGCAACAGGCGCGGCGCACAAGACAAAAGCCCATTTCAATTCGTATGATGTAACAGCCATGGACTTCATGGAACGACCTCGCACCTATCGTTGGCAGAAATAGAATCATCAGGTCGCACAGGCCAACAGCCCCATCCGTGCCTATGTCAGTTTGCCTCTATGGTGATGGTGTAGCTTGAGGGGTTGTCCGCATAGGTACGCTACAGATACGTCGCCGCATTCACCTCGTACTCGATGCTGGGTTCACGGGAGAAGGCGGTACTGATCAGAACGCCATCGACGCCCCGGCTACCAACCACGCGCAGATCGAATGTGACATCTGGTTGGTCTACCGCGATCCTGATGCGAGCGGCGTTCGCGAGCGTGAAGGCGAACCATGCGTCCTTCATCGGCCCTTCGCCAGTTCGCCCCTCGAAGGTAAGGAAGCCTTCGACCTTACCCAAATAGGCAGGCTGGTCCGTTGTGCCTGCGGCGACGTAACGAGATTCTGCAAAAGCGGGCATGCCCGCCGGGCCAAGCAGCGCGATGACGACCGACAACAGGCGCAAAACTGGTAGAAGTCTTTTCGGCATAACTCCTTCTCCGAGCAGCCCGCTTCTCCAGAGGTACTCCAGGAAGCCGTTCATGCGCAAAGCACCCCTGCTGGACATGTTTACATCAGCCTTTTAGGGTTCGCTTCGGTCAAGGCCAGTGGCATGTTGCCGTTCAGGCATATTCGGCGAAAAGAGGAGAGTGGGTGCCCTTGAACAGCGTAACGTCAGCAGAGTGGCAGGAATTTGTGACCCAGAGGTCGAGGAAGCTTCCCGACCCCGCCGTGACCGAGGCCCTCTCGAGGTTTCAGCTAGTGCCCGGAGGACCCCAAAACGAAACCGCGGACGCGTGCGTTCATCGCGGCGATCTCGCGATTGACGGGGATTTCGTCCCGTCTTCATGGATCACTGTGATCGACGGAAACCTGCATGTCAGCGGCAAAGTCTCAACATGCATCGAAGGGGGCGATGGCCATGTTACCCTCGTTGTCTTTGGCGATCTGAAGTGTGGCAGCATCGACAATGACTGGGCCAGCATTATCTTCGTCACCGGAGATGCCGTCGTCAGGGACTGGGTTTTTGCGTCCAGGGAAGACTCGTCGATGGTAGTCGGTGGCGATTTCAGGACGCCGATTTTTATCGGTGCCGATATCTGGGTATCTGTCGGCGGCTCGGTCGAGATGGAATACGGATACGGGTATGCAGTTGCTCTTGCATGGTTCGCTGATGCCTATCGCGCACCCCAGGTACGGCCGACATATGGTTGGCGCGAGTTGGCCATGAAGCTCGGCTTGGGGCAAGATCGTATTCGCGAGGAGCGGCTTGTGGAGTTACTGGAAGAGCGTTTGCGGATGACGGGAAGCCTGTTGCGCCCGGTGTGAACGCCGGGACATGATCCTCAACTGGCTGTATGCATCCCACAACATTTACTTTTGGACGCGGCGGTCTGATCCCATGGACGATGACGAACCGGAGAAGAAAATGAGGAGCGCAGAGCGAGCAAGTCCGCTTCGGTATCTTGAGATATCGACCATTGGCAGCTTCTGCGCTGCATTTTTGAGTTTCGGGGTGGCCACGGCGATGCCGGCGGACATGACGGCGGAGCGTCTTCTCACTATCTGTGACGCGCCCACCGTGCGGACCGCGATGATCAAGGGTGACGAACTTGGCTGGCCGCGGCTGACCGATGCGGAAACAGAGGAATGGCGTCGTAGTTTCGTCGCCTATAATGGCGGTTCGGTGGACGTTGTGGGCTGGCGGCAAGAAAAGGCAGGCGGAGTCGAGTCATTGTCTTTTTGGCTTGCTACTGGTTCGAACGGACAGTAACCCTCCGCCGAAGGCCGTCTGCCGTGATTTGCTGATTAGCTTTAAGTCTATACCTTATGTCATGCGCTACAGTCATTTCCCCCATTGAGGTTTTA
>NZ_JBNWBW010000055.1:0-4696 GCF_053522725.1 Agrobacterium sp. 16-172Ci
GATGGGCCGAGCAGGTCCTGAGCACCGGGTGCCTGCCGCTCTAAAAACGAGAAGCACATTCGATAGAAAATTGCGGCTCTAATTCGTCCACTTCCTGTTGGATGGGAGCTGCCTTGTTGAAGGATAGATTCATGGCATACAGATCGCTCAATCCCTACACGGAACAGGTGACGCGGGAATTTCCCGAGCACAACGATTTCCAGGTCGAGATGGCTCTTACACGAGCGGATACGCTCTTCCAGTCGGCGTGGTCGAAGGGAGAGCGTGCGCCGCGCCTTGCCGTTCTCGCGCGTCTTTCCGACTTGATCACGGCCAACCGTGATCTCCTGGCCAGTACAATGGCCGAAGAAATGGGCAAGCCTCTGTTCCAGGGGCAAATGGAAGCTGATCTGTGCGCTGGCATTGCGCGATACTATGCCGAAAACGCCGACGAAATCCTGAAACCGCAGGCGGTCAACAGCGATGTCGGCGAGGGGTGGGTGGAATATCATCCGGTCGGCGTTCTGCTGGCAGTCGAACCGTGGAATTTCCCGATCTATCAATTAATCCGTGTCGTGGCACCAGCGATCGCCGTCGGCAACCCCGTCATGTACAAGCATGCCAGCATCGTGCCGCAATGCGCAGCACTGTTTGAAGACCTGGTCCGGCAGGCAGGCGCTCCAGAAGGTGCCGTCACCAATCTCTACGTATCGTCGGCGAAGATTGCCGAATTGATAGGAGACAACCGTATTCAGGGTGTGGCGCTCACTGGATCGGAGGGCGCCGGCAGCAAAGTTGGCGCTCGCGCTGGCGAGATGCTGAAAAAATCGACGCTGGAGCTTGGTGGCAGCGACATATTCGTCGTTCTCAACGACGCGGATCTTGCAAAGGCGGTCCAGGGCGGAATCTTCGCCCGTTTGGGAAATGCAGGCCAGATCTGTACCGGTGCCAAGCGCTTCATTGTTGAGCGCGGTATTGCCGAAGCCTTCACGCAGGCGTTTGTCGGCGCGATGCAAGGTGCGGTCATGGGCGATCCGCTGAATCCAAAGACCTTGCTTGGCCCTCTCGCCTCTCGTGAAGGCTTGGAAGGACTGAGCGGCCAGGTTGAAGATGCTGTCGCCCATGGTGCAACGGTGTTGACCGGCGGCAAGCGCGCCGACCGCAGCGGCTTCTTCTATGAGCCGACGGTGCTGACCAATGTGACCTCTGAAAATCCGGCCTTTTATGAGGAGTTTTTTGGCCCTGTCGCGATGCTGTTCGTAGTCGATGACGACGACGCGATTGTTACGCTTGCCAATGATTCTAATTTTGGGCTTGGCGGTACGATTTACAGCGCCGATATCGCCCGAGCTCGCGGCCTTGCGTCACGCATCGAGACCGGCATGGTCTTCATCAACACCCCGACCACATCACGGCCCGAACTGCCGTTCGGCGGCATCAAACGGTCCGGCTATGGCCGAGAGCTCGGTGACGTCGGTATCAAGGAGTTCGTCAACCGCAAGCTGGTCGTCGTCTCAAAAACCTGACGGCGATCGGAGCCGGATCGGCCCCCATACCCCACCCGATCCGGTTCCCCCCCCTTTTTGAAAAAATCTGCCATAGGAGAGTTCCATGAACCCTACAGACTACGACACAGCCGCGAATGGTACACAATCGGCGCAAACCGCTCTGAACGAATGGCACCGTATCATTACCCAACGTGACTGGGACGCGTTGCCGGATCTTCTGACCGACGAAGTGACGTATCACAACCCGGCGCAGCTTGAGCCGCTTCGGGGTAAGGGAGCATTCATCGGTACTCTGCAGATGGTGTTCGGCATCTTTGAGGATTTCGAGTATGCACGGCACTTCCATGGCGAGGAAGGTCATGTGTTGGAGTTCCGCGGCAGGGTGGGCGATGCGGCCTTCACGGGCATCGACATCGTCAGTTTCGATGCTGCAGGCAAAATTGTCGACCTGGTCGTCATGATCCGTCCTGTCGGAGCCATCATGAAGCTTGGTGAAGAAGCAGCGCGTCGCATGGCAGCGGCGAGCCGGACCGCACAAGAATAGAGCTGCCAGGAAGCTCCGGAACTGCGAGGAAGAAACAGATGGGGACTCTACCGATGACGGGTGAAACCGGAGCGGAGGCCAGCATTGGCCACCGCCAACGGCCTAACGGCAAGCCTGCAAATCGTTGCCGCCATTCGGAGAGCTTCGATTTCTTTCGCGCATGGCTCGCCAATCCCCTGCGCGTGGCATCCATTGTTCCGTCCAGTAGTCATCTGGCCCTGGCGATCACTAAGGAAATCTCCGCAGCAACGGGCCCCGTCCTTGAGCTCGGGCCCGGAACTGGTGTCTTCACCCGCGCGCTCCTTGCGCGCGGGGTCGCCGAGACAGACATCGTTCTCGTCGAAAGTGGCGCTGAATTCACTGTGAAGCTTCGACAACAATTCCCAAAAGCAAAACTTCTTGAAATGGATGCGGCCTCCCTGCTCTCGGCCGAACTCTTCGAGGAAGAAAAAGCGGGCGCCGTGGTCAGCGGCCTGCCCCTCTTGTCCATGTCACCGCGAAAGGTGGCTACCATCCTGCGCGGTGCGTTTCACCAGTTACGTCGCCATGGCGCGTTGTATCAGTTTACCTATGGTCCGCGCTGTCCTGTTCCGCGGAGGCTGCTTGATCGACTTGGTCTTGAAGCCGTTCGGATCAGTACCACTTTCGCTAATCTTCCGCCGGCCAGCGTCTACCGGATCACCAATCGCTGAGCGATCGAAAGTGGACAAAAGTCACGAGGACTCACGTCAAATCGTGCAGGTCCTTGCTTAGTGGGTATCCGATACGGAAATCAGAAAACTCGACCTCAAGCCCCTCGCGCTCCGGAGTGCAGCACATTGGACCAACCATGTACGATCCTGCGGCAGGGAACGGGCAAAGGCGCAATAACGGCCACCGGATACCATCCGCCGATGATTGAAGCCGCAAAATGCCGTCCATCACGGTGACGCGTAAATAGAAATCCGATGGATCGCCATCATAGGCAGACGTCGACCAGTCGGAGCGATCAACGGTCAGCACACTGCCGATGCAGGCTGCCCCGTCCGACAACTCGATTCCGGATTTCAGCCATCGACTATCGTCGATCCGCACCATCAAGCCGGCTTGGTCGTACAAAGCTTGGTAACGCGCCTTTATCCGCATAGATGCGGTAAAATCTCCGTTCCATGACGCACCGAAGAAATGCCCATTATCGCGGGTGAAGCCATAATGCGTCTTGCGCCAGAAATCAGTGCCCTTGTCGGTCGTCACATGCAGCACTTCATCGTCAAGCGACCAATGCTGCGGCTCGTTGTGCCAGACGCAAGTGTCAAACATTAAAAATCCTTAGGTTGATGTATAAGAAGCTTTTCTGCCCCGCATATCGGCTATGTGCTGAGACTTTATTGTGGAGCAGCCTTTATGTTAGCTGGAAAAGCAGCATAGATTATAACTGCAGCCAGCAAAGCAACAGTCATCAGGCATCCAAGGTTTCCAAACGGCGAAAAGGGTAGAAGTGTGCTCGCCCCTGTCGCCATCGCAGCCCCTCCCATCTGTATGAAGCCGAGCAGTGCCGATGCAAGGCCAGCACGGCTGCCGAAGGGCTGCAAAGCCGAAGCTGTCAGGACCGGGTTGGCTATACCGAAGCCTGCGAGAAACACGGTAATCGCCAAAGCGAAGGCCGCAAACGATGGTTCGGAAACGCGCACAAGAATCAGAAGCCCGCCCATTAGCGCGAGCGAAAGGCCGGTCAGCAGGATCGCGCGAACGCCGATGGAGTGGACCAACCGGGGTGATGCCATGCCTGCGCCGAAGACAATGAAGACAGTCGCTGCATAAAAAAGCCCAAGATGCAAAGGTGCCAAGGAAAGCGTGCCGAGCATGATTGCCGGGGTGATGCCGAAGAAGGCGTAGAGCGCTCCGGCGATCAGTCCGATAGCCAGAGAGGGCGTGATGAACCTGCGATCAGTCAGCAAACTGACATAGCTGCGTGCAACAGCCGACACGGTATGAGCCGCCCTTCGGTCCCGCGAGTGCGTTTCCCCCATGCCGACCAAATAGAGGATCAGCAGTAGGATGCTGGCAAAGGCGACAATTGAGAATATCCATCGCCAATTAAGGAGGGTCTCCAGCCCTGTTCCGATCAATGGGGAAAATCCCGGTGCGGCAGCCATTGCGATCATGATCAGTGATAGGGCGCGAGTCAATCTTTCGCCATCGAACAGGTCTCGCGCGACGGCACGAGACAGAACCGATGCTGCACAGGCACCGAGTGCCTGCACGACACGGCCGAGGATCAGTGTACTGAATTCATTGGCTGAAGCGCACAAAAGCGATCCGGTGGCAAACACCAGCAGCCCGCCGATGACGAATGGTCGTCGCCCAAACCTGTCCGACATAGGGCCGACGAACAACTGCCCCATGGCAAATGCGACCAGGAAGCTCGACAACGTCATGCCGAGATCAGGCAACGATACATGGAAATCAGCCGCCATAGAGGGAAACGACGGCAGAATGATAGTCGTCGACAATGTCCCTATCGCCGATAGTGCGGCTAGCAAGGCGATCGTTCGTCCCGCGACAATCTTAGTGGCCGGTGTTTGTTCTCCGGCAGAAATTTCAGTGAACTCGTTTGGCACGACCAACCCTTATGGAGCGTTAGAGACGCGCCCGAACGCGAGTGTTCGGACGCGGCGTAAATGTT
>NZ_JBNWBW010000056.1:0-4205 GCF_053522725.1 Agrobacterium sp. 16-172Ci
AGTTCCTTATCGACGAGCAATGTGATCCGGAAAAGATCGAACGCATCATCGCTGATGAGCCAAATTCATAAGGTCTGCGGCCTAGTCCGGATGGTTACCCTTAAACCCTATGCGGACGTCGTTATCGCTGGAAATGTAGTTGCGACCATCGATAATCAGGGAGCCGTGACGAGCGACGACGCTTTAGGCAAGCGGCTCCGTAACCTGTTAGCGGGTCTGGATGGCGTATCTGGGCCTTCTTTTGCCCAAAAAATTGCAGAGCAGATCGCCAATCTGGTTGGGGGCCGAATACAGAAAGCCGGTACGGCTCTGACGCAAAGGCAGTTTAATTCGCTGTCTCCAATACCAGAAACCAGGGTGACGGTTGATTATGTGGGTATGAAGACTGATCCGCGTTATGCGCAAATCGAAGGCTGGAAACAAGATTATGTGCGGTACGAAAAGGAGCGGGCGGAGTATTTAACGCAGCTACCAAATTAGATTTTACAGCTCCGACTGCGCGCAAAAAATGCAAATTGGATGTACTTACTGCGTCTAAAATTTGAGCAACTATCATTTTACCGTCGGCGCTTCAAAAGTGTTTTCTTCTATCCTCTTTGGTAACCATCCGCTGGTGGCAAAAGACCAAACGCGTGGCCAGCCGAACCAGCAATGCGTGATGAATATTGACAATATGTGCTACACTTTTCATAGTTTTAGAGATCGAAAGGAATACGCCATGGCGTCAGGAAGCATTCACGTCAAAGTCAGCGGTGCATTGCAAGACCATATCAAGCAACAGATTGGTGGGGACGGTCTTTATGAGAATGCGAGCGAATATATTCAAGCGCTTATCCGGCATGACCTGCGAACCCGCGACGAGGCATGGGATTCCTTGCAAAAGGAACTGTCTCCTGCCATGCGCGCGGATGACAGCGACTTTGTAGCCGTCTCTGCTGACGATGTAATTGGCCGAAACAAGCGTCGCTAGTTATGGCAGCTTATCGTTTTTATGCGCCTACCGATGCTGCACAGGATAAAATCTGGCGCGACACCGTGGATACTTGGGGTGAAGCGCAGGCTGAGACCTATATACGTGGCTTGCACGCGCGTTTGCAGCGCCTTTGCGACAACCATCTGCTTTGGCGGCGTCTGCCCCAAAGACTTGCCGGCCCCGGTGACCTTAAGAATGACGCTTATTTCAGCCGGTATCAGCATCATTACGTGTTTTCCGGAAGCTTGATAACGGTGATCTAAGTGTGATGAGTATCCTGCATGAGCGGATGGATATGGCAGTTCGCTTGAGAGAAAATCTCACGACGCTCAATGCTAGGGGCATTATCCAAGCTGTCACAGTGTGACGAATTACAGCTTACTATCGTCCCGGATGGTGAAATTTCTATGCTGCTGCACTATGTTCCCTTTGATGGACACGCGCACGCCAGAGCAACGACGACGGATCATGCAATCCGTCAGGCAAAAGAATACCGGACCCGAACAGGTGATTCGGAAAGCTTTGTTTGCCTTGGGCTTCCGCTATCGTCTCCATCGTAAGGATCTGCCAGGCTCGCCTGACATCGTTTTTCCAGCGCAAAAAAAAGCGATTTTTGTTCACGGTTGCTTCTGGCACGGCCACGGATGTGCCAAAGGCCGCCCCTCTAAATCCCGAATCGAATATTGGGGGCCAAAAATTGAGGCGAACCGCATCCGCGACGACCGCAATCTCTCCTCCTTGAAAGCGCTACGATGGGAAGTACTTGTCGTTTGGCAGTGCGAACTCGCCGATTTTCCAACTGCCTTCAATCGGATTACAAATTTTGTAGAAGGCTTGTCGAATTCGATCGACAATGCCGCTATCGACGGCTAGACTTCGGCTTATGACGAATCAAAAATCGCCCAGAAAAAAAACTTCGAGCCGCCCGGTAGGCGTCGACTTGTTCGCAGGAGCAGGTGGAATGAGTCTTGGTTTCGAACAGGCAGGCTTTCACGTTGCCGCCGCCGTCGAGATCGATCCGATCCACTGCGCGATCCATAAATTCAATTTTCCCGATTGCGCTGTAATTCCGCAGTCGGTAGCAGGCCTTTCTGGGGATGAAATCCGTCGTCTTGCCGACCTTGAAGGCCACGAAATCGATTGTGTGTTTGGCGGGCCTCCTTGTCAGGGTTTTTCGATGATCGGGCACCGGATACTCGATGATCCGCGAAACAGCTTTGTTATGGATTTTGTTCGTATCGTCGCTGAGCTAGATGCAAAGACGTTTGTGTTTGAGAATGTCAAAGGTTTGACGGTCGGCAAGCATCGCGACTTTCTAGACGAGCTGGTCGCAGCTTTCGACGCGCGGGGTTATCAGGTTCGCTTGCCGTGGCGGGTTCTCGATGCGGCGTGTTACGGTGTCCCTCAACACCGTCAACGTTTAATTCTTTTCGGAGCAAAGAAGGGGCTCGACCTTCCCCATTATCCACTCGCCATCACGAATCCGGCAGATGGCAAGCGGAATATTCAGGGTCTTCCATCCGGTCCTACTTGCCAAGATGCACTTGGCGATTTGCCAGATGCAGAGCGTTTCGAAACGCTAAGGGAAACCGATATCGTGAAAACGACAGCGTTTAAATCTCCATCGAACTATGCTGCTGAAATGCGCTGTTTGACAAACGATGCGTGGCATTTCGGGCGCATTCGCGACTGGATGCCAGAATTTTTAACGTCGAGTGCCCGCACGGTACATACAGCAATTTCCAAGGGGCGCTTCGCCGCGACGGCGCAAGGCGAAGTCGAGCCAATCAGCCGTTTCTTTAAACTCCCGCCGAAGGGTTTGTCCAACACTCTGCGTGCCGGGACGGACGGTGCACGTGGTGCTTTCACCAGCCCGCGCCCTATCCATTACGACTATGATCGCTGTATTACCGTGCGTGAAATGGCCCGCCTACACGGTTTCCCTGATTGGTTCCGATTTCATGCCACCAAATGGCATGGTGCGCGGCAGATCGGAAATGCGGTTCCTCCACCATTGGCGCGGGCTATTGCGTCCGAGGTTGTGCGGGCGCTTGGCGTGAAGCCGAAGCCGGCCAGTGGCATTCAGAAGCTCGGTGATACTAAGTTTATCTATATGGAAATGACCGAAGCTGCCGAGCATTTTGGTGTAGCGAAACCCAGTTCCAAGCGCGATCGTAAGAGTGGAGCTAAAAAACGCAAGCAGTCTGAGATTGAGGCCACCCTTAAACGATTGAAGGTGGCCAATGGCTAAGAATGGCGACAGTAATCGTTATCGCATTCTAATCGAACATATCTTCTTCGATCATTGGGCAGATGGCGTCGTTGAATTCGAGTTTGAACGCGGCGAAATCGAAGCCCATGCCAAAAAGGAAAACATAGCGCTCCCGAAGAACATCGGTGATTTGATTTATTCGTTTCGGTTCAGATATCCTCTGCCCCACAGAATCTTAGAAACCCAGCCCGAGGGCTTGGAGTGGGTTATCGAAGGCGCGGGGCGGGCGCGCTATCGGTTCCGCCTCGTCAAAATCACCCGTATCGTACCGAGCGAGGCACTCGCTACGATCGCGATCCCAGATGCAACACCAGAACTCATTCGCGCATACGCGCTGGACGACGAGCAGGCGCTGCTTGCCATTGTCCGTTACAATCGCCTGATTGACACGTTCTTGGGGCTCACAACTTATAGCTTGCAAAACCATTTGCGCACGACCGTTTCCGGCGTCGGGCAGATCGAGATTGATGAAGTATATATCGGCCTCGACAAGCATGGTTGTCATTACGTTATTCCGGTGCAAGCTAAAGGCGGTAACGATCAAATTGGTGTTGTGCAGATATCACAAGATCTCGCTTTCGCGACCGAGAAGTTTCCAGATATGCGCTGCCGACCCATCGCGGCGCAGTTCATGGCTGGAGGTGTTATTGCGTTGTTCGAACTCACATTGGACGACGGCCAAGTGAAGATCGTAGAAGAACGTCACTATCGTTTGGTTCCTGCTGCCGATCTCGATCAGACGGCCATACGAAACTACCGCTCTTAATTTTCTAAATCTCCATCATGCTTATAAAATGACGATGATCGTTGCATTGATATAGGCGCGCTCTATTGTGGATACGAGAGTGAATTTTTTAGTTCTTGACCTGCCACTGAAGTTTCATCCGGCTGCGATTAGAGCCTCGGCTGTTTTTGATAAGCCAAATGGCGTGGTGGGAGCAACCGGCGGAAACGCGAAGC
>NZ_JBNWBW010000057.1:0-4058 GCF_053522725.1 Agrobacterium sp. 16-172Ci
CAGTTCCTTATCGACGAGCAATGTGATCCGGAAAAGATCGAACGCATCATCGCTGATGAGCCAAATTCATAAGGTCTGCGGCCTAGTCCGGATGGTTACAACGGACACAAAGCATGCGCATATTCCACGCCAAGACCTGCCGGTTTCCTGGATGCGTTATCGGAGAGGCTTGGCGCACCGGATAATCTGGACAAGAATGACGCGATCGAAAGTACGACAGCCTGGTGGAAACGAGATGCGGTCGAGTATTCTTTTGTTCAGGTAGGTTCGTCCGCCGTCATCAATATCGGCTCAAGTCGGTGAGATAATGGGAACACCCGAAGCATATTTTACGTCGTTACCGAGCAGAAAAATAGACGGAAAAGGTGTCGCGCGTGTCACTTGCCTGACTCGATTGCTGTGGGCGTAGTGGGTTCTGAGGAAAACCAGACGTCCGGATAGATGGCAATTGCACTTTGGTCGGGGAAGCGGTCAGCCTTTCTCCAGATAGACCGTATAGTCCGCGCCTCGTCGAAATTGGCCGGCACTCTGGAAGGAGCAACCTCTCTTGAAGCGCCCACGCATGGAATAAACCATGCCGGCATCAACGGTTTGGCACTGAAGCCGCCGCTGTCGGCCCGAACCAGCAGCGTCAGGGCAACTTCCTCGCTTGGTCGCCACGGAAAGATCATCCGACCGCCGGGCTTGAGTGCTCGTAGCCAGTCAATTGGAGGTGCTGCCACTCCAGCATTCACATAGATCACATCGGATTTAGGGAGCCGCTTTTGAGTCGCGTCAGCGTTGATCACGCTTACTCCCTCGAAGGGTTCAAGATTAACTCGAGCTTTTTCAGCCAAGCTCTTGTCGATTTCGAAGGCTGTTACTGTACCTGTTGGCAACACGAGCATCGACAGGATCGCTGAGTAGTATCCCATTCCCGCACCGATATGCGTGACCGCTTCTCCGCGTTGCGGTGCAACTGCTCCGAGCCAGGCCGCATGAAGCGAAGGCTCCCCGTTGTTGATTCCTTTGTCTGCATCAAGCGCCACCAGGACGTTATGGTAGAGGTAAACGGGATCAGCACTCGGCGTATCGAAATACCGGAGGTTGATCATGACTTTCCAGGGACCAGGCGGGAAGAAAGCTTCGCGGGGGACGACCTCGAAAGCCCTTTCGAGCCGCGGGTCGGACGACCTGCTCGCTTCTACCATCAACCGCGCGTAAAACCCGCGTATTTCTTCGATGCTGGCTCGTTCATTTGCCATGAGCTGGTCTCCTGTCGATGTAGAAAACATCTGACAAACCAATCGGAATTTGCCTTCAATCCGATATTCGGCGTTCGTTCAGGAAGTTTTCGATCTTTTTCGCTTCCTTCTCGTGGGCCGGCTGTTGCCCGGGGGAAAGTTTCTTTGGCGCGACCTCTTTCGGGGTATCAGGGGCTACGCCTGCCCCTGCTGTCTCAGCCGTGAAGTTGAAGCGTACGTCGCCATCGATTGGAAGGACGGCGATCTTTGCTTCGCATTTCAGGATCGCACGAACACCCGCTTGTGCGAATGCCTCATTGAGTGGCCCATCTCCTTTCGACACGATTTTCGGCACGCCTTTCAGTTTCCCATCTTCGAAATGTGCTTCGATGATGGCGGAGGTTGTCGCGCCGGCAGGAGCCATAAAGCAGCCGAGGACGGCTTTCTGTAATCTGGCCTTGTCGTGATCGGATGGTTCCGCTGCCATCGAGACTGATATCAGGAGCGGAAGAGCAAACGATGCCATGACAGTGGGCCGCCAGGGCTGCTTTTCGATTTTGCATCTATATGGTTTGCTCTTCGTGCCGCGCATAATCGATCGCTTCCGTTCGTTGTTCCGCATGTGATCGTAACCGCTCCTCGGGCACAATAACCAGGACGTTGAAACCTTGGTCGATATCAAAGGTCTGCGGGTCGAGCAGTTCGTTTACATGCTCCGAGCTGAACCAAAGCCAGATATTTTGATCGTAGACGGTCGCGATCGCTTCTTTCATGACACCTTTGATGGCTTCGATGATTTCGACCCCGGCCCCGCCTCTCGTATTGAGGTGCATGAGCTTTTTCCGTGCCGGGCTTCCCGCATCGGAAACAGCGATGGACACCCTGTCCTTCATGTAACTTTTGACCCGGACCCGCAGTCGCTTCGGGCGAGACGCATCAAATTGGTCGTTAATGGCTTTGATGCGCGCCTCGATATCAGCATCGTCCAGGCGCAACTTGGGCAAAACATCGTCCGCCGGCGCAAGCTCGTCGCCAAACTGCGCGCGTGCCACCTCGGCAGCGTGATGCGCGTATGCGAGATGAGTAACGGGTAGTGCCTTCAGCCATTTGCGGCGTTGCGTGATCGCCATCGACTTTGCCGCTTCCTCACCGAATTTGGCGATGGAGAAGTTTTCTCTTTTTTGCCCCTCACTGGTCATCAGCGTTGCCTGCCAGACATCGCCATCCGCTGTCTCGACGCGCCTCACACCGGAAATACCGCTTCGGTTGTTTTTGCGCAGAAGCACGGCCTGCTCGTGGTTGGTAGCGGGCGGAATGGCAAGAATGATGGCGTCGCGGTAGGCACGCGCCTCACGATAGGCTGCATCGCCCGAACCGTAGATACTGTCCTTGAACAGCCTGACGATCCTGTGGCCGCGCCGCCTGAGGCTGACCCACCAGCCGGCACCGCGGTGTGCCCCGGCGGCGGATTCCCGTCGCAGCCCGTAGTGGTCGGCGTCGTGCTTTGTCTGTTTCGACCTTGCTCCAACCCTCACGTCCACCCCCTGTCAAATTTCATGGGTAGTATTTTGCCCTATTCGGGTTGCAGAATTCATGGTGAATCCATGGTTTCGCCACAATGTTTGATTGCATTCTGTCGAGATTTTGGCAGTTGATTGATATTTTTCCGATCTTCCATCGAGGTTTGCCATGAATGATCAGACTTCTTTTTCCGATTTCATTCAGGCGAGCCGTGTGCTCAAGGTCAAGTCTCCGTTAGGGGAAGATCAGCTTCTGCCGGAACGACTTGCGGTTGACGAGGGCGTATCGCAGCTCTTCGACATTCGTCTGACGGTGCGTGCCAAGAAGGAAGCGGTCAAGCCCGAAGAGCTGATCGGACGGCTGGTCGATATCTCCATCGAGATCAGCCAGGGCGACGGCGATGGCGGCGGTGTTCGCCGCCCCTTCAACGGCCTGGTGACGGAGCTGCATGAAGGCCCGCCGATCACACGCGGCATGCGCTCCTATGCGCTGACCATCCGCCCGCAAATGTGGCTTCTGTCGCGCCGGTCGGATTGCCGTATCTGGATGGACAAGACGGCGGTGGAGGTCGTCGAGACGCTGTTTTCGGAACATGGCATTCCCGCTCCCGACACGTCAGGCATCATTTCGCCTCCGCCTGCACAGCATTACAGCGTTCAATGGAATGAAGATGACCTCTCCTATCTTCTGCGTCGTTTCGAGGAAGATGGCCTGTTCTACTGGTTTGCCCATGAGGACGGTTCCCACAAGCTCCATGTGGCCGATAGCGCCAGTGGCTGGCTTGGGCCGTCGCCGGCCGCCCAGGGGGAGGGGACGGTGCGCCTGGCGCAGGGGTCTTCGGATCGCAACCACATCAACGACTGGGCGCGGCGTTTTTCCTATGTCTCGGGCCAGCGCGCTGGCGCGGACTGGAATTTCGAGACGCCGGGCATGGTGCCGGGCACGATGACACCGTCACTGGTGCAGATGCCGGATGCGACGAAGCGCGAGCTTTACGAATATCCGGCCCGCATCAAGACGGTGGAAGAGGCCGAGCGGGCGCAGAAACTGCGCACCCAGTCCATCGAAGCCGATCACGACCGGGTGTTCGGTTCGTCGACCTCGCGCATTCTGGAGGCCGGCCGCCGCTTCACGCCTTACGAGGTTGCCCATCCCGAACACGCCTATGAAGAACATGTGATCATCAGGGCCAGCCACAGCATCGTCGACCTCTCCTATGAGACCAATGGCAACGAGCCGGAATATCGCAATCACTTCGAGGCGATCCCCGCCCGTGTGCCGCTGACGCCGCACCGGTCAACAAAACGCCCGCGC
>NZ_JBNWBW010000058.1:0-2835 GCF_053522725.1 Agrobacterium sp. 16-172Ci
GTAACCATCCGGACTAGGCCGCAGACCTTATGAATTTGGCTCATCAGCGATGATGCGTTCGATCTTTTCCGGATCACATTGCTCGTCGATAAGGAACTGCCGAACACCTCCGTCCCAAGTGCGGACATCGGCGAGGAACTCCTGCAAGCTTTCGATCCCCCGGTCCGTTAAGGTCATGATGCCCTCTTCGCTACCGTCGTGGGCATAAATGATCTCGCCATAGTCGATGTTGTCCGAGGTGCCGGCGATCTTCCGGATGAGTTCGATGTTTTCGCCGATTAGTGTGGCGACGTAATCGATGGTGTAGACATGGGTCGGGCGCGCCATCAGGCGGCGACCTGCCGGGTGTGGCCGTTGGCGGGCCAGTTCCATGGTAATAGTTCGGGCAGCCGTGACATGGGAAGGTTGGGCATGCGGGCGAGCACGTCGGCCAGCCAGGCCTGCGGATCGATATCGTTCATCTTAGCCGTGACGATCAGGGAATACATGAAGGCGGCACGCTCGCCGCCGCGCTGAGAGCCGGCGAATAGCCACGCCTTTCTCCCCAGCGCGATACCGCGCAGTGCCCGCTCGGCGGCGTTGTTCGTCAGACACAGCCTGCCGTCGTCGAGGAAGCGGGTGAATGCTTCCCAGCGTCCGTCCTTCTCAAACATGTAGTTGATCGCTTTGGCGACAGGATTGTGCTTCGACATCTGTGAACGCTGGGTCATGAGCCAGTCGCGCAGTTCCTCGGCGAGCGGACGCGCATGCTGCCGCCTCGCGACCAGTCTCTCCTCGGCGGACTTCCCGCTTATGCTCCGCTCGATATCGAAGAGCGCATCAATGCGGGCGACGGCCTCGAGCGCGACAGGCGATATCTCGTGGGCAGGTTTACCCTTGCGCACGTTACCGGCGATATCGGCCAGTTCGAAGAACTTGCGCCGCGCATGGCTCCAGCAGAGCGCGCTCTTGACCGGTCCGGGGCGGCGATCCGCTCGGTAAAGATCGTTGTAGCCGCCATAGGCATCCGCCTGCAGTATGCCATGCCATCCGGCAAGATGCGTGTTGGGATGGGTCTTCTCCCGATCCGGAGAGAAGTGGAAGAGTGCTGCAGGAGGCGCGCCGCCCGCAAAGGGACGATCATCGCGAACGTAAGTCCATAACCTTGCCTGCTTCGTCGCGCCCCTGGCCAGAAGCGGCACGGTGGTATCGTCGCCGTGCAGCCGTTCTGCGGCCAGAACATGAGCACGGATCAGGTCATGGATCGGCTGCAGGGCCGAGGCGCAAGCCCCGACCTGATCGGCCAGCGTAGAGAGACTGAGATCGACACCTTCCCTGGTGTAGCGCTCGGCCTGGCGATTCAGCGGCTGATGCTGGCCGAACTTCTCGAACAGGATCGTCGCCAGCAGATTTGGTCCCGCCCATCCACGCGGTGTCGGATGGAAGGGAGCCGGTGGCTGGCTGATCTTCTCGCAGTCCCGGCAGGTGAACTTCTCGCGCACCGTCTGGATTACCTTCCACTGGCGCGGAATGATCTCCAACGTCTCGGTAATGTCCTCGCCCATCTTCACGATCCGGGCTGAGCCACAGCAGGTGCAGGTCGAAGGAGCTTCAATGATCAGCCGTTCGCGCGGCAGGTGATCGGGAAACGGCTTGCGGGCGGGTCGACGGCGTTCGAAGGCGTTGACACTTGTGATCCTCTGCGCAACGCGTCCCGCCGCGATCTCGTCTTCGGTGGCATCTGCCTCGAGTTCCTCAAGCTGCAGTTCCATCTGGTCGATTAGCCGGGCGCGCCGTTCCGAGCTCTGGCCATATTGCTCACGGCGCAACTTGGCGATCTCAAGCTTGAGGTGCCGGATCACCGCCTCCGACGTTGTCACGACAGCGCGCACCTGTGCGAGATCAGCCTCGGCAGACGCGGCACGTGCTTCGGATTCCGCGAGCGCGGCGCGCAGTCTGGCTATCTCCGAAGCAGCATCGTCCATGGCAGAAAGCTACCATGCAACGCGCTGAAAGACTAACAAAAACAGAGCAGTGCAGGCAGTTAGCCCGCTTTCGAAGGCCGCTGTGTCCAGCGTGGATTGCGCCAGTCGATCCCTTCCAGGAGATAGCCGAGTTGCGCCGCCGACACTGGCACGGCGGAGCCACTCTGGCTGACGGGCCAGATAAACTTTCCCGCTTCTAGCCGCTTCAGGTAAAGCGACATGCCGACGCCGTCATGCCAAAGGACTTTGATCAAGTCACCCTTGCGACCGCGGAAGCAGAAGACCTCGCCGCCATGAGGGTCGCGGCCAAGCCCTTCTTGCACCTTCAACGCGAGGCTGTTCATGCCGCAGCGCATGTCCGTCACCCCGCCCGCAATCCACACCTTCACCCCGGGCGGAAAGGCGATCATGACGCATCCAGAACCGGCAACAGCCGAGCAAGGATAGTTGGATCAAGTGAGGTCGGGATCGTCAGCCGTCGACCGTTCGGTAAGCTGATCTCGATCGTCATGTCGTCTTCAGGCCGCGGCGGCGGGGCCATCTCGAAAGATGTCGACGGCGGCGAAATCGAAAGCGGTACAAAGCTCGTTGCGGCGGAAGCGTTCAGAAGCCCGCTTCGGTATTCCCGACGCCAACGGGTCAACAGCGACCGTGACAACCCATAACGGCGAGCCGTCACCGAGCCTTGCCGAAAGCCTTGCAGGCTCTCCTCAACGATCCGAACCTTCTCTTCATCCGACCAATCCCGGCGACGACCAAAATGGTCGCCCGGTAAAACCTCAATGGGGGAAATGACTGTAGCGCATGACATAAGGTATAGACTTAAAGCTAATCAGCAAATCACGGCAGACGGCCTTCGGCGGAGGGTTAC
>NZ_JBNWBW010000059.1:0-2483 GCF_053522725.1 Agrobacterium sp. 16-172Ci
TGTGTTTCGGCGTGGAATATTGACCCCTCTGGCGGGGTGACCGGCGTCCAATTTTGACCCCCCACCTGTTTCGTCTGACCATCCGTCTTTTGCTGGCGGATGGAGGGGGAGTTGAAGCGAGTGGATACGATTGCGCGTGTTCGTCGAGCCTTCCATGTGCAGGGCTGGTCGGTGAAGAGGATCGTCCGGGAGCTGCATGTTTCCCGCAATACGGTGCGGAAGATACTGCGATCCGATGAGACCGACTTTTCCTACGAGCGCGAACGGCAGCCGCTTCCGAAGACCGGGGCCTGGAAGGCTGAGATTGAGCGCTTCCTGGCCGCGAACGAAGGCAAGCCATCTCGCGAGCGACTGACGCTGATCCGGATTTACGAAGAGCTTCGGGCGTTGGGTTACGACGGCAGCTACGATGCAATCCGGCGCTATGCGAAGGGATGGTCGAAGGATCGAGGGGCCGTGACGGCCGAAGCCTACGTGCCGCTCTACTATGCGCCCGGCGAGGCTTATCAGTTCGACTGGAGCCATGAGATCGTCCTGATCCAGGGCGTGACGACAACGGTGAAGGTTGCCCATGTCCGGCTTTGCCACAGCCGGATGATGTTCGCGCGGGCCTATATGCGTGAGAGCCAGGAGATGGTCTTCGACGCCCACGACAAGGCCTTCGACTTCTTCCGTGGCACCTGCACGCGCGGCATCTACGACAACATGAAGACGGCCGTGGAGGCCGTCTTTATCGGCAAGGAACGGCTCTACAATCGCCGTTTCCTGCAGATGTGCAGCCATTATCTCGTCCACCCGGTGGCCTGCACGCCAGCATCCGGCTGGGAGAAAGGACAGGTCGAGAACCAGGTCGGCCTTGTGCGCGAGCGGTTCTTCACGCCGCGTCTCAGGGTCAAAAGCCTGGAGGAACTCAATGTCTGGCTGCTCGACAAATGCGTTGCCTATGCCAAGGCCCATAGCCATCCCGAACAGACGGCGCAGACGATCTGGCAGATGTTCGAGGCCGAACGCAGCAGCCTCGTGCGCTACGTCGGCCCGTTCGACGGTTTCCACAGCGTTCCGGCCTCGGTGTCGAAGACCTGCACCGTCCGCTTCGACAACAACAAATACTCGGTCCTGTCGACTGCCGTCGGCCGCCCAGTCGAGGTTCATGCCTATGCTGATCGGATCGTCATCAAACAGGATGGGGTGACGGTCGCTGAACACCAGCGTAGCTTCGGCCGTGGCGATACCGTCTATGATCCCTGGCACTATGTCCCTGTCCTTGCTCGCAAACCCGGTGCCTTGCGCAACGGTGCTCCCTTCCGCGAATGGGTTTTGCCAGCCGCGATGGAGAAGGTGCGCAAGCGGTTGAAGAGTGCTGACGACGGTGATCGACAGATGGTCACCATACTCGGATGCGTTCCCGCCGATGGTCTCGCAGCCGTTGAGGCTGCCTGCCAGGAAGCGCTCGATCACGGCGTCTGCTCTGCCTCGGTGATCATCAACATTCTGGCGCGAAGCCGCGATCCGGCTCCCGCTGCAACCCTGCAAATCCCGGATGCGCTTCGGCTTGCCCATGAGCCGGTCGCCGACTGCGCCCGTTACGACAGGCTCAGGAGGGTAAGTTGATGGAACGCACACAGGTTCTCGAACTGATGGGCACGCTGAAGCTCTACGGAATGCGCAGCGCTTATGACGAGGTCATGGGAAACGGCATCAAACGGCAGCACGAACCGCCGCGCATCGTCGGTGATCTCCTGCAGTCGGAGATCGCCGAGAAACAGGCCAGGTCTATCCGCTACCAGCTCAGCATCGCCAAATTGCCTTTGGCAAAAGACATCGACGACTTCGACTTCGCCGACACGCCCGTCAATGAACCCCTGGTGCGAGAACTGGCCACCGGCACCTTCGTCGCCGACCAGCGCAATGTCGTTCTCGTCGGCGGCACAGGAACAGGCAAGAGCCATCTGGCTATCGCGATTGCCCGTGCGCTCATCCGCAACGGCACACGTGGACGCTTCTTCAACGTCGTCGATCTGGTCAATCGCCTGGAAACGGAAACGCGCAACGGCAAGCAAGGTCGGATGGCCGATTACCTCACGCGCCTCGACTTCATCATCCTCGACGAACTCGGCTATCTACCGTTCGCACAGGCCGGGGGTCAGCTCCTGTTCCACCTGATCAGCAGGCTCTACGAGCGCACCTCGGTCATCGTCACGACCAACCTTGCCTTCGGCGAATGGCCGTCGGTGTTTGGTGATGCCAAGATGACGACGGCCCTCCTCGATCGCCTGACCCATCACTGCGAGATCGTGGAAACCGGCAACGAGTCCTGGCGCTTCAAAAACCGCTCTCAAAGCTAAAGCCAAAGACACCCGTCACCCGCACTTGGCCTACCCTCTGCAACCCCGGCCAGCGCCGGGCAGGCCAAGCGCTGATCGCCTACAGGGGGTGAATATTGGACGCCGATAAGGGGTCAACATTCCGCGCCGATTGACAGC
>NZ_JBNWBW010000060.1:0-2469 GCF_053522725.1 Agrobacterium sp. 16-172Ci
TGTTGGTTTCCACGCGGAACTGAGCCGGTGGGGGTGCGGATAAAAAGTTGGACTGTTTTAAATGCTCAGGCCGAGGCTCTTACGATATTCGACCGGGCTGAGCGATCCCAGCGATATCTTGATGCGCTTTTCGTTGTACCAGCGGATGTAGGCATCTACCTCCCCGACGAACTGTTCGATTGTCATGGCCTTCCAATCTCGTGGATAGAAGAGTTCGGTTTTCAACCGGCCGAAGAAGCCTTCGCACGCGGCGTTGTCTTGCGAGCAACCCTTTCGAGACATCGAGCGGACCAGTCTTGCTTCGCTGATCCGGGTTAACCAGCCGGGCCATCGATAATGGGCTCCGCGATCAGAATGGATGATTGGCCGTTCCTCGCCGTTGGCGACGGTTCCGATGGCCGCATCCAGCATGGTGTTGACGAGACCTGCATCCGGTTGGGTTCCGATGGACCAGCTGATGACCATGCCGTCAAAGCAGTCGATGATGGGCGAAAGGTACACCTTGCCTGCTGGGATCTGGAACTCGGTGATGTCTGTCAGCCACTTCACGTTCGGCGCTTCTGCATGGAAGTCGCGATTGATCAGGTTCTGGGGCGCTGGACTGATTTCTCCCAGATAGGATCCAAACCGCCGTCGACGCGGCCTGGCAACGACCAGCTGCTCCTGCTTCATCAATCGCTGGACAACCTTTTCCGAGATTACCACGCTTTGTCTGGCCAGCGACGCCTGCAGTCGTCGATAACCGTAGCAACGACGGTTCGTTTCAAAGATCTCAGCTAGGCTGTGGCGGACGGCGGCATACTTGTCTGCCAGGCACATGCGGGCGCGATGGTAGAAGTAGGAGCTGCGGGCAATCCGAAGCTGGGCAAGCAGCTCTGGCAAGCGATAAACTTCCTTAAGGGCGTCAATCAGCTGGGTCTTCTCCCGATTACTCAGGATCTGCAGATCGACGCCCAGGCCTTTTTTTAGCAGTTCGTTGGCCTTCTTCAGGAGATCATGCTCGAGTTGTAACTGGCGGACATCACGCTGGAGGGCTTCAAGCTGTCGCTCAAGTTCCTCACGTTCTGGCACTTTGGAGTTGGTTTTGCGGCGTTTCATGGATGAAGAACCCTCATGACCGAGTAGCTGCTTTTTCCAGCCATACAATGTCGGTCTTGAAACGCCCAGTCGGTCAGCGACCTGTTGAGAGGTTTCATCTCCACTGCATAGCCCGATGACGCCTGCTTGCCGAACCTCCTCGCAGTAGCCAGGATGCCACGATCGACCGACCATCGATGTCCGCGCCTCCGGAAACGTCTCACGAACCCATGCGGTTAGAGTTCCTCGACCGGGATAGCCGAGCGCCCTCATCGTCGCAGAGATGCAACGATCATGGGTGCGAAAGTGCTCAAGTGCCGCCTGCCTCTGAGCCTCTGAATATTTTGGCGCTCGCGCTACCGGCTGAGTACGCAGGTCGAGATGCTGTAGGTACTCGCGGTACCAGCCCCTCAGCGCATTCTTGGTGGGATATCCCAGCTGGCGAATGGTCGCGTTAAGCCGCTTGCCAAGCCGGATATAGAGCTCAACCGCTCGAAGTCTGTCTGCGTAGGAATACATGAACTACCTCCTTGGTGGTCCAAGTTTTCGTCCGCACCCCCGGTTTTTCCACCGAGAAGTGAGCCACCTCTGAGTATGGTTTTCTGATCAGGTTTTGGTCAAGGGATTGGCCTTTTCTCCTCTCTTCTGTGCGGCTGCAGCCGAGCTGGCTTTGAATCGGAAGCTGTCGTTTCCAGTTTCGAGGATGTGACAACGGTGGGTCAGCCGGTCCAGCAGAGCCGTTGTCATCTTGGCATCGCCGAAGACGGTGGCCCATTCGCTGAAGCTGAGGTTGGTGGTGATGACGACGCTGGTGCGCTCGTAGAGCTTACTCAGCAGGTGGAAGAGTAGCGCTCCGCCTGAGGCACTGAACGGAAGGTATCCGCGTTCATCGAGGATCAGCAGATCGAGACAAACCAGCGTCTCAGCGATTTGGCCTGCCTTGCCTTTAGCCTTCTCCTGCTCAAGCGCGTTGACCAGTTCGATGATCGAGAAGAAGCGGACCTTGCGGCGATGATGCTCGATCGCCACCGAGGGCGGTCGCCACATGTGTTTTTCCTGTGCCAGGTCCGCCGACAAGCACGACATTCTGCGCTCCGTCGATGAACTCGCATCGGTGCAACTGGCGCAGATTCAGCACATGCGTCTTAGTCGCCACGCCTTGATCCAGAGCCAGTTCCACAGCCCTGACGACAACCTGTTCGTCGTGATGAAGCACCAGAGCGAGGATGTCGGCCATCTCCCGATCACCACCGGCACGGCGAAGCATCTGGTCCTGCAGTTGTCGAAAGCCAGCGGCAATTCCAGGAAAGGCGCACCATTGCGCAGGGCTCCGGGTTTGCGCTGGATGACCGCAAGGTAATGCCGCCAGTCATAAATCGTCCTCGGCGGTTT
>NZ_JBNWBW010000061.1:0-1865 GCF_053522725.1 Agrobacterium sp. 16-172Ci
GCTTCGCGTTTCCGCCGGTTGCTCCCACCACGCCATTTGGCTTATCAAAAACAGCCGAGGCTCTAATCGCAGCCGGATGAAACTTCAGTGGCAGGTCAGCGCTAAAACAGCTAGACGAATTTCGTGCGGAGCTGGATTTGGAAAAATCAATCAAAGAATCAATGGGTTTCATATTTTACGCGAGCGAGGACTTACTACTCCTGAGCCAGTCAAGCGCATAGTCAGGATAGGGTCATTGAACTGGTCCTAGCCACTAAGCGTAGCCAAATGGGTGGCTTGGTTGGCACACCTCTGTGGCGAATTGCGCAGTTCAGCCCAAATTCGCGGAGAAGGAGATAGGTAATGGTGACTGATCTGCCAGATGCGTACATAGCCAATATCAATGATCTTCTATCACAGCAGCTTGGTTGCAATGGATTCGTGCTTGAGACGGAAAGCGATGACAGCGTCGGAGTTTTGGCGCGGCGGTATTTCACTTTCTGCCGAAAATCTATTGATAATCTCACGCGGAAGCTGGACGTACGCGCAAAGATTTATCTCTGCTTTGTCCACGACACTGAAAAAGACTTCCAAGCCTGCGCCATCAGACTTGGTAAAGACGAGTACTGCGTGGCGGTTTGGCTTGCAGCACCAATACGCACGTTTAGAACCGTAATTCAGCTTATGAGCACATCGGCGATTGCTCAACACCTTGAGTATACGCTCGACACCTATACCCACCGCACCGAAGCGATGGCGTCCGATACGTTTGCCGCGTATACAGCGCTTGGCTTTGAAGCGCCTGTTAAATTCGATGAGCCATTGAAAATATTGTGCACACAAATTGCATATGGCGCTATTGAATGGTTGTTATATCACGAGCTAGGACACATCATTAATGGACATTTAGAGCTTGGCAAAGAGTTCAACGGTCTCACCTTTATTCTAGAAGATGACCCTTCGGATGAACGCGACGATAACCTTACAAGCCAAGCTCTTGAATACGATGCCGACTGCTTTGCAACGTGGCTATTGCTTCAACTACGGTTACAAACCCCGGTCGCTATAGAGGAAATCCGTCCAAGCCCCAGTGAAGCAGAAAAGGAACTCCTTCGGTTACGATGCTTTGTTTTTGGAGTTTCTGCGATTGTTCGAGGTTTTGACGATCATCCGTTTGACGTGAGTACCATTTTCAATTCCGATCACCCACCAGGCGTCATTAGAATGAACTACATGATCGGTTTAGTCGCCATCACAGAACTCGAGAACAAATTTCCTTATAAAGCAGAGGAAATCGCTGAAGCTGCACTCGCAACAGTTTTGGCTCTAGAGCAATCAATCTCACAAGCTACAGGTACGGAGGATGGCAGAAAAAATGTCTTGACGGCGTTGGAGCTAGCTTGGGAACACTTCAATGTGCCCGTCCACGTGCGATGGGCAGAGCTTTACCCAACACTCGATAAGTACAAGATGGGCTCCGGGAAGCTAGCTGCGCGGCAATATCCCCCTGCATAACTTGTGCAAGTACGTCTAGGCTCCGGGTCGAAAGTTTCAACCGCACCTGGTGCGATCGAGATCATCGGAGGCTTAAGCCTACGCTGCCATAAGCGTGATCGCTTAATCGAACCAGCGCGGTTTCGAGGTCATAAGTAACCGCTGTTCCACCCCCACCTTGCTCGCTGCCGCCTGATCTATGATCGACATTCCATGGATGAAGAACGGGAGTTTCTCCATGGAGACTACATTGGAGTTTCTCACATATGGGAAGCCTGTACGTGAGGTTCGTCGTAACCATCCGGACTAGGCCGCAGACCTTATGAATTTGGCTCATCAGCGATGATGCGTTCGATCTTTTCCGGATCACATTGCTCGTCGATAAGGAACTG
>NZ_JBNWBW010000062.1:0-1669 GCF_053522725.1 Agrobacterium sp. 16-172Ci
AGCCCGGTCGAATATCGTAAGAGCCTCGGCCTGAGCATTTAAAACAGTCCAACTTTTTATCCGCACCCCCACCGGCTCAGTTCCGCGTGGAAACCAACAATGGCTGGACCTTTCGGAGAGAATCATGCACTTCATACGCCATGCCAGCATCGTTAAGCGAGTGGCCTTGCGCTTCGACGAGTATAGAAGCATCGCGTGGCTGACAAACCAAGCCGGTCGGATCCAGGCCAACCTGCTTGAAGCGCGGCTCGCCGTTAAGAACTTCATCATCTCTTCTTCTGACGATGCCGTTTCCGCTGTGCGAGCGCGCGTCGACCAGACAAAGAAGCTTGCCGTCGAAATGCGCGTGCTTGCGACTGGCGAGGGTCAAATCAAAACCGCAGACTCTACCATTTCAGCAATCGGCGATGACGAGGCAGCCTTCGAGGACGTAGTAGAGCTGCAAACGAAGCGCGACGGGCCGGTCGAAGGCACAGTGAACACGCTGGGCCCGCAGATGGAAGAGGCGTCTGAGAAAATCGTGGCCAGCGTTGCATCGGGCGACAGGCGTGAAGATACGCACCATGCCGCGAACCTGCGCGCCGATCTGATGGAAATGCGTGTCGCCACAAAGCGATTCCTGCTCCTCAACAACGCAGAGAATTTCGATGAAGCCATCGCGGACAGCAATTTGCCCCACGCGCCGCCACATATGCTGGGCGTGATGAACCTGCGGGGCGTAGTCATCCCGATCATCGATCTTGCCGAGCGCCTGGGCGTGCATGGCTCTGTCGACACGCCTCTGCGATTGACTGTCAGTAACTGTAGCTAGGCACGCGCGTGCAGCATTGTTCCAGACGTTGAGGATGCTGAAGGCCTTCTTCGCGATAGCTGCGACTGACCCCGGACGTTTGTTCTTCGCGCCGAAGCAGGGTTAATACAGACCGACGGAATAATCACGGATTTACTGGCCGCTGCACACGGCGTCCGAGGTTAAGCTTACTGTCATCGGGATCATAGGGAACTCCTTCGCGATTTCACGGGAGGCTTTTCAAGATCGACACTTGCCTATAGAGAGGCCCGGTTGTTTTGAACGGCCCTGAGGCGAGGGGATTTTATTTCGATTACGAATGGTCTTGGCTGCATTTGGTTTGGTTGCCTTATTGGTAGCGAGACGAGAGCAACAAAGAGATTTCTCCCGGTTGTACGAGTGACGGCTTGAGTTCAGGCTGAGATGGCGATTTCGGCCATGGTCGTGACGGGTCGTGAGCTGGTCAGTACCAAGAGATCTTCATCCTGAACGATGACCGTTTCGTTTGAACTACTGAATTCTGGTTTTGAAGGCTTCGATTTTAGAGGAGCCTTCTTTGGAACCCGCATCACAGCATCAAGCGCGATAGCTGCCGCGCGCAAAAAATCATGATTGCTCATTGTTGTCTCCGTATTCAGAGATGAACGTGCGGGCCGCAACGGCAGCACGCGAACGGCATCATGCCGCCCGTATAAGCACCTACACAGGTCAGTCTGGCGCGAAACTTGCTTAATATGCACTGAGTTTGTCGGCCCGTGTCCACAATTGGAAAGCCCTATATGTGTTTCGGCGTGGAATATTGACCCCTCTGGCGGGGTGACCGGCGTCCAATTTTGACCCCCCACCTGTTTCGTCTGACCATCCGTCTTTTGCTGGCGG
>NZ_JBNWBW010000063.1:0-1270 GCF_053522725.1 Agrobacterium sp. 16-172Ci
TGACCTGCCACTGAGAATTTCCTCCAGATTGGATTAGAGTCCGGCCCATCGAGGACGGACTTATGAAGAAGCAGAGATTTACGGAAGAGCAGATTATTGGGGTGCTGAAGGAGCAAGAGGCTGGCGTTAAGGCGGCTGATCTTTGCCGCAAGCACGGGATTTCCGAGGCGACCTTTTATAATTGGAAGGCCAAATATGGCGGCATGGAAGTGTCAGAGGCCAAACGTTTGAAGGCGCTTGAGGACGAGAATGCCAAGTTGAAGAAGCTGCTCGCCGAGCAGATGCTGGATACAGCCGCACTCCGCGAGCTTCTCTCAAAAAAGTGGTAGGGCCTGCCGCCAAGCGTGAAGCTGTCACGCATCTGAAGGCCGTCATGGGTCTTTCGGAACGGCGGGCCTGCCAGATCATATCTGCGGACCGAAAGACGATCCGTTATCGATCCTCTCGACCGCCGGAGGTCGAGTTGCGAGCGAAGCTGCGCGATCTGGCCAATGAGCGCCGCCGGTTCGGCTATCGTCGATTGTTCATCTTGCTTCGACGAGACGGAGAGCCGTCCGGTGTCAATCGCATCTACCGGCTCTATCGCGAGGAAGGTCTTTCCGTGCGCAAGCGGAAAGCCAGGCGGCGTGCCGTCGGCACGCGTGCCCCGATCCTCGACGAAGCAAAGGCGAATGCTCGCTGGTCACTGGATTTCGTCCACGATCAATTCGCCTGCGGCAGGCGCTTCCGCATCCTCAATGTAGTCGACGATGTCACACGCGAATGCCTGGCGACGATCCCGGACACATCGATATCAGGTCGCCGTGTCGCGCGGGAGTTGACGACGCTCATCGAGCGACGAGGCAAGCCTGGCATGATTGTCTCAGACAACGGGACCGAACTGACCTCGAATGCCATCCTTGCCTGGTCGAAGGATCACAAGGTCGAGTGGCATTACATCGCGCCGGGTAGGCCAATGCAAAACGGTTATGTTGAGAGTTTCAACGGCCGGATGCGCGACGAGTTGCTCAACGAGAGCCTGTTCTTTGGTCTCGACCATGCCCGCAGCGCCATTGCGGAATGGGCTAACGATTACAACAATTTCCGGCCGCACTCATCACTCGGATACCAAACCCCGGCGGACTATGCCGGGATCATCGCCGCAACCGGCTCCAACGCTACGCAATATGAAAGCTTCGCGTTTCCGCCGGTTGCTCCCACCACGCCATTTGGCTTATCAAAAACAGCCGAGGCTCTAATCGCAGCCGGATGAAACTTCAGTGGCAGGTCA
>NZ_JBNWBW010000064.1:0-1171 GCF_053522725.1 Agrobacterium sp. 16-172Ci
ATATCGCCACACCCTTTTCATCGAACCTGTGGATCTTGGTGTCATCGGGCGTGATGAAGACGGTATCGCCGTGTTTGCACTCAAACTCGCCGTCCGTGCGGGCAGTAATCGGCCCGATGCCTGACACTTCGAGATGCAGGAAGGTATCCGATCCGAGATGTTCGGCGACGGTGACCTTGCCCTGCCACAGCCCACTTTCCTTCGACAGCACCAGATGCTCCGGCCGCACCCCGGCGGTGGTGGCATTCTTGCTGCGGGCGTAATCGCCGGTGATGAGGTTCATGCGCGGTGAGCCGATGAAGCCGGCGACGAAGAGGTTGGCGGGGGAGCGGTAAAGCTCCATCGGCGAGCCGACCTGCTCGATATTGCCGCGGTTGAGCACGACGATCTTGTCGGCCATGGTCATGGCTTCCACTTGGTCGTGGGTGACGTAGATCATCGTCGTCTTCAGCGTGTTGTGCAGCTCGGAGATTTCCAGCCGCATGGTGCCGCGCAGCGCCGCATCGAGGTTGGAAAGCGGTTCGTCGAACAGGAAGGCGGAAGGTTCGCGCACGATGGCGCGGCCGATGGCGACACGCTGGCGCTGGCCGCCCGACAGCTGCGAGGGCCGGCGCTCGAGATAGTCGGTAAGGTTCAGCACCCTTGCGGCGTCTTCGACCTTTTTATCGATGATCGCCTTGTCGAGCTTGGCCATCTTCAGCGGGAAGGCGATGTTGTTCCTGACACTCATATGCGGATAAAGCGCATAGGACTGGAACACCATGGCAAGGCCGCGCTCGGCCGGCGCCTTTTCCGTCACATCCTTGCCGTCGATGACGATCTTGCCGCCGGAGACGTCCTCCAGCCCGGCAATCAGGCGCAAAAGCGTGGACTTGCCGCAGCCGGAGGGACCGACGAAGACGACGAACTCGCCGTCATGGATATCGAGATCGATCGACGGGATGACCTTTGCCTCACCGAAGAGCTTGGACACGTTCTGAAGGGAAATGCTGCCCATGTTTGTCGTTCCTTATTTCACGGCGCCAAAGGTCAGGCCACGCACGAGTTGTTTCTGCGAGAACCAGCCGATGACGAGAATGGGGGCGATCGCCATCATCGAGGCGGCCGAGAGTTTTGCCCAGAACAGCCCCTGCGGACTTGAGAAGGAGGCGATGAAGGCCGTCAGCGGGGC
>NZ_JBNWBW010000065.1:0-1143 GCF_053522725.1 Agrobacterium sp. 16-172Ci
TCAAGCAACCGTGGATGATCAAGCAAATGCTGGATCTGTCCTTGCGATGGCGTTGAGGATAGTGACGAGCTTCCGGATTGTTGCGACGATGGCTAGTTTGAAGGGTTTTCCCTTGCTGCGCAGGCGCTGATAAAAGGCTCCAAGAACGGGGTCTTTGACCTTAATGGCGCTGAGTGCGGCCATATAGGCGATGTCGCGTAGATGCTTGCGGCCACCGGAGCATTTGCCCTGTCGGTTTGATGAGCCGGATTGACGCGCATGCGGCGCGACGCCGACAAGAGCGGCGATGACCTTTGAAGAGACAGTGCCGAGTTCAGGCAGATCGGCAATGAGCGCGGTGGCCAGCACCGGGCCGACGCCGGTGACCTTGCACATTCTGTCGTGGCGCTTTCGCAGGCCGGGCGTCGCCTTGAGCAGATCGCGCATGGCGCGGTCGAGAGTGGCGATGTCCGTGTCGATGATGCGCAGGCGTACCTCCAGCATGTCGCGCACCAGCGGCTCTTCGATGGTATCGAGCTGGCTCGTCAGACCGCTCTTTTCGGCGACCAGCCTGCGCCGGTGGGCCGCCAACGCGCTCAGGCGACTGCGCACGGGATTTGGTTCATATGGAGTGAGGTGAGCGTGTACCGTTGCCAGATAGCGGGCGATCACGGCAGCGTCGATCATATCGGTCTTTGCCAGCTGCCCCATGGCTTTGGCAAAATTGCGAACCCTTGCGGGCGGCAGGATATGGACCTTCAGGCCTGCCGCATGCAGGCTGTCGGCCAGCCTGCGCTCATAACCGCCGGACGCCTCCAGTCCGACGACGACCGGTCCGAGCCCCAGAAGGCGGCTCGCGAGAGCGCCGATCTGTGTCGGCGAACTGCCGGTACTCCAGCGCTTGCCGGCCGGATAGACGAAAACATCGAAGCGGGCTTTGGAAACGTCGATGCCGACGAAGAGAAGTTCCGGTATCATGGCCTTGCTCCCAGGCTTGTGGTGCGGGCGAAAGCCCGATCAACCGTTCGGGGTCAAAGGGAGCAGGCAGGGCCTTGCTTGATCTCGGCTGCGTAAACCAGTCCGGAAATACGGCCGCCTGCCTGCATAGGCCGGGATGCGCATCCCGGCCTATGCATCAAGTAAACCACAATACGTCCACACAAG
>NZ_JBNWBW010000066.1:0-1140 GCF_053522725.1 Agrobacterium sp. 16-172Ci
CCCTTGTAACTTGATTTCGCCGCGCTGTGCTATTGTCGCTTGTGCGGTGGCGGATGGAAGACCGATCCCCCCTGGGGACATTGATCCCGTGGATGAGCCCGGGTCTCCCTCCGCTTTTTCATCGAACCCGAACAGTCGCCGGGGCCGCTTGCGTGTGCGAAGCCCGATTAGGCAAGGATGGGATAAGATGGATAATAGTGTTGGCATCGACGTTTCCAAGGACCGTCTGGATGTGGCGTTCGCAGCATCGGGCACGGCGTTCTTCGTCGAGAACAGCCATGCCGGGATCGACGATCTGGTAGAGCGTCTCAAAGAGGTGCATGCCGATATCGTGGCGCTTGAAGCCACAGGCGGCTTCGAGACGCTGGCCGTGGCACGGCTTTCGGCGGCAGGATTTGCGGTGATCGTGGTCAATCCGGCGCAGGTGCGCGCCTATGCCAATGCCATCGGTCGCCGTGCCAAGACCGACGCGGTCGATGCGGCGGTGATTGCCGCTTTCGTGTCTGCCACCAAGCCACAGATCCGGCCTCTGCGTGATCAGCAAACCCAGCTTTTGTCGGCACTTGTCGACCGCAGGCGGCAGATCGTGCAGATGATCGTGGCCGAAGAGAACCGGTTACGCATGGCGCTGGAGAAATCGACCCGCAAAAGCATTCAGCGCCTGCTTGCCGCCCTGCGCCGGGAGGTGGACAGCATCGATGCGGAAATGGACGATCACATCCGCAAATCCCCCGTGTGGCGGGTGCGTGAGGCGCTGCTGACCTCCGTGCCCGGTGTGGGGCCTGCAACGGCGCGCACGCTTCTTGCCGAGATGCCGGAACTGGGCAGTCTCGACCGGCGTCAAATCGCCTCGCTGGCGGGCCTTGCTCCCTGGACCCGGCAATCGGGCAAATGGAAGGGCAAAAGCTTCATCGGTGGCGGCAGGGGCAAGGTCCGGGCGGTGTTGTTCATGGCAGCGCTGGTGGCGGCACGGCACAATCCAGTCCTCAAGGCCTTTCGCGATCGCCTCGTGGAAGCCGGAAAGCCGAAAATCCTCGCTACCGTCGCAACCATGCGAAAGCTTCTGACAATGCTCAACGCCATCATCAGAGACAACAAACCATGGCAAAACGCTTGACATCAAAGACAGTCGCTCATCCC
>NZ_JBNWBW010000067.1:0-1098 GCF_053522725.1 Agrobacterium sp. 16-172Ci
TGAACTGATGGGGTGGATGCCCCCATCGGAGTATGATGCCTGCCCAGCGCCATGGTGGCGCTCACGGAGGAAAGGCAGATGACACAGGTGCAAATCCTTGCGATCGACCTCGCGAAGCGGAGCTTCCAAGTCTGTGGAACGGATCGCGGCGGGGCGGTTCTATTCAACCGGGTGCTTTCACGGGCTCGATTGCAGCAGCTTTTGAGTGAGCAGTCGCCGTGTATCGTCGCGATGGAGGCCTGTGCCACCAGCCATTTCTGGGGCCGTTTTGCTCAAGGCTGTGGCCATAATGTACGGTTAATTCCGCCGATCTACGTGAAGCCGTTTGTCAAACGACAGAAGAACGACGCAGCCGATGCAGCGGCGATCGCGGAGGCTGCACAGCGACCGAACATGCATTATGTCGAGGTCAAGAGCGCTGAACATCAGGCGCGTGCGGTAGCGTTTCGAACGCACCAGTGCTTCGTGCGCCAGCGCACCCAGCTCATCAACGCGCTACGTGGGCACCTCGGCGAATTCGGGATTATCGTTGCTCAAGGACCAGCCAATCTCACGGCTGTAGTGGGCATTCTGGCCGATGAGACCAATGACCTCCCTGCTGGAGTGAGAGAGATTGGTCAGCTTTACCTCGACCAGATCAGGCTGCTAACCGAAAAGATTGACGGGCTGATGCTGAAGCTTCGAGACGCAACCAAGGCAAATGAAGATATGCGTCGACCTTGCACCGTTCCCGGCGTCGGACCCGTGACCGCCGGCGCGATCCTCGCATTTGCTCCAGATCTTCGCGCATTTAAGAGCGGCCGGAATTTTGCTGCCTGGCTTGGCCTTGTGCCCAGGCAGCACTCCACGGGAGGCAAGACCCGACTGGGTGGTGTCAGCAAGATGGGGCAAACCGATATCCGAAAGCTACTCATCGTCGGAGCCATGAGCCTGATCCGCTGGATCGTGCGCAAGGGCGTGTTACCGGACAACTGGTTGGGAGGCATTCTGGGCCGAAAGCCTCGAATGGTGGCGGCTGTCGCGCTCGCCAATAAGATGGCGCGCATCATTTGGGCAATGATGACCAGGGAGCAGAATTACAGAATGGCGTGATCCGCT
>NZ_JBNWBW010000068.1:0-1069 GCF_053522725.1 Agrobacterium sp. 16-172Ci
CAATAATCTGCTCTTCCGTAAATCTCTGCTTCTTCATAAGTCCGTCCTCGATGGGCCGGACTCTAATCCAATCTGGAGGAAATTCTCAGTGGCAGGTCATTCTCTTTCTCGTTCTTACTATGTTTTACTGACATGAAATTTATATTGTTTTCAGTAGATTGGCGCTAGTTCAATATTTTTTAGTTCTTTTTAGGAAGGTTTTTATCTCTCCATTTATCCCCGTCTTCGATGCTTGATCTATAATACTCTTGTTCTTGGATGAACCGGGAGACGTTTCGGTTTAGCGATGAGCTGGTATACCGGCTGTGAGAGAAGACGCGTCGCTCTCATAATTCGGATATGCCAGTGAAAGTCCTCTGGCCGTAACCGGAGGAGAGATGGAATCTGGTTTGTGGTGGGCCTTTCTATTTCTCCGAAACGCATTGGCTGAAGGACAAGCTCTGACAGGCATAACGGCTGATGCGGGGCACTGATAAGTGTCTTTATTTTCCACAGGTGGCAATTTTCAGTGCCCCGTTGCAATGCCCATTGAGCTGAAAGGCTGATGGAAAAAGAGATGAAGCTCATGACACGGTCGCAACTGCGTCGCGTGATAGGAAAGGTGTGTTCAAATGGGTCTTTATGAGATGTACGTCCTTGCGGCTCGTGCGGATACAGTGCTGATGAGGCGAAGGGTGGCGAAGATTATGAATCGTCGACGCAAGAAGCAATATTTATACAACCAGAAGAAGAATTCGAATTTGGAAACCGAGATGAAGAGGGGAGAGCCCCTTCGACCTGGGAGGATTCCGTAAACATATATTTATATAGATATATACGCAGAAACATATAAAATATATGCTGCATTGAATTGTATATGGATATTTGAGAGCAGATGTAAATCTGCGACCAGAATCTTGCTTTTACGGCCTGCAATTTGCGGATTGCGGGGACGATAACGTGTAAATATATGATTTTTATGTTGAAATTGCCGACATGACTGGAGAATGATTATGCGCGGAAACTATATGAGTGAGATGGAATTGATTGGGGCGGAGATCAGATTTGAGCGACGATCAATCATAATAAC
>NZ_JBNWBW010000069.1:0-957 GCF_053522725.1 Agrobacterium sp. 16-172Ci
AGATCGGCGATCTCGTGAGCCGGTGCATCGAGATCATTGGAGAAGATGCGCAACACCTTTCCCGTCTCGGTCCTGATGGTGATCTCGCGGACCGGATCGCTGAACGGATTTTTGCGGCTTTTGGCCTGGCGGGCCGGCAAAAGGCCGATGCGGTCGGACAGGATGACACCGTCGCCGTCCACCGCCTGCTCATGGGTGACCGTCAGCGGCGTATGCGACTTGAACCGGGTGACGATCCGGCATCCGGCTTTGTCCAGCTTGGCCCACCAGCCGAAATCATAATAGCCAAGATCAAAGACATAGGTTGCGCCTGATGCGATCGGCATGGCCTTGGCAGCCGTGATGTCGTTGATATTGGCCGGCGTGACCGCCGCATAGATCGGTTGTTCGGCATCCGCATCGTAGACGATGTGGACCTTGACGCCGCAGGCTTGATGGGAAAACCGCGCCCACTGCGATCCGGCACCGGAGAGGCGAACCCCTGTCGCATCGATGAGGTAGGTTGCCTCGCCCACCGCCCGGCGCAGGCCGCGTCCCGCCATCGCCACCATCTGCGCAAACAGCCCGGCAAAGACAGGGCTCGGACGCAGACGATTGGCATCGGCAAGCGTCGAGCGCGACACCGGCTTTGCGCCGACATGATAGAGCCGTGCAGAGTGGCTCTCCAGGCCAAAGACGATCTCGCGCAGGCTCACCGAACCCGCCAACTGCCCATACAGGAGGGCGACGAACTGGCTTTTGGTCGACAGCCGGCGGACATGCTTGTCAGCCCCGTGTTCATCCACAAGCCGCTCAAACGCCGCCCAGGGAATACGCTTCAAAAGATCATGAAAGACGCTATTCTTGTGCCGCACGGTGTTGCTCCTCTTTCGTGTCCGAGATCGTCGCCAAACGCTCGAATACGAGTAGAATCAACACCGTGCGCCATGTCCACCAAATTTAAACCGGACAGCAGTG
>NZ_JBNWBW010000070.1:0-913 GCF_053522725.1 Agrobacterium sp. 16-172Ci
ATGATCGTCGAGCCGAGCGACAGCACCACCGAATTCATGAACGGCTTGAAGTAATCGCGCTGGGTCTGGACCGTCACATAGTTTTCCAGCGTGCCCGACGGAATGAGGCTGAAGCCGGCGATTGCCTCCGGCTCGGTCTTGATCGAGGTGAGGAAGGCGTAAAGGATCGGGAAGAACAGCAGCAGCGCCACGGCCCAGGCCGCGATGGAGAAGCCGATCTTTGCGCGAGTGGTTGTCTTGCGGGCCATGATGTTTCCCCCTTACCGGTCGAGGTTCTTGCCGACGGCGCGCATCAGGAAGATGGCGACGATATTGGCGAGGATGACGGCGATGATACCGCCGGCCGAAGCGCCGCCGACGTCGTAGCCCAGAAGTGCTGTGCGATAGATGAGGAAGGCAAGGTTGGTGGAGGCGTAACCGGGGCCGCCATTGGTAGTGACGAGGATTTCCGCGTAAACGCCGAGCAGGAAGATCGTCTGGATGAGAATGACGACGGTGATGGCGCGCGACAGATGCGGCAGCGTCAGGTAGATGAAGCGGTTGACGAAGTTGGCGCCATCCATCTCGGCCGCTTCCTTCTGTTCGCCATCGAGCGACTGCAGGGCGGTCAAGAGGATCAGCGTCGCGAACGGCAGCCATTGCCAGGCGACGATGATGATGATGGACAAGAGCGGAAACTGCGCGAACCAGTCGACGGGCTGGAAACCGAAGAAACGCGAGAGATCGGCGAGCACCCCGTAGCCGGGATGCATGATCATGTTCTTCCAGACCAGTGCTGCCACCGGCGGCATGACGAAGAAGGGCGAGATGATCATGATGCGCACGATGCCCTGGCCGAAAATGTCATTGTCGAGCAGAAGCGCAATGGCGATGCCGCCAACCACCGTGATGAGCAGCACACCGCCGACGATCA
>NZ_JBNWBW010000071.1:0-613 GCF_053522725.1 Agrobacterium sp. 16-172Ci
GAGAATGGGGGCGATCGCCATCATCGAGGCGGCCGAGAGTTTTGCCCAGAACAGCCCCTGCGGACTTGAGAAGGAGGCGATGAAGGCCGTCAGCGGGGCTGCATTGGTGGTCGTCAGCCGGATGGTCCAGAAGGATTCGTTCCAGGCGAGGATGACGTTCAAGAGCAGCGTCGAGGCAATGCCCGGAACCGCCATCGGGGTCAGCACATGCACGATCTCGTTCCACAGCGATGCGCCATCCATGCGGGCGGCTTCCAGAATCTCGCCGGGGATTTCCCGAAAGTAAGTGTAGAGCATCCAGATGACGATCGGCAGGTTGATGAAGGTCAGCATGATGGTCAGCCCGATGCGGGTATCGAGCAGGCCGGCATTGCGGAAGATCAGATAGATCGGCACCAGCACGGCGACGGCTGGCATCATCTTGGTGGAGAGCATCCACATCAAAATGTCCTTGGTGCGCTTGGTCGGCGAGAACGCCATGGCCCAGGCGGCGGGAATGGCGATGATCAGCGCGATGATCGTCGAGCCGAGCGACAGCACCACCGAATTCATGAACGGCTTGAAGTAATCGCGCTGGGTCTGGACCGTCACATAGTTTTCCAGCGTGCCCGAC
>NZ_JBNWBW010000072.1:0-611 GCF_053522725.1 Agrobacterium sp. 16-172Ci
ATCCTCGATATCTCGGTGCAGGCTTTGCATTGCTGAAGCCGCGCGCGAGGACCATTCGGGCCTGTTCGAAAGCTTCCCAGTCGGCAACATCGGGGACTGGCGGAATGGTCACGAGTTCCTTCTGGTCGAAGCCAACCAGGGCCGCATCGACGAGATCGTCGACCTCCATCACATCGGGCACTTTGCTGATGTCACCGCCCATGCGGTCGTAGATTTCGGTGCGAGTGGCGGCCGGCAGCACGGCCTGCACATAGACACCCCTGGAGCCGACCTCGGCATGCAGGCTCTGCGACATGGTCAGCACATAGGACTTCGTCGCCGCGTAAATGCCATGCGAATATTCCGGCAGAAGGGCGAGAACGGACGCGATGTTGACGATCGAACCGTGACCGCGCTGGAGCATGCCGGGTAGGACGGCCGCAGTCAGCAAGGTGGGCACCAGCGAATTGAGGCGCAGCAGGTTCTCCAGTGCAACCGGATCGGCATTGGCGAGACCGCCACTCAGACCCGCACCGGCATTGTTGACCAGAATGTCGATCGGCGGATCGGCACGCAGGCGCTGCGCCACCGGCTCCGTCTGTGCGGCATCCGTCAGGTCTGCGGTGATCACC
>NZ_JBNWBW010000073.1:0-553 GCF_053522725.1 Agrobacterium sp. 16-172Ci
GGTGATCACCTCGACGGTTACGCCATGGGCCGAGCGAAGCTCATCGGCAAGTGCGTTCAGCCGGTCGGTGGCTCTGGCAACGAGGACGAGATTGTGGCCACGGGCCGCCAGACGGCGTGCGTAGACCGTACCGATGCCACTGGAGGCACCGGTAATAAGGGCGATTGTCATGTCTGTGGTCCTTGGATTGTTACGATGTTTCAGACGTCAAGCGTGTGCCTGAAAGCGTCCTTGTCCATCACAGGCTCAGTCGCGCGCCTTCAGGTGAGGCATCGGATGATGCTCGTAGTGGCCAACGCCGTTAGCAACGATCGGATCGCGGGAAGTGAAGGATGCGATGTCCTGGTCATCGGCGATCCGGTAGATCGAGACGCCATAGCCGCCGGCCGGATCCATGACCGGTCCATGGGCGACGATAATGCCCTGATCGAGCAGGTCGTCGAGGAAGGCGCCGTGCCCGGCCATCCACGTCTTTTCGTCATCGCTCATCGTCGCCAGAAAATCATCCCGAGGCGGAATGAACTTGCATAGATAGTTCTTCATAGTGTGCTCC
>NZ_JBNWBW010000074.1:0-551 GCF_053522725.1 Agrobacterium sp. 16-172Ci
TCGATGCGCTTGGTCCGGTCATTCAGAACCCGCGTCGTCTGGTCCTTCTGGGCGTGGAAAAACTGGTTCTCCTTGCCGGCCTCATCCTCGAAGGTGATTTCGTTGAAACCGTCGCCCTTGTGGCTGTTGGAGCGCAGCACCATGCGCGTCTTGTTGGCCGGCAGGTCGTAAGGCACGGAATTGGCCGGATTGTTGACCACGCCGATGACCAGCGGCTTATCCGGGTCGCCATCGACGAAGGCGACCATCACCTCCATGCCGATGCGCGGAATGACCTGTGCACCCCATGTGCCGCCGCCCCATGCCTGACTGACCCGCACCCAGCACGTGTCCGTGCCGTCCTTCTTCGCCTTGCGGTCCCACGGGAACCACAGCTTGATGCGGCCATATTGGTCAGGATGGATTTCTTCGCCTTCAGGTCCGGCGACGATCGCCACCTGCGTGCCTTCGATGCGCGGGCGTTTTGTTGACCGGTGCGGCGTCAGCGGCACACGGGCGGGGATCGCCTCGAAGTGATTGCGATATTCCGGCTCGTTGCCATTGGTCTCATA